>CAZZXZ010000047.1:0-23046 GCA_964658135.1 uncultured Acetobacteraceae bacterium | reverse complement strand
TTCGCAGCTGGCTGACCCTGCGGCAAAAACTGGCATTGATTACCGAAGCTCGAGACGGCGCCGTTCGCAAAGCCGCCACGCTCGGCGAGCAGCGCACGGCACTGACGGCCAGTCTGGAAGACGCCAAAGGCGGCATTGCGGAATTATCTCAGCACACCCAAAGCGCCAAGGCAGCGGGTGCCGTGATAGCTTCCCCACCCGTGACGCACAGCCATGAAAACGCCACGACCCTCCTCAACCAGACGAAACTCATCACCGCCAATCAGCGCGTACTGACCCTGCTCGAGCGGCAAACCCTCGACCAGCGCGAACTCGCCGGCGTTTATCAACGATGGATCGCCGACGTGACGGCGCAATCGATCGTGTTCGTGCACTCGCTCACGCTCGACGCCGCAATTGTCATCGGAATCGTTCTTGCCTTGCTGATGACCGACAGATGGGTCCAACATCTGCTCGACAATCCCAAGCTCGACCGTCGCCAGGTCGAGACCCTGCGCAGCGTGACGCGGGTTGGTATGCGAGTTCTGGGTGTGCTGGTCATTCTGCTGATTTTGATCGGCGTGCCGACTCAGCTCGGCACCATCATCGGCATCGTCGGTGCTGGACTCACCGTCGCGCTCAAGGACTTCATCGTGGCGTTCTTCGGCTGGCTCATGTTGATGGGACGAAACGGAATCCGTTTGGGCGATTGGGTCGAGATCAATGGAGTCAGCGGCGAGGTGACAGAACTCGGAATGTTTCACACCGTCCTGCTCGAGACCGGCAACTGGAGCGATGCCGGACATCCGACGGGACGCCGGGTTACTTTCACCAACAGCTTCGCCATCGAAGGACACTACTTTAATTTTTCGACATCGGGTCAATGGTTGTGGGATGAATTACAGGTGGTGGTGCCCGCCGGCCAAGATCCCTATCCGATCGTCGATGCCATCACCCAGCGCGTTGTCGACGCGACCGCCGAAGGCGCGCGACAGGCAGAACAAGAATGGCAGAGAGCGGTGCCCTCCCAGCGCGGCAAGACGTTCTCCGGAACCCCGGGGGTCAACGTCAAACCCGTCGTTGGCGGTATCGAAATCTCCGTCCGCTACATCACCCGAGCCCACGAACGTTTCCAAGTCAGAGCGAAGCTGTATCAAGCCGCCGTCGATTTACTCGGTCAGAAGCCGCTGCTGCAGCCGCCACCGGCCACCGCATAAAATGGCTATAATCCCGCCCGGAATGCCGGCTTAGCACAGTGGTAGTGCAACGGTTTTGTAAACCGTAGGTCGGGGGTTCGAATCCCTCAGCCGGCATCAACCACACACTGTCCTAAAACCGATTTGCGGCACCGAACGCTGGTGGTGCTCAATTCGAACCCCCGACATGAAACAAGCCGGGTTCGACAGCGGCGCACAGCGACGCTGATCGCCCGCAGGGCCGCAAGCCCGGCGGCGACCCGCAGGGCGAGGCGCGCAGCGCCGAGTAATCCCTCAGCCGGCATCGCCCGCAAAGCGGGCACCGTGTCTGCAACTGTGAAACAGTTCGCTGCATGAGCTTGCGGTGCCGCGCCATTTTACTCTGCCGAGAAGCGCGTCGCGACACTCGAGAAATCGCGTGGCTATCATGGGGCGTGAAAGATAATAATGCCGCTGTGACGTCCAAACGAACCATCCAAATTCCGGTGGCCTCGCTCAGAAAAGGTCTGTACGTATCCCGGCTGGACCGACCTTGGGTCGAATCGCCTTTTCTATTTCAAGGCTTCGAAATCGAGGACGACGCCGATCTCCTCCGACTGCGCAACATCTGCAAAACGGTGTATGTGGAGGTGACCGCCGCCGAAGCCGACGAGCTGCTCGCGGCCGCCCGACCTCCGTCGCCGCCACCGGCGTCGCCGCAGAAACCGGATGGTCTCGCCGCGCTTGAATCGCTATCGCGCGACCTCACGGCGCGGCAGACCTCGGTACCGCTGCGCGACGCCATTCCGCTCAAAACGGAATTGCGCAAGGCCAAGGTGATCTATGCCGATGCGCGTCAAACCATGACGGTCATGTTCGATCGTCTACGCCGGGGCGGCGGTCTCGACATGGCTGTCATGGAAGGCGTCGTCGACTCGATGATCGAGAGCATTTTTCGCAATCGCGACGCCATGAGCTGGCTCGCCCGGATGAAGACCAAGGACGACTATCTCTACTCCCATTCTTTGGCCTGCTCGGTCTGGGCCCTCGCCTTCGGCCGACACCTGGGACTCGACCGCGACACCCTGCGCTCTCTCGGCATGGGGGCGATGGTGCTCGACGTCGGCAAAATGCAGATCCCGATCGAGCTGCTGCAAAAGCCGGGCAAGCCTAGCGAAGCCGAGTGGGTGATTTTGCGAGGCCATGTCGAATCGGGTCTGCAATCGCTCGATGCCAATAAGAACGCCGATCCGTTCATGAAGGCCATGGTCGCCACCCACCACGAGCGGCTCGACGGTTCCGGCTACCCCAACCAATTGACCGGCGATCACATCCCGCTCGCCGGGCGCATTGCGGGAATCGTCGATTTTTACGATGCGATAACCACCGAGCGCTTTTATGCGAAAGGAAAGTCCACTTACGACGCGGTACGGGAACTGACGCGGCTCGGCAAGACGTGGTTCCAACCTGAGTTGGTGGAACTGTTCATCCAGGCCGTGGGTGTGTTCCCCGCCGGAACCTTGATCGAGCTGAACACCGGAGAAGTCGCCGTCGTGATCGCCCAAAATCGCTTTCGCCGCTTGCGACCGGAAATCATGATCGTGCTGGATTCGCAGAAAAACATCCGCGACGACTTTGCCTTGATCGATCTGCAGCTCTATGCCAAGGACAATGCGGAGGGTAACGCGAGTTTGTGGATCGCGCAGGGCCTGGAGCCCGGCGCCTACGGCATCGACCCCAAGGAATTTTTCCTCTGACGCACCCCTACGAAGACGTGCTTCATGCGTTGGCGCAGGAAATGACCGGCCCCGCTTCGCTCGCCCTCATTCTGGTCGACGTGGGTGAGATCTCGAAGTTTCAGGCGCGTCTCGGGTTCGCCGCCAGTGCAGCGATGTTGCAATCTCTGGACGCTGAATTCACCAAAGCACTGGGCGAACGCGGCAAGGTGATCCGGCTCGGCGATGGCCGTTACTGCGCGATCGTGCAAGCCATACGCAATTCCGGGCACGCCGTGCTCGCCGCCGAAAAGCTGGCCCGTACCGCCGATGAACTGTTCAACGCCGGCGGCGTCGCGATCAAACCACGACTTTACATCGGCATCTCGCTCTACCCCGCCCATTCGGATCAGCCCGAGTCCTTGCTGCGCCTGGCCCAACTTGCCACCGAAGCTTCGCGCAAGCGCGGCGCCAGGGTCGTCGTGTACACCGATCGCGACGGCAGCGACGTATTGACGCCCTGGGACCTGGGCAACGACTTCGCCCACGCACTGGAGACGGGCGAACTCGCCGTGTATTTTCAACCCAAAATCAGCATGGCGACCGGCAAGGCCGTGGGAGTCGAGTCCCTGATGCGCTGGCTGCGCGACGGCCGCCCGGTGACGACGCCGGACGTTTTCATTCCGCTTGCGGAAGAGGCCGGCCTGATCCACACCACCACGTGGTACTCGCTCAGCAATTCTCTGCGCATGTCGGCGGAGAACGACGGCTTGGCGGTTGCCGTCAACATCACGCCCGGAATGCTGCACCACCGGGAGTTCATCGACATGGTACGCACGGCCGTGAAGACATGGAAAATCGACGACCGCCGCTTGACTTTGGAAGTCACCGAGGGTGCTTTGATCGTCGATTTCGCTCAAGCGACCGTGCGGCTCAAGAAGCTGCGCGACATGGGGATACGCGTGTCCATCGACGATTTCGGCACCGGCTACTCCTCGCTCAGCTATTTCAAGAAAATACCCGCCGATGAGATCAAGATCGACAAGTCGTTCGTGCGGGGAATGACCACCGACAACGCCGATCGCCGGCTCGTCGAAACCATCATCCGTTTGGCGAACCAATTCGATTTACAGACCGTCGCCGAAGGCGTCGAGGATCACGCGACATTTCAAGCGCTGGCCGAGTTGGGATGCCACCAGGCGCAGGGCTGGCTGTTCGCACCCGCGCTGAGCCGCGTTCAGCTCATCGAGTGGCTGGCCTCTCACTCGCACGATTTACGGCGCACCGAAGCGACCGCCGTCGAGTAAGCCGTTTCTATATGGCGCGCGAAACGCGCCGCATCCATCAACGGCGACGCTTCGAGTCGCTGGCGAAGGCGCTGCCGCAGCGTCGCCAACCGACCGAGATCCAGGGCCCAGTTCACCGCCGTTGCGATGAAGCCTTCGTCGGTGTCGGCCGCGAGTTCCCGCAAATCGAGTTGATGCAACTGGCTCAGGCCACCGCGACCGACGCTGGTGGCACCCACGCGGCTGACCGTCGGCACACCCATCCAACAGGCATCGAGGCTGGTGGTGTGACCGTTGTAGGGCAGCGTGTCGAGCGCCAGATCGATGTCACCGTACGACGCCAGGTACTCGGCACGCGGGCGAAAGCCGAGCGGGTTGACGCGCTCGGCGGCGATGGCGTGGGCATCGAGACGCCGCAGCAAATGCTCGCGATGACGGCCCTCGGGCGCCATCACCGTCAGGCGCGAGGTCGGCAACCGACGCATGACCTCGCCCCACAGCCGCAGCGTATGGGTGCTTATCTTGCATGGATTGTTGAGGCAACCGAAGGTCACGTAACCGCGGGCCAGCGCCGGCAGCGGCCCGACCTGCGGCACGTCGGTCAAGGGGTGGTAACACCAGAACGAATCCGGGAGGCGCAGCGTGCGCTCGCTGTAATGATGGTCGTATCCCGGCGGGTCCAAACGCGGATCGCTCAGCCGAAAATCCATGGCATCGATCCCGGTGGTTCCCGGATACGCGAGCCATGCGATTTGCACCGGCGCGGGCTTTCGAGCGAAGGCGAGCAGGCGGTTGTCCGCCATGTGCATCGTCAGATCGACCAACACATCGATGGCGTCCTCGCGAATCACGCGGTCGAGTTCTGCATCGGTGAGCGAGCGGACGTCGCGCCACACGTCGGCATGGCTCGCCAGGCGCCGGGTCATCTCATCCGGACGTTCGACGCTCGAGTAACAAAACACCTCCACCCGCGAATGGTCGTGGTGGGCCAGGAGCGGCACCATGAAAAGACTTTGGCAGTGATCGCGAAAGTCCGCCGAGACGTACCCGATCCGCAGGCGCCGACCGGCGTGCTCCGCGCAGGGCATCGTCGCCGCCCTACCCGCCAGAGACGCCGCGAAGCATCGATTCCACTCCCGACATTGTTCGAGAATGGGCGCCGGGTCCGCGCACTGGAAACTCAGCGCGTAGGCTAAGTTGCTGTGCGTGTCGGGATTCCCGGGCGCAATGTTCAACGACGCTCGAAAGCAGGCTATCGCTTCGTTCAGCGCACCGGCATCCTTTAAAACACTGCCTAAATTGTCTAGCAACGCGGCGTGGCTCGGGTTGACCCGCAAGCCCCGGCGCAGGGTATCCTCCGCCGCATCGCTGCGCCCCAATACGCGCAGTAAACACCCTAAGTTATTCAACGCCACCACATCGTTGGGATCGACCGCGAGCGCCGCGTCGAACGCACTCTCGGCTGGTCGGAAAAGTCCCATGCTTCTATACACGTTGCCGAGATTATTCCAAGCCTCCGGGTAGTCCGGCCGCTCACCGACCGCGCTCCGATACTGCTCCGCCGCCTCAGCGAGCCGGCCCAAACCCTGCAAGGCGTTGCCCAGGTTGAAGGCTGCTTCCGGGCGGCGTTGCCCGAGCACCAGCGCCTTGCGCAGGACGATTTCCGCCTCGGCAAAGTCCCGTCGTTGACACAGCGCGATGCCGAGATTGATCGCGTGAGCCGGTTCGGCCGGATCGAGAATGGTTGCCTTGGTCAACAACGCGACCGCCTGATCAAGGTCGC
Organism: uncultured Acetobacteraceae bacterium; assembly: GCA_964658135.1. Classification (GTDB taxonomy): domain Bacteria; phylum Pseudomonadota; class Gammaproteobacteria; order Steroidobacterales; family Steroidobacteraceae; genus Bog-1198. The sequence goes on along the minus strand of CAZZXZ010000047.1, from coordinate 17,108 downwards.
CCAACTCGCGCAACACCGCGCCGCGCCCTCCCAGACTCACGACGTCGCCTGGCCGCAACTCCAGCGCATCGCCATACGCGGCCGCCGCCGCGCGTAACTGACCATTCAGCAACAACACCACGCCGAGAGCACAATGCGCATCCGCCGAACGAGGGTCTAGTCGGAGCACCTCGCGGTACGCCGCCTCGGCCTCGGCCCAGCGCCGCAACATGTGAAAGGCCCGGCCCACGGCGAAGTGGTAGCGCGGCTCGGCGGGCATCTGTGCGGCGGCCTGCAAGAGCATGTCGAGCGCAGCCTCCGGGTGTTGTTCTTGCAACTCCAACAGACCGCTGCGAAAGAGCGCCAGGGTGTGGGCCGGCTCGTTCGCCAGCACGACCCCGTAGAGTCGGCGTGCTTCGCCGAGATTGCCGGCACGATGCTGGTCGGTGGCGGTCTCGAGCAGACGGTCGATCGTTAGCATGCCGCGAGCGTACCTCAACTGCGCCGCTCAGGCCCGCGCCAGCCGAGTCCTACATCGGATGGGGCCCCGGAACGACACGACTTAGAGCGCAGGCTGCTCAAGATGTGTCAGCATTGGACCTACGACTTCGCGTCTGTTACGCGTTGCGGTAATCGGGTCATTCTCTCAAGCGGAGCTCTTATGAATTGGCTGCATCGTGCCGAGTGAAACGGATGTCTATTTGTTCCGCGAAGGGACTAACGCGAATCTTCATCAAATGCTGGGCTGTCATTTTCGGGAGCGGGACACGACGAGTTTCGCCGTTTGGGCCCCCAATGCATCGGCCGTCTCGGTCATCGGCGACTGGAATGGCTGGCAGGCCGATGCGAACCCGCTAACGGTGCGCGCCGATGGCTCGGGCATTTGGGAAGGCTCGATATCCGGCGTTGCGCACGGCCAGGCTTATAAATACCGCATCGTGTCGAGCGACGCCTCGTTCGTGCTCGAGAAGGCCGACCCGGTGGCATTTTATTGTGAGCTGCCACCCGCCACCGCCTCCCGGGTCTGGAATCTGGACTACAGCTGGCAGGACGGGGCGTGGATGGGTTCCCGAGCGGCTCGCAATGGTCTCGATTCGCCGATGGTGGTCTACGAGGCGCACCTTGGCTCCTGGCGTCGCAAGGACGGCGAGTTTTTGGATTACCGCGAACTCGCGCATCAGTTGGCCGATCATTTGAACGATCTGGGGTTTACTCACGTCGAGCTGATGCCGATCACGGAACATCCGTTTTATGGTTCGTGGGGCTATCAAACCACCGGCTATTTCGCACCGACCGCCCGCTACGGTACGCCCCAAGATCTGATGTATTTCGTCGATTATCTGCACCAAAAAGGTCTTGGCGTCATTCTCGACTGGGTGCCGTCGCATTTTCCGAACGATGCCCACGGGCTCGCCAGTTTCGACGGCACGCATCTGTATGAGCATGCCGATCCACGTCAGGGATTTCATCCCGAGTGGAACTCGGCCATCTTCAACTACGGCCGCAACGAGGTCCGTAGCTTCCTCATCTCCTCGGCGCTCTTCTGGTTCGAGAAATACCACATCGACGGCATCCGGGTCGATGCCGTGGCATCCATGCTCTACCTCGACTACGCCCGTAACAATGGCGAGTGGATTCCCAATCGCTACGGTGGGCGGGAAAATCTCGAGGCCATCCAATTTCTACGCACCTTGAACGAAGCGGTCTACCGCGATCATCCCGACGTCGCGATGATCGCCGAAGAATCCACCGCCTGGCCCATGGTGTCACGGCCCACGACCATGGGGGGTCTGGGTTTCGGCATGAAGTGGAACATGGGCTGGATGCACGACACGCTCGAATACATCAAACAAGATTCCGTGTTCCGTAAGTACCATCATGGCCAGCTGACTTTTTCGCTCATCTATGCCTTCAACGAGAACTTCGTGCTGCCGCTTTCGCACGATGAAGTGGTCTACGGAAAGGGGTCGTTGATCGGTAAGATGCCCGGCGACGATTGGCAGATGTTTGCCAATCTCCGGGCCCTCTACGGTTACATGTGGGGCCACCCCGGCAAAAAGCTGCTGTTCATGGGCGGCGAATTCGCCCAGCGGCGTGAGTGGACCCATGAGGGAGAACTCGAGTGGTGGGTGGCCTCGCTCGGCGAGCATGCCGGTATGCTGCGTTTCATGCGCGACCTGAATCGGGTGTATCGGGAAGAACCGTCGTTGCATCAAATCGATTTCGCTCCGGAAGGTTTCGAGTGGATCGATGCAGGGAATGCGGAACAGAGCGTGATCTCTTTCGTCCGCAAGGGCATCGGCAGCGTCGCGCCGGTGCTCGTGGTCGTGAATTTCACACCGGTCCCCCGCCAAAATTTCCTGGTCGGCATTCCGACCCGAGGCACCTGGCGGGAACTTTTGAACAGCGATGCACGAGAATACGGCGGCTCCGGTTGGGGTAATTTGGGCAGTGTGCAATCCGTACCGGTGGGAGCGAACGGCCGAATCGATTCCTTGAATTTGAATTTGCCGCCGTTGGCGGTGATCATGCTGCGTTGGGAAAGTCATGGTTGAAAAGAAACACAAGGCCGGCTCCACCGCCGGCGATCGCAAGCCGGGTGATAAAGCGGGCGACAAGGAGACGCGCAAGCGCGGCAAGCCGGCTGTCGCCGCACCGACGTCGCTGGCAGCGGCCGTACACACGCTCGCCCATGGCGAGGAGCCCAAGGCCGCCCAGGGCAATGATCCGAAGGGACCAACATCGGCACTGATCGTGGCCGATCCCGCGCCTTCCGCGCCTTCCGCGGCTCCGGCGCCGTCCGCTACGGGGCACGTGGCGGAAGGCCGTCTGCGTGCCGTCGTCGATGCGGTATTGCCCGTGCTCGACGGCGGCCGGTTTCCGGTCAAACGTATTGCCGGTGAAGCCGTTCGCATCGAAGCGCATTGTTTCACGGACGGGCACGACAAGCTGCGCGTGGTGCTGACCTGGCAAAGCGTGGCCGACGGTAAATCGTTCGATGTCGAGATGACGTCGCAGGTCAACGATGTGTGGACGGCCGACTTCACACCGCCGGTGCCGGGACGCTATCGCTACACCGTGACCGCCTGGGTGGACCACTTCCAATCATGGCGCAGCGAACTGGAACGCCGCGACGACGAAAAGGATATCCGCATTGCTCTGCAGGTGGGTGCGGGACTGATCGATGCCGCCGGCGGCCGCGCGACGGCGTCGGATGCCGTGATACTCAACGAATGGGCGCTGCAGATGCGCGCGAGCGCCGACGATCGAGCCGGTCATGCCGACATGGCGGCGATGAAAGCCTTGGCTCTAGATCCTGCGCGCGCCGCCATCGTCGATCGTTATGCCGATCGCTCCCTCGCCTCGAGCCTGGGCCTCGAACTCATCGCCGATCGCAAACGTGCGCAGTTCAGCAGCTGGTACGAACTTTTTCCGCGCTCGGCGGCAACCGAGCCCGGCCGTCACGGCACCTTCAAGGACGTCGAGCAGCGCCTGCCGTACGTAGCCGGCATGGGGTTCGACGTCCTTTACCTGCCGCCGATCCATCCGATCGGCCGCATCAAACGCAAAGGCGCCAACAACGCATTGACCGCGACGGCCGAGGATGTCGGCAGTCCGTGGGCCATCGGCTCTCGCGAGGGCGGTCACAAGGATCTATTGCCGCAACTCGGTTCGTTGGCCGACTTCAAGAGCTTGGTCGGCAAGGCGCATGAATGCGGCATCGAATTGGCGCTCGATATCGCCTTTCAGTGCGCACCGGATCATCCCTATGTCAGCGCGCACCCCGACTGGTTCAAGCATCGGCCCGACGGCAGCGTGCAATACGCTGAGAATCCACCCAAGAAATATCAGGATATTTATCCGTTCGATTTCGAAAATCCCGACTGGCGCAATTTATGGGATGAACTGAAGAGCGTCATGGAGTTTTGGATCGCGCAGGGCGTGCGCATTTTTCGCGTCGACAATCCGCACACGAAATCTTTCCCTTTTTGGGAATGGGCGATCGGCGAAATCAAGCGCGCACAACCCGAGGTGCTCTTTCTCGCCGAGGCCTTCACCCGGCCCAAGGTGATGCATCGCCTCGCGAAAGCCGGTTTCAGCCAGTCGTACACGTATTTCACCTGGCGCAACTCCAAGCGTGAATTGACCGAGTATTTTACCGAGCTGGCGCATGGCCCGGGCCGCGAGTATTTCCGGCCGAACGCCTGGCCGAATACGCCCGACATTCTGCATGAGGCGTTGCAGTCGGGGCAGCGTTCCACCTTTGCCGCCAGACTGATACTGGCCGGCACGCTCGCCGCCAATTACGGCATTTACGGTCCGACCTATGAGTTGATGGAGAGTACGCCACGCGACCCCGGCACCGAGGAATACCTCGACTCCGAGAAGTACCAGTTGCGGCATTGGGACCTCGACCGAGCGACCAGCCTGGCGCCGTTGATCGCTCGCTTGAATCAGATACGGAACGACAATCCGGCCTTGCACAGCGATCATTCGCTGCGGTTTTGCCCGCTCGACAACGATCAGCTGATCGCCTACGTCAAGCACGACGTGGCGAGTCGCAACATCGTCCTCACGATAGTGAATTTGGACCCGTATAATACGCAATCAGGCTGGCTCGATCTGGACCTCACCGGGTTCGATATCGAGCGGGATCAGCGTTACCAAGTGCATGATCTGCTGAGTGATCAACGTTATCAGTGGACCGGCTCGCGCAATTACGTCTCGCTCGATCCGTACCGGTTGCCGGCTCACGTATTCAGGCTGCGTCGTTGGGTGCGCAGCGAACATGATTTCGACTACTTTTTATAATGCGTTAAACAATGACTGACGTTCAATCGCCGCCGCTGGAATCCGCCGCACCCTCCGGCCTCGTCGTCGACGACCCGCTTTGGTACAAGGACGCCGTAATCTATCAGCTGAACGTCAAGTCGTTCTATGATTCCAATGACGATGGCATCGGCGATTTTCGCGGCCTGACCTCGAAGCTCGGGTACATCCGGGATTTGGGCGTGAATACCATCTGGCTCATGCCGTTCTATCCGTCGCCGCTGCGGGACGATGGCTATGACATCTCGGATTACAAGAACATCCATCCCCAGTTCGGTACACTCGACGATTTTCGGGCGATGCTGCTCGAGGCGCATCGACTGGGCTTGAAGGTGGTGACTGAACTCATCATCAATCACACGTCGGATCAGCATCCCTGGTTCCAAGCCGCCCGCAAGGCGCCGGCGGGCTCGCCCGAACGCGATTTCTATGTCTGGAGCGACAGCGACCAGAAATACCTGGGCACCCGCATCATCTTCATCGACACCGAGACGTCGAATTGGACCTGGGATCCGGTGGCCAAGGCATACTACTGGCACCGGTTCTTCAGTCATCAGCCCGATCTGAACTTCGATAATCCGCGCGTGATGGAAGCCGTGCTGGAGATCATGCGCTTCTGGCTCGACATGGGTGTCGACGGCTTCCGACTCGATGCCATTCCCTACCTGGTGGAGCGCGAAGGAACCAATAACGAGAATCTGCGCGAGACGCACGAGGTCATCAAGCAGCTGCGCGCCGCCATCGACGCCGATTACAAAAATCGGTTCCTTCTGGCCGAGGCGAATCAATGGCCGGAGGACGTCCGCGAGTATTTCGGCGACGGTGACGAGTGCCACATGGCCTATCACTTTCCGCTCATGCCGCGCATCTACATGTCGATCGCGCAGGAAGACCGCTTCCCGATCACCGAGATCATGCAGCAAACCCCGGAGATACCGGAGAGCTGTCAGTGGGCGATTTTTCTGCGCAACCACGACGAGCTGACGCTCGAAATGGTGACCAGCAAAGAGCGCGACTACATGTACACCACCTACGCCTCGGACGTCAGGGCGCGCATCAACTTGGGTATCCGCCGACGGCTCGCGCCGCTGATGGAGAACGACCACGAGCGCATCAAGCTCATGAACAGCCTCTTGTTGTCGATGCCGGGGTCGCCCATTTTGTATTACGGCGACGAGATCGGCATGGGTGACAACGTATTCATCGGCGATCGCAACGGCGTGCGCACCCCCATGCAGTGGAGTCCGGACCGTAACGCCGGGTTCTCGCGGGCCGACCCGCAGCAGCTCTACCTGCCGCCGATCATGGATCCGGTATTCGGGTATCAGTCCACCAATGTCGAAGCCCAGATACGCGATCCAAGCTCGTTGTTGAGCTGGACGCGACGTATGCTGGCGGTGCGCAAGGCGAGCCAGGCATTCGGCCGCGGGCAGCGGCGCTTTCTCAAACCCGGGAATCGTAAAATCCTCGCGTATTTGCGCGAGTATGGCGAGGACACCATTCTTTGCGTCGCGAATTTGTCGCGCTCGGCGCAACCCGTCGAACTTAACTTGGCGACTTTCAAAGGTCGCGTCCCAGTCGAAATGCTCGGGCGGACCACTTTTCCGCCGGTGGGCGAACCGCCCTATTTATTGACCATTTCGGCCTACGGATTTTTCTGGTTCAAGCTGACCACCGACGCCGACGCGCCGTCCTGGCACGAACAGATCTTCTCGATCGATGAACGGCCGGTCTTGGTGTTGTTCGATGGGTGGAGCAGCTTGTTCCGCGAACGCGTGGTGCCGTGGCGTATCGGCATGGCCGAGAAGACTCGCGTCCAGTTTGAAACCGACACCCTGCCGCGCTTCATCGAGTCCCAGCGTTGGTACGCCGCAAAAGGCACTCCCATCGAGCGGGCCCGTATCGTCGACAGCGTGGTCTGGCAGGAGGGCAAGATCAGCTGGGTCGTGGCGCTTTTGGAGCTCGGCACCACCGACGAGCCGGCGAGCTATTTCATGCCGTTGGCGCTTGCATGGGAGGATCGCGACGAGGATCGCGTCCGCAATTTGACCACCGCAGCGATTGCCAAGATCCGACAACAGGCGAGCGTCGGCGTGTTGGGCGATGCGTTTGCCGACGAGGTTTTTTGCCGGTCGGTGGTGGCGGCGATAGCCAAGGGCCGTGACCTCGCCACCCCCCACGGCAAGCTGCAATTTCGGCCGACGGCCGCCTTCGCGAAGCTTGCCGGCAGCGATTTCGCGGACTTGCCGGCGGCCCGGCCGCAGGGCACCAGTTCGAACACCGTGGTCGTGATGGGCGAGCGGCTCATCTTGAAGGGGTATCGTCGACTGCGCGTCGGCGCCAGTCCCGAGCTCGAAATGGGCTTGTTCCTCACCGACGTGGTTCATTATCCCAACTGCGCACCGGTGGCGGGCACTCTGGAATATGCCGGCAATGATGGGCAGACGAAATTGCTCGCCATGCTGCAAGCCTACGTCGCGAATCAAGGCGACGGCTGGACCTATGCGCTCGAGTACGTGCGACGCTTCCTGGAGGAACATCGGACCGCGCCGTCGACCGATGGCGTCCCCGAGAATGCCCACCAGGCCTTTCTCATCATGATTCGCACGCTGGCGACGCGCACCGCCGAGTTGCACGGTGCGCTCGCGACTCCCACCGGCAACGCCGCCTTCGACCCGCAACCCCTCACCCGCGCGGATCTCGACGCCTATCGAGCGCGGGCGGCTGACGAAGCGCATACAGCGCTCGCCTTGCTGAAGAGCTCGCTGGATCAGCTGGCGCCGAGCGAGCGCGACGAAGCGGCATCCGTGCTCGGTCAGCAGGATCGGCTGCTGACGCGGCTCGAAGCGTGCGCGGCCGAGGATGCCGAAGGCCGGAAGATTCGCATTCACGGCGATTACCATCTGGGTCAAGTACTGGTAACCCGCAACGATTTCGTGATCGTCGATTTCGAAGGCGAACCCGGCAACAGCCTGGAACAGCGGCGCGCCAAACAATCTCCTTTGCGAGACGTCGCAGGCATGCTGCGCTCGTTCAGTTACGTCGCGCACAACGCGCTGCGCAGCGTCGCGCACGATGCAGTGGAGCAACGAAAATTGGAGCCGTTGGCACGGGCCTGGGCCGCCGAAATCCGCGGCGCGTTTTTGGCAGCGTACGACTCCGCCGCGAAAGCGTCGGGACTGTATTCGTCGCTGCGGCCGGGTCACGGTTTGCTCGGTCTCTTCGAACTCGAAAAAGCGCTCTACGAGCTGCGTTACGAGCTCAACAATCGTCCGACTTGGGCGGGCATACCCTTACAGGGCATTTTGGAGTGGGACGCCACATGAGAAAGAAATATGCAAAGCATTGATATGTTGCTCGACACCACGCGGGAGTTCCTGCGTCAATTCGCGGTGTTCCTCCCGCGCCTGGCACTTGCCATCCTGGTCGTCGTGATCGGCTGGCTGGTCGCCAAAGCCGTGCGTTTCGCCGTCGAAAAAGGCCTGCGTGCCGTCAATTTCGGTGTTCTGACCGAACGCGCCGGCACCGACAAGTTTTTACAGCAAGGCGGTCTGCAGGGGGACACGACGACGCTGTTCGGGCTGTTCGCCTATTGGGTCGTGATTCTGGCGACGCTGATCATCGCGTTCAACGGCCTCGGCGCGACGTACATCGCCGACTTGCTGCAGCGTGCGGAACTTTTCTCGCCCAAGGTGCTGGTCGCCATGCTGATCGTGGTGTTGGGATCTTATTTTGCACGTTTCGTCGGCGAGGCCGTGCACACCTATTGCACGGACGGGCAGATCCCCGATGCCGAGATCCTCGGCAAAATCGCCCGCTATCTCATCATGACCTTCGTCGTCATGATCGCGCTCAGCCAGATCGAAGTGGGCGGCGACATCGTGCAAAGGACGTTCCTCATCATCTTATTTGGTTTGGTTCTCGCGCTGGCGCTGGCCTTTGGAATCGGCGGCAAGGACTGGGCTGCGGCCATGTTGGAACGCTGGTGGCCCCACCAGCGCAAAAATGAGGATCGATTGCGCTAGCGCGATGTGTTAAGTATCGGTGCATGTCAGACATCACCGACGACGATGCGGGTTCGGATCCCAGTGATCCTTACGCGCGAGACCGGCAAACCTTCCCGCACCTGAGCGCGGACATGTCCGCCCGCATGGTTCCGTACGGCGCGGTCGAACGATTGAAAAAAGGCGCCATCCTGTTCAAAAGGGGCGACCGGAGCGTTGATTTCTTCTTCGTCTTGGAAGGCACGATCGAGATTTACGAAACCGGCGAACACGGGGCGGCCCGTGTGGTGATCGTGCAGACGGCCCGTCAATTCACCGGCGAGCTCGATCTTTTCAACGACCGGCAAATCTTGGTCTCGGCACGCGCCGGTACCGACGCCACCGTCGTGCGCATCAAGCGGCACGACTTCAAAAGCTTGGTGACGGCCGAACCCGACATCGGTGAGATCATCATGCGCGCCCTGATTCTGCGCCGTGTCGGTCTCATCTTGCATTCGCAAGGCGGCGTCGTGCTGATCGGCCCGGGCCACGGCAGCGACATGCTGCGGCTGCGGCGTTTTTTGACGCGCAACGGCTATCCGCATCGTTTCCTCGATACCGAACTGGATCCCGGAGCGTCAGGGTTTTTGGCCTGCTTCGAACTGTCGGCGGATGAACTTCCGGTGGTCATCTTTCCCGAACGAATCGTGATGCGTAATCCGACGACCATGGCGCTGGCCACCGCCCTGGGTCTGACCGAAGTCATCGATGCCGAGCACGTCTACGACGTGGCGGTGGTCGGAGCCGGGCCTGCGGGACTGGCTACGGCGGTGTATGCCGCTTCGGAAGGCCTCGATACCATCGTGATCGAGGGACTGTTTCCCGGCGGTCAGGCCGGGACCAGTTCGAAGATCGAAAACTACCTAGGGTTTCCCACCGGCATATCCGGACAGGCGCTCGCCGGACGCGCCCAGATCCAAGCGCAAAAATTCGGCGCGCATCTCGCCATCTCGCGCAACGCCGTGGCGCTGCAATGTGCCGAAGTCCCCTATCGCCTGACGCTCGAAGATGCCCGGCTCGTGAGCGCGCGGGCCGTGGTCGTGGCAACCGGCGCGCGTTACCGCAAGCTCGAGATACCGGACTACGCGAAATTCGAGGGTGTCGGCATTCACTACGCCGCGGCGGCCATGGAGGCCAACCTATGTGCGCAGGAGGAAGTGATCGTCATCGGCGGCGGTAACTCCGCCGGTCAGGCCGCGATTTACTTGTCACGCACGTCGAGCCGCGTGCACGTCGTCGTGCGCGGCCCGAGCCTGGCCTCCACCATGTCCGACTACCTGGTTCAGCGCATTGTGCATTCGGCGAAGATTTCGCTGCACGTGCGCACGGAGATCGTCGGCTTGCACGGCGACGTGCGTCTGCGACAGGTAACCTGGAGGCAGCGCGACAGCGGGGACAGTCGCACGCTGGACATCGGCAATATCTTCGTCATGATCGGCGCCGATCCGAATACCGAGTGGCTCAGCGGATGTCTCGACCTCGATGCCAAAGGCTTCGTGGTCACCGGTCAGGTCGCCTCCGATGCGATCACTCTGTCACCTTTTGCCGCCAGCCGAGCCGGTATCTTCGCGGTGGGAGACGTCCGCTCCGGATCGGTCAAACGCGTGGCGTCGAGCGTCGGCGAAGGATCGGTCGCCGTGTCCGCGATTCATCGATACCTGCATCCTATCGAGGTCTGATTGCCACCGCGGCCACGCCGGCGCGCTAGTCCGCTCGGTTGAACTTCAGCACCAAGGTTGCGCAGGCTAGGAGACCCACGCCTTCGATCCATCCCAACCAGCGGTTCATGGCGGCGGTCACCCCGAAGCGCGCCGAGGCCTGCGCAGCGCGTTGCGCGAGCCAACCGTAGCTCAGCAAAATGAAAAACTCCGGGATCATGGAGGTGGCCGCCAAAATCATCATCTGCGGCACGGCGGACCGCCGCATATCGACGAACTGCGGCAACAGCGCCAGAAAAAGCAACAACGCCTTGGGATTCGACAGTTGCAATGTCAGCGCGCCCAGATAGATCCGACGCTCGCGAGGCATCGTTTGCCGTGGGACGAGCCCGAAGTCGTTCAAGGCCACGCCCTCGCCGGCGGCGGCAGCGGCCAGCGCCTTGATCGCCAGGAAGACCAAGTACCCGGCACCCACCCATTTGATCAAGCTAAAAAACCGCGCGCTGCCGGCAACCAACGCGCCCAGACTGGTGGCGGACAGGGCGAAGTAGATTGCATTGGCGCTCAGAATGCCGAGGGTGGCGGCCACGATGTGCGAGCGCCCGCGAACTCCTTGTGAGACCACGTAGAAAACCGCGGGCCCGGGCGACAACGATAATGCCGCCTCCAATCCCAAGAAAAGTAGCCAGGTCTGGATCGTCATAGCGTAGAGGTCGAGATGCGGCACGCGTCGGTTCGCAAGCCGCCAGCTTAACCGTGTCGAGACGCTAGCTTCACCAAGTTTTATGCGAAAATATCTGACGCCGCCGAGTAACCTTAATGCATGGACCCACGATGTCATTTTTCCGAACGCGGTGCGTTGTCCTCGCCATGCTGATCGTCGGCGGTGCGCCGGCGGTGTCGAGTGTGGGCGGCGGCGACCAGCCTCTCGTCTATCCCACTGCGCCACGCGGTACGCAGCGGGATGATTATCACGGCGTTTCCGTACCCGATCCTTATCGTTGGCTGGAGGATATCGACTCGCCGGCGACACGCGCCTGGGTCGCCGCAGAAGGGGCTCTGAGCCGGACCTACCTGGATGCGCTGAGCGGACGCGAGTCGATGACTCAGCGCCTGCGCGCCCTGTGGAACTTCGAGCGCTGGACGCCGCCGGCTCGCTACGGCGCCAACTGGTTCTACAGTCACAACGATGGATTGCAGAATCAATCCGTCGTCTACGTCGTCGCCGCGCAGCCCTCGCCCCTCGCCGCGAGCGGACGCGTGCTGCTCGATCCGAACGCCCTCTCCGCCGACGGCACGGTGGCGTTGCGGGAAACGGCGGTGAGTTTCGACGGGCGGCTGTTCGCCTATGCGTTATCGGAGGCGGGCTCCGATTGGCAGGTCTGGCGGGTGCGCGACGTGCTCACCGGCAAGGATCTCCCGGACACGCTGAAATGGTCCAAGGCCGGCGGTGGAAGCTGGCGCAGGGATGGCTCCGGATTCTATTACACGGCCTACGATCCGCCAAAGGAAGGCGCCGCCCTCAAGGCGGCCAACGAATACGAGAAGCTTTATTTTCACAAACTCGGCACACCGCAAGCAGAGGATGAACTCATCTACACGCGGACCGACGATCCCGGCTGGTTCGTCAGCGGTTCGGTGACCGATGACGGGCACTACCTCGTCGTGCAGGCGACGCTTGGAACCGACACACGCAACACCGTGCTGGTCAAAGATTTGACCCACCCGCAGGCACCCATGGTAGCCGTGATCCCGAATCCCGGCGCGACCTATGAGGTGATCGACACCATCGGCTCCACGCTCTTCGTGCGCACCGACGACGCGGCGCCCCGGCATCGTATCGTCGGCATCGATCTGGCGAATCCGGCCCCGTCGCATTGGCGTACGGTGGTGCCCGAAGGACCGGACACGATCGAAGCCGCCAGTTTGGTGGGCGGCCAATTGTTGGTGCAACGTTTGCAGGATGCGCACAGCACCGTGCAGCGCTACACACCCGACGGGAATTTATTGGGCGATATCGAGTTGCCCGGCCTCGGCACCGTCTCAGGGCTGCAAGGCCATGCCCAAGACACCGAGGTGTACTACGCGTACAGCGGCTTCGGTACGCCGCCGTCCATCTACCGCGTGGCGCTCGCCGATGGCACGATCAGCTTGTGGCACTCGCCCGTGGTGAGCGGGTTCGTGGCGTCGGACTATGAAACCCAGCAGGTTTTTTTCCCGAGCAAAGACGGCACTCGGATACCCATGTTCATCACGGCGCGTAAGGGCACGAAACTCGACGGCACCCATCCGGCGATTTTGTATGCCTACGGCGGCTTCAACATTTCGATCACACCGAGCTTCTCGCCGACCGTCGCCGCCTGGGTTCAGATGGGCGGTGTCTATGCGGTAGCCAACCTACGCGGCGGCGGGGAGTATGGCCGCCTCTGGCACGAGGCCGGCATGAAGACCAACAAACAGAATGTGTTCGACGATTTCATTGCCGCCGGCACTTACTTATCGGCCATGCACTGGACGTCCCCCGAACGGCTCGCGATTTCGGGTCGATCGAACGGCGGATTGCTGATCGGCGCGGTCGAGGAACAACGTCCGGACCTCGCTGCCGTGGCCATTGCACAAGTGGGTGTCATGGACATGCTGAGGTTCCGTCAGTTCACGGTGGGCAAAGCCTGGGAGTCCGACTACGGGTCGGTGGACAATGCCGATGAGTTTCGGGCGCTGTATCGATATTCGCCTTATCACAACGTGCGGTCCGGAGTGCAGTATCCGGCGACCCTCATCATGACGGGCGACCACGACGATCGGGTGTTCCCCGCGCACAGCTTCAAGTTTGCGGCCGCCATGCAACATGCCGATCCCCATGGACGACCGATTTTATTGCGGGTCGAATCGCGGGCCGGTCATGGCCAGGGCATGCCGACCGCTAAGCTCATCGACGAAGTCGTCGATATGTATGCCTTCATCTTAAAGGCGTTCGGCATTTCGATTTGATGCGACACTGATAGAGTAACAACGGGCGGACCTGACAGGGATGCAACGATGACAGAAACGATGACAAAATTTGCCGGGGCGGTTACCCCTGTCTCGGGGCGCCGGACGGTCGCCATACTGACCCTGCTGGCCGTTTTGACGGCGTGCAGCCGATCCGACGACGGTGATGAATCCTCGAAGGTGAATGGCTCGGTTCACGTGTTGGCGGGCAAGCCGGCGGTTCCCGCCGAGACCGTCAACGGCAATATCCTCATCGACGACAACGGCGCGGTGACTTCGGCCAACACGGTCAATGGGGGGATCCGACTCGGCAGTCACGCCACCGCGGAGTCGCTCCACACCGTCAACGGCAACATCACCATCGGTGCCGATGCGCACGTCGCCAAGGGATCGGGGTCGGTCAACGGCGGCGTCGCGGTGCGCGATGGCGCCGAAGTCTTGGGTCCCGTCGCGAACGTGAACGGAAAAATCGAACTGACGGGCGCACACGTCGCAGGGGGGATCCGGACGGTCAACGGCAGTATTACGATATTCGGTGCTTCCCGCGTCGAAGGCGGCATTTTGGTCGAGAAGTCCAGCGGTCAGTTGATCCATTTCGGCAGCGACGTTCCGCGCATCGACATCGGCCCCGGCGTGACGGTTCAGGGTAACTTGAACTTCGAACGTGAGGTAAAATTGTACGTGAGCGACCGAGCGACAATCGGACCCGTGACCGGCACCACGCCCATTCCATTCGCCGGCGATACGCCTCCGGCAAGCTAAGGACTCCCGTCTCATGAAGAACCGCATCTCTGGCCTCGGACTGATGGCCGCATTGTTGATTGCGCTCGGTACGTCGAGTATGACGGCATCGGCGGCGACGCCGGACGCCGCGTTGACCGCTGCCGTGGCCGATCCAGGGCGCACCCCTAAGTTCGTGGCGCGCGATAAAACCCGTCATCCCGCCGCGGAACTCGCTTTCTTCGGTGTCACGCCCAAGTTGACGGTACTCGAACTATGGCCCGGCGGTGGCTACTGGACGGAAATACTGGGCGCGTATCTTTCAAAGGGTGGCGGCACCTACACGGTGGCGCTGCCCCCGCCCGGCGATGCGGACGAAGATAAGGGCGTACAACAGTGGCGCTCGACCATGGCTGCCGAAAAGAACCGTCTCGGAACCATTCACGAAACGACGCTCGGGGCCGGACATGTCGATCTCGCGCCACCCGCCTCCACCGATGTGATCCTCACCTTTCGCAACCTCCACAATTGGATGGACGGCGGCTTCGCCGAACAGGTGTTCGCCGCGTGCTTTACCGCGCTGAAGCCCGGCGGGATTCTCGGTATCGAGGAACACCGTGGGCGCAACGACGTGCCACAGGATCCGCAGGCGAAAAGCGGCTATGTGCGCCAGGATTACACCGTGGCGCTGGCGAAGAAGGCCGGCTTCGTCCTCGTCGGCTCCTCCGAGATCAACGCCAACCCCAAGGATACGAAGGATTGGGTCGACGGCGTGTGGACGCTGCCGCCGACGCTCGCGCAGGGCGACAAAGATCGTGCCCGCTATCTGGCGGTCGGCGAAGCGGATAATTTCGTGTTGAAGTTCAAAAAGCCGGTCCACTGACGGGGCGGCGACACGTCGCTCACGAATCACGGCCTAGGCGCTTTAGTTTCGGGACGCTCCCGCATCGCTAATTCATGAGTACCCGCCGTCGATTTTTGCATCCTGTCTGGCTCGTGGTGTCATTGCCCGGCTACATCGGTTGGCGCTTGTTGCCGGCGTTGTCATCGGGGCCTTGGGGAATCGTCGCCGGCGTCGTCATTCTGCTGGCGGCATGCGCGCTCATCCCCGCATCGGTACGCACCCGTTCGATGATCAACCGGCGGCTGGCCGACCGTATTGCCTGGGTGGGCCTGACGCTGATGGGATTTCTATCTACCCTGTTCGTCGTCACGCTGTTACGCGACGTCTATTTGCTCGGTGCGCATCTGGTGCTCCCGGCCGAGCGCGCGGCATTGATAACCAGACCCTCGGCGTGGTGGGCGCTGGGTTTGACGGTCTCGTGCACGCTCGTCGGGCTGGCGATCGCCCGGCGTCCGCGTCTCGTCGAGATCGCCATTCCGATCGCGAACCTGCCCACCGCCCTGCACGGCTTTTCCATTGCCCAGATCAGCGACCTGCACGTCGGTCCCACCATCAAACGCAGTTTCGTCGAGCGTATCGTGGCGCGCGTCAACCGGCTGGGCGCCGATCTGATCGCAGTCACCGGCGATGTGGTGGATGGATCGGTGGAGGACTTGTCGGCGCATACGGCGCCGCTCGCGGATTTGGCGGCGCGTCACGGCGTCTATTTCGTCACCGGCAACCATGAATATTACTCCGGTGAAGCGGCCTGGACGATCGAGTTACGCCGGTTGGGGCTCATCGTCCTCAAGAATCAGCACGTCATTCTCAACCACGACGGCGCGTCGCTGCTGCTGGCGGGGGTCACTGATTTTACGGCGCATCATTTCGATCCGGCGCAGCGCAGCGACCCTGCCGGCGCACTCGCTGGCGCGCCCGCCGGCCATCGACCGAAAATTCTCCTGGCCCATCAACCGAGCACCGCGATCGCCGCCGCCGACGCCGGTTACGATCTACAAATTTCGGGTCATACGCACGGCGGCCAATTCTGGCCGTGGAATCTCTTCGTGCGGTATTTTCAGCCCTTCACGTCCGGACTGAACCGTTTGAAGAATTTATCGGTGTATGTGAGCCGCGGTACCGGTTATTGGGGCCCGCCCAACCGTTTCATCGTTCCGGCGGAAATAACGCGGCTCACCTTGGTCTGCTCGAAGAGCGTCGAATAGGCGTTGCAGTCGTCGGCATAGCAGCTGCACGCTCGGCGCTCCAGTCCCGGTCGATCGAGAATCTGCAGCTGACCGCGGCGGTATTGAATCAGCTTCTCGCGTTGCAAGATGCTCGCTGCCGTCGTGATCCCAACGCGACGTACACCCAACATGTAGGCTAGAAATTCGTGAGTGATCTGAAAGTTCGCCGACTGCGCGCGGTCCTGAGTCATGAGCAGCCATCGCGCGAGCCGGGCATCGATCCGATGGAACCGTACGCACGCGGCCGATGAGGCCAACTGCTGCATCAACACATACACGTAGCGATTCAGCAGACCCTGCAACGGCACGCTACGCGCGAGTTCCTTGCGAAATGCGCCTGCCGTCATGCGCAGTGCCGCTCCGCCGCCCTGCACCAATGCGTGCAGCGGGATGGTCGGCACGCCGAGCGCCAGCTGAGCGCCCAGCATTCCTTCGTTGCCCACCATCCCCACTTCCAACGCGGGCTTACCGTCCAGTGCGGCCACCAGCGAGACAAAAGCACTGGTGGGAAAATACACGTGACGCGTCACCACGCCGCGCTCGCTCAACACCTCGTTAAGGGTCAGCTCGACCGGTTCGCCGCAATCGATTAGCCGAAGCCGGCTCGTGCGAGGCAACATCTGAATGAGGCGATTCTCTACAGTCGACAATGGCAGCTCTCATAAGGATCGGCATCCTTGAAAACGCACCACCCTGGACCTAAATGAATTCGTACACCGTCTGCCAACGTACATTGCGCCAAATGAGCCATCGGCAT
>CAZZXZ010000046.1:0-23107 GCA_964658135.1 uncultured Acetobacteraceae bacterium | reverse complement strand
GCGCACCGGCGGCTTGTGCTTGCGCGCCTTGAATTCCTCGGTTTCCTGCAGCGAACGGCGGATCATGTAGATGAAAGGGATGATGAGACAACCGACGATCAGCGGAATCCGCCACCCCCAGGCGTCGAGTTCGTCGGCCGGCATCACGTGCGACAACGCATACCCTAGGACGCCCGCGAAGACCACCGCGACCTGCTGACTGCCGGATTGCCAAGACACGTAGAAGCCCTTGTGACCCGGCGTCGCAATCTCCGACAGGTACACCGAGACGCCGCCGAGTTCGACGCCCGCCGAGAATCCCTGGGCCAAGCGCCCGAGCACGACGATGATCGGCGCGAACAAACCGATGGCCGCGTAACCCGGAACGAGCGCGATGGTCAAGGTACCGACGGACATGAGACCCAGCGTCACCAAGAGACCCTTGCGCCGGCCAATGTGATCGATGTAGGCGCCCAAAAAGATGGCGCCCAGCGGCCGGATCATGAAGCCCACCGCGAACGTCGTCATCGAGAACATCAAGGAGGCGAACTCGCTGCTCGCCGGGAAATAGGCACGGCCGATCGCCGCGCTGAAATAGCCGAAAATCATGAAATCGTACATTTCAAGAAAATTTCCGCTCGATACGCGGAACACGGTTTTTATCTTGTCTCTGCGTTCTTCTTTGGTCATCGTGTCGTCCCCCCGCCCCTGACAGGGGGCTCATGCTAATTGATTGGTTCGGCACGTCACGCGATATCGCCATTTCGTTTAGCTTCGATTCAGGTTGCGAGGCTAAGGTCCACCCGTTATCTCAACTGAAGAGTTTCATGAACAAACAACATCTCTCGATAATCTCCCTGCTGCTCCTTTCCCCTCTTGGCGCGGCGTCTTACGCAGCGTCCTTGAACGTCACGCCCGCGGCCAGTGTCGAGATCCCGAATTCCAAGGGAAAATTCGATTTCCTGCGCATCGACGACAAGCGTCGACGACTGCTGGCTGCACACGAAAACGACGGCACCGCCGACTACATCGACTTGCAAAAGGGCACGTTGATCACCCGCCTGAAAGCCGGCGGCACGGTCGACACGGCGGTCGATGAGGGTTCGCAGCTGTACTATCTGAGCGTGCAGGAGGCCGAACGCATCGCCGTCGTCGATGCGGCCACGTTGAAGGAGATCAAGTCGATCAAGATGCCTGGTCCTACCGATGCTTTGATCTATGAACCGAAGAATCACATGATCTATGCGACGCACGACAACGGCGGCGACGTGTGGGTCGTCGATCCGAAGAGCGCGAAGGTCGTCGCCACCATCGTGATACCCGGCGTTCCGGAGTTCATGGTGTATGACGGCGCCGCCGACCGGATCTATCTGAACATCAAGACCAAGGACAGCGTGGCCGTCATCGATCCCTCCAGCAACCGGGTCGTGGCGCAATGGAACACGGCACCCGCGCTACAGCCCCACGGGCTCGCGTTGGACACCGCCAAGCACCGCGTCTACGTGGGTGGCGGCAATGGCAAGCTGGCGCAAATCGATACTCAAACCGGCACCATGACCGATTCCATCGACATCGTGCAAAAGGTCGACCAAATCGCCTTCGATCCGGCCGATGGTCTCGTTTACAGCGCAGGCGCGGACAATATGTCCGTGGTGCGCACTAACGGCGCGAAACTCACCACATTAGGTGAAATCGCGACCGCCGCGACCGCCAAGAATGTTGCGGTCGATCCGACGACCCATCAGGTGTGGACCACCTACACGGACGGCACCAACTCGTTCGCCAAGTCTTGGATGCCGCCGCAGCCCTAAAAGCGGTACGATATGCGGGCGGCGTCGACACGACGTTCGCCCGCGTCGAAGGGGGGTTGGCTACGAAAATATTAATCGTCGAGGATCAGCACCGCATCGGGCTGTTTCTCAAGCAAGCTTTGGTGGAGCGCTCGTATCGGGTGACGTGGGCGCGCACCTGCCTGGAAGCCAGCGATGCATTGTGCGACTCGAATCCCGACGCCATCGTACTCGACATCGGCCTGCCCGACGGCGACGGTTTGAAGCTGCTGCAACAATGGCGCCGTGCCGGGTTCAATGAACCCGTGCTCATATTGAGCGCACGCGACGCCGTTCAGGACAGGATCAAAGGTCTGGACCTCGGGGCCGACGACTATCTGTCGAAACCGTTCAGCATGGAAGAACTCATGGCCCGCCTACGTTCCTTGCTGCGCAGACAATCCGTGGTCAAGGAGGCCGTGCTCGAGCACCGCGGCATAAAATTGGATTTGATCGCGCGCACGGCGCATCTCGCCGGCGTGCCGGTCGATCTGACCAGCCGCGAATTCTCGCTGCTCGAAATATTCATGCAGAACGTCGGACGCATCCTATCGCGCAAGCTGATCTGCGAAAGATGCTGGTCTTCTCATTACGACAATGAAGCGAACCTCTTGGACGTTTACATGAGCCGCCTGCGGGCCAAATTCGACCGCGTCCCCGGGTCGCCTTTGTTCAAAACCTTGCGCGGCGTGGGCTACCAGTTGCTGTGAAATCGATCGGCACCCGGCTGGCGCTCTGGTACGGCGGCGCAGCCACCTTGACGACCATTTGTTTGTTCGTCACGGGCTATTATCTGTTGCAAAGTCAACTCGTCCACGGCCTCGATTTCTTGAACCGGGCCCAATTCGAACAGGTCAAGTCGCATCTGGGCAACGACCTTGCCGCCTTGAACGCGCCGCTCATCGAGACACGCATCCGCGAGACGACAAACTATTCCGCGGTGCTGTTCTTCATCATGATCGACCAGCGCAATGCGCCGGTGCGCTCGATTTTTTATTCCACCAACCTGCGCGGCAAGGAAATACCCGATGTGCCCGGCAAGCGCGTGTACGACACCCGCCTGGCCGGCATCGGCGAGCTTCGGGCCGCGGAATTCCTGCTGGGCCCGTTCGACGTCACCATCGCGACGCCGATGGACAGCGTGCGGGCCACCATGAATGACTACGCGCACATCTGTGCATGGCTGCTCGTGGTGATGGTCGGAATCAGCGCGGCCATCGGGCTGGCGTTGAGCCGGGTGGCGTTGCGGCCGGTGCGCTCCATACGCGACACGGCCAATCACATCAGTTCCGACAATCTCGGCGAGCGGATTCCGGTGGGCGCGGTGCGCGATGAAATTTCCGAACTCGCGCTGTTGCTGAACCGGATGTTCGACCGATTGGAATCGGCATTCGACCAGATCCGTCGTTTCACGGCGGATGCGTCGCATGAACTCAAGACGCCGCTTTCGCTGATTCGCCTGCAGGCGGAGAAGTTGCTGGTCGAAGGCAGTTTGACCACCGCCAACGAGGAATCGGTTCACGTGCAGCTCGAAGAGGTCGCGCGGCTGAATCAAATCATCGAGGAACTCCTGTTTCTGTCGCGTGCCGAAGCCCGGAACATCGAGTTGGAGGTCGCTCAACACGATCCGGAGGTGTTGCTCAACAATTTCAGTCAGGACGCGCGCGTGCTGTCAGAACACCGCGGCCTCGAACTCAAGGTCAGCCATGAGGGATCGGGCAAGGTGCTGGTCGAACCGCGCTGGCTACGGCGCGTACTGTTGAACATTCTCGCCAATGCGATCAACGCCTCGCCGCCGGCGGGCCGAATCGCCCTGTCCTCCACGGTGGGTCGCGGTGTGTGGCGGGTCTGGCTCGACGACGAAGGCGCGGGGGTACCCCCCGGTTACCACGAGAAGATTTTTGGACGGTTCTTCCGGCTGTCGCGCGCCGACGGGCGCGAGTCAACCGGCAGCGGTTTGGGGCTCGCCATCTGCCGCAGCGTCATTTCCCTGCACCATGGAAAAATCTGGGCGGAAAAGTCACCGGACTGCGCAGGGTTACGGGTGATCTTTACGATTCCGACCAGCGGATAAGCATATTGCGCCGCTGCACCCTACAAGCGGGCATACTCGGCTTTTGCCGCGTCGAGATTCGGCATATTGGCGTCGGCAGATTTCCAGAGAGCGAAGAAATCGGCATACGCCGCCTTTGCCGCGGTTCTATTACCCGCTAAAACCAGGGCTCTTGCGAGTTCCAAATGCGCCAGCGCGCCGATGGGGTCGCTGACGACCAGCGCAGGATGATCGATGATTTTTCGAAACTCTGCCGCGGCTTCGGCACCGTGATGGGATGCAAGGTATGCCTGACCCCGAATGAACACGGCATACATGACTCCGTAGAAACCGGAGTAGTAGCTCGGCGGACTGCCGAATTCGTAGGTGGCGTTCACTTTCAGAAGAGTGAGAGCCGTCGCGAAATCGTTTCGGTTGAAGGCAAGCAGTGCGCGGATCGCCGGGACATAGTGGTATCGCGCCGCCGTGTCCTCGGGAAAGCGTTTCTCCAAATCGTCCGCGAGCTGCTTTGCCGCCGCAGACTTTTGCGCGAATGCCAGTGCGGCGGCGGCACCATACTCTACATCTCTTCCGCTCGACAGCTCGAGAGCGGATGTTGCGTCGCGCGTTGCCGCCTCGACATGTCCGTATAGCGATTCTCGCAGGGCAGATCCAGCATACAAGCGCGCCGCGGCGTCACGCCTTTCCAGTTGCATGGCAAGCGTCACCGCCCGCTGCACCACCTCCCGCGATTGCGCAACCCGACCCGAATAAGCCAGCGTGGACGCCTGCTGTCCGGCGAGGACTTCTTCGGCAGCCGGTTGCCGCGCAGCCACTGCCATCACGAGATCCGCGCTCGACTGATCTCCTGTCAAGAAAGCCAGGCGATGGCGATCGAGCAGGTATTGGGGAATCTCCAAATGACGCGCGGCGGCAGCGTCGAGGACGGATTGAGCGTCGTGCAGGCGGCCGAGCGCGATGTCATTGACGACGAGAAGATGATAGCCCATGGCAAAGTTCGGGTTCGTCTCCACCAACCGTTTTGCCTTGTCGGCTGCCGCTTCATAGCGGCCGAAAACTCGCAAAATCAGCCCCGCCGGAAAGCCCAGTGGTCCCGCGTCCTGCGGATAGACCCTCTCCCAGGTCTCGCATACCTCTTCCGCTTTTTCAAGATTGCCGGTTACCTGCGTTTCATAGGACGCCTCTATGAAAAATCGTTCTCGTTCACTCGCTCGATTGCGGTATTTATACGCTTCGGCAGCGCTCTTCGTAGAGAGCGTTTCTTGCCCGATGTCTCCATACAAACGCCCTAACAGTGCGTGTGCCATCGCGAACTCCGGATCGAGGGAAATCGCGTGCTGCAGAAACGGAATCGCGGCGGCGCTTCCCTGAGCGTTTTGCGCTTTTTCAGCCTCGCTGTAGTCCTTGAGGGCCTCGAGGGATGACGTCGTTGCCTCCTCGAGCGGCGTCTCGTGAGTCGAAACCGAACTCAGCGATTCGCCCGTCTTTACCCTCAAGTTGTTCACCATTTGACCGAGATCGCGCAGCACGTCCTCGCTGTGCTCCGCCTGAGTTTGCTCGGTATCGAGTATTTCGCCGGTGGCGCAATTGACGGCGCGCAGCCCCAGCACATACCGTCCGCCGAGCCTGGCAATCGAGCCATCCACGACGGCAAAACTTCCCGTTCTGCGGCACACCTCGCGGCCCAGTACGGGCGTCACCCGGCTGCCCGGATCCTGACGCATGAATTGTAGGGCGGTCTGAATGCGCGGTTCGGACACCAGAGCGAATAGCCGCGATTGGTCCAATTGCACGATCATGCCTTGCCGCAACGTATCGTCGAAGACCGGCTCCCCGGTGGAGTTGGAGAAATCGGCCAGTACGATGAATTTCCTCTCCAGGAGTAGGGGCCTAGGGTGCAGCGTAAAACGCCACGCACCCGCTCCGGCGAGCAACATTATCGCCATCGTCGACCACGCATAGCGAAGTTTGGTCAGCCGCCGGGCATCGTGGGTAACTTCCCGCCTGTGACCACCGGTCGTCGAAGGCGCTCGCGCCCCGGTCGACGCCGGCGCCTCGTCCTTCGGCACCGCGGCGCGGACTTCAGCGATGAACCGATAACCGAGGGTGGGAACGGTCTCGATGAATCTGGGATGCCTCGGGTCATCACCGAGCTGCTTGCGGAGCATGGCAACCGCGCGGCTAAGACTGCTCTCCTCGACCACGGTGTTCTTCCAAACCGCCACGAGAATGGCGTCCTTCTTCAGCAGCCTGCCGCTGTTGCGGACCATGAGGAGCAGTACAGCCAGGGCCCGGGGCTCGAGCGCCAGACGCTCCCCCTGACGGACTAGGCACAAGTTTTCGTCATCAAGCTCATACCGATCAAAGAGATAGATCAATTAAGCCTCGACCGATTCAACCTAGGAAAATCCTAAGACAATAATCACGATAACTTCACGCCGGACAACGCGACGAATCTCGAGCCACAAGGCACGCTGGTCATGCTGAATCCTACCGTAGCCCCGAGGTAAACATGATGCTTCGTTCAACCCGCTTTTTGAGTTTCCTGCCTGCCGCAGTCTTCTGCACCTTGCTCACTCAACCCACGCCGGCAGCCGACGACCCGAGCGTGCGCCAACAGATCGAGACCGCCGAGCGAGCTGCCGGCAAAGCCATTGCAATGCGAGACTTTGCCGCGATCGAGGGATATTGGTCTCCCGCAATGTTGGTGAACAGTCCCGGCAACCGGATATTGACGCGTGAACAGGTGTTCGCCGCGATTCGTGCCGACCAACTGAACTACTCGGGATACTTCAACGAGATCGAGGCTTTTCATGCTTATGGTGACGTTGCGGTGGTCATGGGGCACGAAACGCTGACGCCGGACACCGGTCCAGAAGCCGGAAAGCAGCTGTACCGGCGTTATACCGATGTGTGGCAACGCAGCAATGGCACTTGGCTTCAGATCGCGCGCCAGGCTACTTACACGGATGACAAGACGGTGCATTACGCCAACAAAGACAAATAGAACAACCCGCATCCGAGGGCGCGAATTCGACCGGCTGCAACAAAAGAGTAACTTGGGCGCGCGATCATCGATGACACTAGAACTGCACATATCGCTGGAGACTTATCCCGACCATGCATATCAATCGCCGCGACGTACTCGCCTCAATGCTGGCCACGGCCGCCGTGTCGACCCTGCCGATTAGGTCAGGCACTGCTGCAATCCGCACGCTCGATTTCCTCATCGTTGGGGACTGGGGACGTAACGGGAGCAACCACCAGCGCGACGTCGCCGTGCAAATGGGCAAGGCGGCTGAGCACATGGACGATCGTTTCGTGATTTCAGTGGGTGACAATTTTTACGAAGATGGGGTGCAGTCCGCCGCCGACCCGCAGTGGCGCTCCTCCTTCGAAGACGTGTACACGGCACGCTCGCTGCAAGTTCCCTGGTACGTTGCCCTGGGCAATCATGACTATCGCGGCGTGCCGCAGGCCCAGCTCGACTACGCAACGACGAGCTCACGCTGGCGCATGCCGAGTCGATACTACAAAGTAGCCGGCAGTGACATGTCGGCACCACGGGTAGATTTCTTCTTCATCGACACGTCGCCCCTGGTGCACAAATACCGCGACGATGTTCACAGCGTAATCGCACAGAACGTATCGAGCCAAAACACCGCAGCACAGCTGCAATGGCTCGACGAGCAATTGGGCAAGTCGACGGCGGCGTGGAAATTGGTGATCGGCCATCATACGATTTATTCGGGCGGTAGCGGCCACGGCGACACGCCAGAAATGCAGGCGCTCGTTGACCCGGTCCTTCGCCGGCATGGCGTACAGGCATACATCAACGGTCACGATCATGACCTGCAGCACATACGTCGCGGCGGCCTGGATTATATCTGCTGCGGGGCCGGCTCCCAGGTTCGGCCGGTGCAATCCATCGAGGGCACACTGTTCTGCAAGGCCCAGTCCGGCTTCGCGACCGTGCGACTCAGCGACGAGTCGCTCAACCTTGAGTTTGTCGATTTTACCGGCGCGACGCTCTACCGGTCGGCCATCCCTCGCTCTACGACAGGCGTCGACAAGGCGGCATGACCCGAGGCCTCGACAGCCGTCGCGCCGCTGCCTGCAGATAGACCCAAAAGGAGGCTCTTGAAGTCTTCCATCAGTAGGTGAGCCCGTCGGCCCAGCATGTTGTTGCCCAGCAGCCCGAGCAACGCGGTACCGATACCGATGGCGGTTGCCACCAACGCGGTGCCGATGCCGCGGCTCACCGCTGCCGGGTCCGATACGCCGCCGGCTGCCAGCGCGTCAAACGTCTGCATGATCCCGAACAGAGTTCCCAACAAGCCCAGCAACGGCGCGGCGGTGACCACGGTGTCTAAAATCCACAGGCGCCCGCTGACTTTCTTATCTAGCCGAATGAACAACGCCGACGACAGATCCTCCTGACGCTCGCGCGTGACGCCAGTGGCCAGCAACGTCGAGTATCGTATGATCGCCTGACTCACGGGGTCCGACCAATCGAGCGTGCGGAGCGCCGGAGGGGTCAAGTCGTTCGAGCGATCTATCATGGAATTCAGGCGCTGCATCCGCCAACCAACGTACGTGTAATAGATGGCGCGCTCGAGAATGACGAACACCAGCAGACCTATGCAACCGTACAAGACGTTGAAGGTCATGGCGTGAAAGAGCTCGTAATTCATGGGATTTACTCGTTGAAAAACAGATTTATCCGTGCGCGCGAAATTCGATGGTGACCGTGAAGCTGTGTTCCCCTTCGCCGGGAAACAGCTCGGCCGACATCGGCGGGTAATGGCCGGAAGACACGATGGCAACTGCCGCATCATCGAGGATCGATGATCCGGAGGAATGTAGGACGCGCGTATCCTTGGTCGTGCCGTTTCGTAGCACGATAAAGCTGACCCGCACCTCACCCGACGGTCGACGCAGGCGGTATTGCGCCGAGTCGGGTGGGCGCGTTCTGCGGTCGATGTCGGCGCGCAAACCGCCCGCATACTGTGCCTCCAGATCGGGATGCGCCTCGGCCGGTGATGCGGCGCTTTGCGGCGTCTCGGCGGCGGCAACGACCGCACCCCCTTCCGGGACGGGACGCTGCGCAACGGACAGGGGCTGAACCGCCGCCGGCGACGGCGCCTTCGCCATGACCGCCGATGTCGATGACAATCGATGTTCGGGCACGTTGCGGGCTTTCAGCGGCGGCGGCCGGGGCATCTGACGTGCCGGCGGGTTATCGGCCGGGGCTTGTTGCAAGGCCACCGCGATATTGGGCGTACGCTCGACAGCAAGCGCCGCGGGCGAGTCCTCCCACGACCGCGTTCGGTTCGCCAACAGAAGCACCACCAACAGACCGAGCGTGACCACCAAAGCCAGCCCGTTGCTGCTCCACTGCGCCATGTCGGGGTAGCGTGTTGTCATTCCTGCTTGGCGATGATCGATGCAGAGCCGATACCCGCACGTTTCAGAGCATCGAGCACACTCACCAGGGGCTGCAGGCGCGCGTGCTGATCGCCGGCGATTATGACCGTCAGCTTACTATTACGCTGCAAGGCCTCGAGCTGGGCGGCGAGGTCATCGAGGCGAGTCTTGGCGCCGTCCAGATACACATCGCCATCCTCCGTCAGCGTGACCGTCACACGTTTTGGCAAATCCAAACGGGCGGCGTCCGCGGAGTACGGGAGAGCCACTTTCAAACCGCGCGAGGGGAGCGCATTTAAGCTGATGAGCACGAAGAACACCAAGAGAAACATCATCACATCGATCATCGGTATGATCTCGATGCGCGGCGTTTTACGTATTCGCGTGGGCCAGGTACGCATTACAAACTCAGGCGCACGCCTACCAGAAGCGTAATGTCGTAAAATTCACGCTGGATGGGTCGTGCATCGCTACGCCCCTCGGTGAACTCCAGCGGGGTATTCAGTAAATTCTTGGCGTCGAAATAGATCTTGATCTCGTGCGCAAGCGCGTAGCTGGTACCCAAATCGAGGGTCAATCGATGGCGTGAATAGACGTCCGTGGCATCACCCGTCGTGCCGCCGAAGGCAAACAGATCCTGACCCACGTAGTCGGCCGCCACCCTGACTTCGAACGGCGCGCGCTCGTAAAATACCGCGGCGTTCCACGTCACCTTGGAGGTCGAGGGTAGCAGCCCGTAGATGCCCGGGTGAATTTCAGCGCGAGAATCCACCAGCGTAAAATTGGCGCTGTAGCCGAGGCCGTCGAAGGGCGCCGGCAAGAAAACCAGCTGTTGCTGATACTGGCCCTCGATACCGTCCGCATGCGCCGGACCGTTGCTGTAACTTTGCACCGTGGTGATGGTACCGGTGAGGCCGGGAAAGGCGTATCCCGAAACAATCTGCTGAGACAGGAGGATGTAGTCGCGAAACTGCTTGTAGAACAACCCGAGTGACGCAATCTGCCCCTTCCCCGGATAGTATTCGAGCGTCGCGTCGAAGTTCTGACCGAGCGTCGGTTTCAACGCCGGGTTGCCGACGGTCACCGTGGCATTCGTCACGCTAATGGATGCGCCCGGGGTGATCTGATCGAAACCCGGACGGGCGATGCCGGTCGAGTAGGTCAGGCGTCCGACTAGATTATCGAGGAAATCGTAGCGTCCCTGCAGAGTGGGAAAATAGTTGGTGTAGGAACTACGCTGGGTGGTTGGCGAATTCGTGTCGGCATCCGCATTGTAAAGATTGCCACCATACGTTGCGTGCGTCGATTCGATCCGCACGCCCGCCAACACCCCCACCTTGCCGAAGCGCGCGGAGTACTGCCCGTAGCCGGCATAGACGTTTTCCCGGTCGTCGGTGTTTGTCGACGCATCGGCCGCCGCGTCGTCGGAAATGGTGCCCAGCGTGCTATTGGCGAGCGTACGTACCGCAGGAAGGCTGATTCCCGGGCCGATGTCGTAGCGACCGTTGTAGTAGATCTGCGGCGAACCATACGTGTAGGGCAGCAACGACACGGTGCCGGAGGGAGTGAACACCGGCGACGTCGATTCGCTGGTCTTATGACGATCACGCAGCGATAAGCCCAATTTGACTTCGCCGGCATGATCGCCGCTTCCGGTCGGGACGGTGGCATCGAGCGCACCGGCGGTTTCGCCGTCGTGAGCGTAAGAAGTCCCGAGCCCGATGCTCTGCAGCGTGTAATTCGCGGGATTGGCTGGGTTGGTTCCGTCCAGCGTTTGAAAAGTAGGATAGCGCGGATCGCTGGTGCTGTCATAGGCGATGGGCACCGTATTTGGGTCGGTCCATGAGCTACCGTAGCTGGTGGACACCCGGTCGGTGCCGAGAGCGAAGGAGGCACGATAGTCCAGCTTGAAGTTCGTAAATACGCTGCTGCCGCCTATCATTCCAAGGCCGGTTTGGACGCGCTCCAGGGAATCCGTGGTGTCTTGTTCCAGTCCTGCGGCGGACGCGATGAAACCATTCGGATTATTGGGATTCTCGATGCAACTCGGCAAGGGTGTGCAACCGGAGTTCGAATCCAGATTATTCAAAACCAAGTAGTGTTTTTGCGCCGCTTCCAAGTATCCGGAATACAACACCCGTACATAGAGATTCGTATTCTCGCTGGCTTTGGCGTCGAAGTTGGCCGCAGCGCCATAGCGCTGCCGATGATATTCGTAGCGGCGAAACTGCAGATCGCTCAGCACCTTGTCGGGCACACCGCTGCTTTGCTGGTCGGTGTAGCCCTCCTCGATGTCATCGACGCCGCGTTTGTCATCGTGATAAACGAGGCTGACCACGGCGCTGAAGGCATTCGCTCCGGAAAATAAACCGCCGATGCCGTTACCCCCGTCGAAGCTACGGCCGGCGCTGACCTCGGCGTGGTAGACGGGCGTCCGCCGCAGCGGCTCATAGCCACTGCCAAGGTCGGCATCGAGAAACGGCGCGCCCCCATGTTCCGCTCCGGTCCGCGGCACGAGATTAATCGACCCGCCCAACGCCTCGGCATCCATGTCGGGCCGTAGCGTCTTGGTCAATTCCACGCCGCCGATAATGCCGGTGGGAAACGTATCGAAGGCCACCGCACGACCGCCGTTGGAGGGCGACGATGGATTGGACGCGGGCAGGCGCACCCCGCCGTACGTGCTGCCGTTCAGATCCGCGTCCAGACCACGAATATGCACGAAGCGCCCTTCGCCGCTGTCGGTCTCGAGCGAAATCCCGGGAAGGCGCTGCAGCGCCTCAGCCGTGTTGATGTCCGGCAGCTTGAGGATTTCTTGAAGCGGCTGCACGTCGATGATGTTCGGCGCATCCTCCTTCTCCAAGATGGCATCCGCGCGGTCGATCGTTGCATTCGGGACCGCAGGCTGTGACCCATCATCGCCCTGCCCCGCCCCCGTGCTCACGCGCCCGATGTCGGTCTGCGCAATGGCGACTCCCGTCGTACCGCATAACGCAATCGCCGCTGCCGCAACGACCAAGCGCAGCAAGAACTTAGGTTCCCGAAACATGTCCGCGCTCCGCATCCAGGTATTGTGAGGGGCAGGCTAAATGGCTTCTGTTTCTGTTTTCTTACAGCGAGAAAAATAATCTTCTTCAATATTCGCACCGTTGCGTTCGTTCGATTAAGTGCGTAGCGTCTGCGCGCCGTCAGTTCTTGGCATGAGGTTCATCGATGATGTGTCGCCGCTCTCCAATTTCTATCATCCCGTCGGTCGCTGCATCGACCTGGGTCGGCTTAGCGTTGTCGGTCGCGGGTGCCGCGGTTACCCCGGGTGCCGCAACGGCTGCCAATGGCGACAGCGGTTACGCCATTGCTGCGCGCTGGCCGCTCGAGGGCGACGGCAAATGGGACTACCTGATCGTGGATCCCGCGCAGCACCGACTCTTCTTATCGCGTGCCACTCACGTGCAAGTGGTCGATCTTCAGTCGGGAAAAGTCGTGGGCGATATCGCCAATACGTCGGGCGTACACGGCATTGCGCTGGCGCAGGACTTGAATCGCGGTTTCACCAGCAACGGCAAGGCTGACTCGGTGACCGTCTTCGATCTCAGCACGTTGGCGCCCATCACGGTGCTCAAGATCTCCGGTCACGGTCCGGATGCCATCATTTACGATGCGCCGAGCAAGCATGTTTTTACCTTCAACGGCCACAGCGCCAATGCGACCGTCATCGATGCCGCGTCCGCCACGGAAATCGCGACGATCGCTCTGCCCGGCAGCCCCGAATTCGCGGTCAGCGACGGAGCCGGGCACGTCTTCGTCAACATCGAGGACAAGGCGCTCGTTGCCGTGATCGATGTCGCCAAAGGCAGCGTGGTGTCCACCTGGCCGCTTGCGCCCTGTATCGAGCCCACCGGCATTGCCTTGGATGCAGCCCGCCATCGGCTTTTTTCGGTGTGCCACAACGAGCACCTGATCGTCACGGATAGCCAGAGCGGCCGGCGGGTGGCCGATCTGCCTATCGGACAACATGTCGACGCGGCCGCGTTCGATCCTGCGACGTCGCTGATATTCAGTTCGAATGGCGCGAGCGCGGATGTGACCGTCATCGACTCAGGCGCCGGCGATCGCTACGCCGTCAAAGGTGCACTCGCCACGGCGGACGGGGCGAAGACCATGGCCTTGGATCCGACCACTCATCGCATCTATGTACCCGCCATCGGCCCAAGCGGTGTCGAGATTTTGGTGGGCGCGCCAAAGTAGCCGTTACGTTTCGGGGTTACGTTTGGAACAGCGCCGTGTAGCGGCGCTGCATTTTTGCCGGCCATACCGTCTCCAGGTGTCGGCTAACCAGGGGTTCTCGCCCGGCGCGCAGTGGTCGGTTTTGTGATGCGCTCGCTTATGGTTTTTCAAAAAATGGCGATACTTCTGCCATGAGCTCAACTAAGCCTCGCTGCAATGCGTGCCGCACCAACGCATCGGTGCCCTCGTTCACGATGGCATTTCAGCCTATTCTCGACATCGAGACATCCAAGATCTATGCGTATGAGGCGCTGGTCCGGCCGCTGAACGGCGGCACGGCGGCCGATGTCCTCAATCAGATCAACGAAGAAAATCGTTATGCGTTCGACCAAGCCTGCCGCGTTCAGGCGATCCAACTCGCCGCCCGGCTCGAAATGGAATCGCTCCTGAGCATCAATTTTCTGCCGAATGCGGTTTATCAGCCGGCGGCTTGCCTGCAGAAGACATTCGAAGCTTCGGAACAAGCCCGTTTCCCGGTGCACCATCTGATTTTCGAAGTCACCGAGAACGAGCCGTCGCGGGACGTGGGGCATCTTAAGTCCATTTTTCGAGAATACAAACGGCACGGCATGGTGACGGCAATAGACGACTTCGGCGCCGGCCACTCGGGTTTGAACATGCTCGCGGATTTTCAGCCCGACGTGCTCAAAATCGACATGGCGCTCACGCGCGACATCGACGCCGATCGGGTGCGCTTCGAGATCACGAAGGCGATCATCGGGCTGTGCCACAGTTTGCACGTCTCCGTGGTTGCCGAGGGCGTGGAGACGTATGCCGAAGCGGCGGCGTTGCGGGGTTTGGGAGTGCGGTTGTTCCAGGGATATTTGTTCGCAAAGCCGGCGGTCGAACACTTGCCGACCGTACCCGCGTCGATCATCGATCGGGTCAAGGAAACGCACGAGCGGCTGCTGCTCGCGATCGGGAACGACGTCTCGCCCATGATGCCACGCCGCGCCTGATTCACCGGTGCGTTGGGGCGTAAGCTTGCTATTCTGAGGCGATGACTCTCGACCCCGATCGCTCGGCGCCAGACGCCGAGCCTTTCGTCGGACCTCTGCTCACCTCCGCGATATGCCGGCAATTGCTGTTGCGCAGACGCGCGGGCGGCGGCATCGTGCAGTGCTCGCTGGACCTCGAGCGTTCCGCGACCTCGGTGGAGGTCGGCACCGAACGGTGGATCTGGGGCGGCTGGTCTTTCCCTTATCTTGAGCGCTGCAAAGAACGCACCATCTACTATTGGAGCGCCGGACGCTTCGAGGCGCTCGCCCGCTATTCGTCCTCGTTGGTGAAATTGGTGCCGACCGAGTGGGGACCGCCGACCTTCGAAATCGACGGCATCAAAATGCTGCCCACCGCGAAGCTGTCGCCATACGCCGACGCCGAACGGAAAGTGGCGCTCATCCGGCCCGAGGGCAAGGTGGTGTTGGATACGTGCGGCGGACTTGGGTACTTTGCTGCCTGGTGTCTGCTGGGCCGCGCCGCTCGAGTCTTGTCTTACGAGAAAAATCCCGACGTGCTGTGGCTGCGCAGCTTGAACCCGTGGACTCCTGCACCGGTCGCCGCATTGACGCTCACGGTCGCCGACGTGTCGCAAGCCATCATGAACTTACCGGCGAATTCGGTCGACGCCGCGTTGCATGATCCCCCACGTTTCGGGATCGCGGGCGAGCTGTACTCGCAGGATTTTTATGGGCAGTTGGCCCGCGTATTGAAACGTCGGGGTAGACTATTTCATTACACGGGCACGCCCAACAAGTTGACCAGCGGTCGCGACGTGCCCCGCGAGGTGGCAAACAGGTTACGCAGCGCGGGGTTCGACGTCGACAGGAATGGCGACGGTTTGTTGGCCATCAAATCATGAGCTTCGGAGACATACCATGCATCGATTTCGAGTAGCGCTCGGCTGCGCCTGTGCCGCGGGTGTCATGTTGATCCAAACCGCCGCCGGCGCGGCTGCCGCCCATCCTGACCAAAAAGTGCTGCGGGCGGTGGAGATGAACCGCACGGGGGCCATCGAACTTCTGCGCAGCATCGTCGATATCGATTCCGGAACGGGCGACGTGGCGGGCGGCGCGAAAGTCGAGGCGGTGCTCATTCCGGCACTCGAGGCATTGGGAGCCCAAGTCGTACGCGAGCCGTCCGAAACACCCGGTCTTCCCGACAGCATCGTCGCCGTTCTACACGGCACCGGGCGCAGTAAGCTGCTCATCATCGCCCATATCGATACGGTTTTCGCGGCCGGTACCGCCGCCACCCGTCCTTTCGCCATCGTCGGTGACCGGGCGCATGGGCCCGGTGTCGGGGATGAGAAAGCCGGCGTCGTCAACGCCGTGATGGCCTTGAAGATCCTGCACGATATGGGCTTCAAAAAGTATGCCACGATCACCTTGTTCCTCGATAACAGCGAGGAGCGAGGGTCCCCGGGCAGCATGCAACACATCAAAACTCTGGCCGCCCAGAGCGATGTGGAATTCAACATGGAACCGGGCGATCCGCCCGATGCCTTGACGGTGTGGAGAAAAGGCTCGACGAACATCCGCATCCATGTGCAAGGACGTGCCGCGCATGCCGGCATGGCGCCCCAAGACGGCAGGAACGCGGCGGTGGAATTGGTGCATCAATTGTCGTTGCTCGACAGCGCATTTCCTCACAGCGGTGATGGCACCACGGTCAACCTGACGCTCATCAACGCCGGCGAGCGTATGAACATCATCCCGCAGTCGGCCGAGGCCACGCTCAACGTCCGTTATCGCAAAGATGCCGACTTCGACGCGGTGCTCGCGCGAGTCGAGCAAAGTGCCGCCACCACGGTGATTCCCGATACGGTGGTCACCGTCTTGCACGATCCCGCATTTCCCCCGTTGACCGAAAACGCCGCCATCGATGGCCTCGCGGCGCGTGCTCAGACGATCTATGCGGAATTGGGCAAATCCATCGACAAATCGGGCAATGGGGGCGCTTCGGAGTCAGCCATCGCCATGTCGGTGGGTACGCCGGCGCTCGACGGACTGGGTGCCGTGGGAAGCGAATTCCACACGGATCATGAGTGGATCGACGTGGCGAGCATGACGTCGCGGCTGTATCTACTGACGCGGCTCTTGATCGAAACGGCCACGCACCCGCCGGCCAAGAGTGCGAACGTCGATCAGGTGCGATGAGAATTGCTTTGAGCGGGCGAAGTGTATGACTTCGATGATGAGGTAATGCATAAAGACGTGTGAGCTCTTACGGCTCACACGTCTCGCGATCCGCCGAGGCGATTAGAGAAAAAACTCCAGCCTACTTGTGTTGGGTATCCTTGACGGTATCCTTGACCTTTTCCTTGGCGTCGCCGAACGATTTTTGTACGTTCCCTTCGACTTGATTGGCGACTCCTTTAGCCTGCTGCTGCTGGCTGCCCACCACCT
Source organism: uncultured Acetobacteraceae bacterium (assembly GCA_964658135.1). Classification (GTDB taxonomy): domain Bacteria; phylum Pseudomonadota; class Gammaproteobacteria; order Steroidobacterales; family Steroidobacteraceae; genus Bog-1198. The sequence continues at coordinate 6,128 of CAZZXZ010000046.1, read as the reverse complement.
TACCGGCCGCTTCCTGGACCTTGCCCGCCACTTCCTTAACGCGACCTTCGACTTGATCTTTGTTGATGCCCATGACTGCACTCCTGGATGAAAAGCCGGCAAAGCGGCCGACGCGCGTCACACGTTGCGACGGGCTAATATCGCATTGGCGCATGGCCCGTTTTGTAGGATTCCCGGAGATTTGCCGGTCGGAAGTTGACGCAAGCCTGCACCGGATGGAGCGCCGACAGGATTGACAAGGTAGGCATATTTTGTCAATTATGTGAGGTGGAACTCAGCAATATGACCGAAGTCGGGACGTCCGTTAACCGACAGGAGGCTTTGCTTGAGGCTGCGGTGGGCGTTTTCGCTCGTTATGGGTTCCGCAAAACTTCGATGGATGAGGTCGCCCGCGCGGCCGGCGTCTCGCGCCAGGGGCTTTATTTGCATTTTACCGATAAGGAGGCCCTGTTTCGCAAGGCGGTCGAACATACCTTATCGAGACATTTGAATGCGGCCGTTCATGCGTTGTCCGCGGTGACGATCGACCTCGAGACGCGACTGGTCGCATCATGTATCGGTTGGGCCGGCCGTTATGTCGGAGCCATGGGTCCGGATGCGGCCGACCTCATGTGTGCGAGCACGTCGTTGGCGGGTGAGACATTGGCCAACTACGAGGCGCAGTTCGAAACCGCATTGGCGGAGGCAATTGGTGCCTCGCCACTGTCGGTGTTTTGCGGCGCCGCTGGAATCACCGCACCGGATGTTGCCCGAGCATTGCACGCCACGTCGCGCGGTCTCAAACAGGTGTCGAAATCACGCCAGGAATTCGTTTACAGCATCACGGTGGCTGTGCGGATGTACTGCGCACCCTTGAATTCATTGACTTCGTCGCAGGATAAAATTCATGCTTCACAGTAATCCCTTTGGTGCCCGCTCCACCGCCGATCAGGTCCTTGCCGGTGTCGACCTCACGGGTCAGCACATCCTGGTGACCGGATGCAATTCGGGCATCGGCTTCGAGACGATGAGCGCCTTGGCGGCCAACGGCGCTCGCGTGATCGGGCTAGGCCGCTCGCTATCCGCCGCAGCTTCCGCGTGTTCGAAGGTGGCCCCCTCGTGTATTCCCGTAGCGTGCGATCTTGCCGATTTGAAATCGGTGGCCAGCGCCGCGGAAATCATCCTCGACCTCGATGTCTCCCTGGATGCCATCGTTGCCAATGCGGGCATCGCCCATCTTCCGACCCTGGAAACGCGCTACGGCGTCGAGATGCAGTTCTTGGTCAATCATATCGGGCACTTCTCGTTGGTGAACCGTCTGGCCGACGCAGTGCGCAACGGCACCGGGCGAATCGTCATCGTCAGCAGCGACGCGAGCATCCGGAGGGCGCCCGCCGAGGGCATCATGTTCGACAATTTGGACGGCCATCTATCTTATCGGCCGTTATCGTTTTACGGCCAATCGAAACTCGCCGCCGCGCTGTATGCCAAGGAGCTCTCCAAGCGCTTGCGCGGGCGCGGTATCGCCGTCAATTCCGTGCATCCCGGTGCGACCAAGGGCACACGTCTGAACAAATACCTGCGCGGTCCGCTGGCGCTCGTGCTGGCGGCCGGCAGGTTGTTCATGAAGAATGCCCAACGCGGTGCCGCGACGCAGGCGCTGCTGGCCGCCAGTCCACGCGTGGCGGGTATTACCGGCGAGTACTGGACCGATTGTCAGATCGCGCAGGGAAATCGCCTGTTGGGCGATGAAGCACTCGCGAAGCGCCTCTGGGACGTCTCCGAACATATCGTCGCGCAACGCAGCGACCCTGCGCCGACACCCCTACAAGAGGCGGCTTGACCGTCAATTAAGCGGCAGATCACCGGATAGCCAGCGGCGATCCCATCGGAGCGCATTATGTGGATCGTCAGACTCGCGTTGCATCGGCCGTACACCTTCATCATGTTGGCCGTGCTGATCGTGTTGATGGGCGGCTACGCGATCCTCAACACGGCGACGGACATATTTCCCAACATCAAGATCCCGATTGCCGCGGTGATCTGGCGCTATAACGGGATATTGCCCGAGGAAATAGCCAACCGCATCGTGCTGTTCTCCGAGCGCGTCGCGCAGACCACGGTGAACGACGTCGAACACACCGAATCGCAATCGGTGACGGGCACGTCCGTGGTCAAATATTTTTTCCAACCCGATGTCGATCAGGATACTTCCTTCGCCCAGATCACGGCGGTGTCGCAGACGCTGCTGACCTATTCGCCGCCCGGCACGACACCCCCGTTCGTGCTCTCGTACAGCGCCTCCAGCGTGCCCATCCTGCAATTGGCCTTGTCGAGCGACACGCTGCCCGAAGCGCAGATCTACGACTTGACCAATACGATTTTGCGTACCGCCCTCGCCACCGTGCCGGGCGCGTCGATTCCGTATCCGTTGGGCGGCAAGCAACGTCAGGTGCAGATCGATTTGGATCCCCAGGCGCTGCGCGCCAATGGCTTGTCCGCCAACGACGTCGTCACCGCCATCAGTGCACAAAACCTGGTTTTGCCCGCCGGTACGGAGAAAATCGGCGATCTCGAGTATTTCATCAAGCTGAACGCGAGCCCGACCCAGATCGACGATCTGAATAGTGTGCCGATTCGCGCCCGCAACGGCACCGTGACGTACATTCGCGACGTGGCGCACGTTCGCGACGGCTACTCGCCGCAGACCAGCATGGTGCGCATGGACGGCAAGCGCGCCGTCCTCTTGAGCGTGCTCAAGACGGGCAAGGCATCGACCATCGACATCATCAACAGCATCCGCGAAAAACTGCCGCAAATCCGCGGCTCGCTGCCCGCCGCCCTCAAGGTGGAACCGATCAGCGATCAGTCGGTGTTCGTGCGCGCGGCGATCACGGGGGTGATCCGCGAAGCAGTGATCGCGGGCGCTTTGACGGGCTTGCTGATCCTGCTCTTTCTCGGCAGCTGGCGCAGCACGCTCATCATCACCATTTCCATTCCGCTGTCGATTCTGGCATCGATTTTTTGTCTCTCCGCACTCGGCGAGACGATCAACATCATGACCCTGGGTGGTCTCGCACTGGCGGTCGGAATCCTGGTCGACGATGCCACGGTGACCATCGAGAACATCAATTATCATTTGGAGCAGGGAAAGGAGGTCGAAGCGGCCATTCTCGACGGCGCACAACAGATCGCCCTTCCGGCATTGGTCTCGACGCTGTCGATTTGCATCGTGTTCGTGCCCATGTTCCTGCTGGCGGGAATCGCGAAATTCCTCTTCATTCCGCTCGCCGAGGCGGTCGTCTTCGCGATGCTCGCGTCCTACATCCTGTCGCGCACCCTGGTGCCTACGCTCGCCAAATATTGGCTCAAGAAGCACGACCCGCGTGCCCACCGGCAAAGCACCAACGTGTTCAAGCGATTCCAGGCGGCCTTCGAACGCGGTTTCAGCAGGATGCGGGACGCCTACCTTGCCTTGCTGACCGCGGCACTGCGCAGCGGTCGCACCTTCGCCGCGATTTTTCTGGCGGCCATGGCAGCCACGGCGCTGCTGGCTTTTCCACTTGGTCCGTTGCCGGGCCTGGGTCAGGATTTTTTCCCGAGCGTCGATGGCGGTCAGATCAAGCTGCACATGCGCGCGCGAACCGGCACCCGCATCGAAGAAACGGCCCAGTTGTGCGACGCGGTCGAAGCCACCATTCGCAGCGTCATCCCGGCCCAGCAAATCGTCAACATCGTCGATAACCTGGGCTTGCCGTACAGTGGCATCAACCTCGCCTACAGTACCTCGGCGCCGGTGGGTCCGGGCGATGCCGACATCTACGTGAACCTATCGGAAAATCATCGTCCCACCGCCGCTTACGTCAGCCGGCTGCGGTCGAAATTGGCGGCCACCTATCCCTCGGCCACCTTCGCCTTTCTGCCCGCCGACATGATCGGGCAGATATTGAACTTCGGTCTGCCCTCCCCGATCGACGTGCAGGTCACCGGGTTCAACGTCGCCGCCAACCGCATCTTCGCGAACAACCTGCTGCAGAAACTGCGCGCCGTGCCGGGTGCGGTCGATCTTCACGTGCATCAGTCCGGCGATTATCCGCAGTTCAACGTCGACGTGGATCGCAGCAAGGCGCAGCTGCTCGGGCTCACCGAACAGGCGGTGGCCACCAATTTGCTGACGTCGCTGTCAGGCAGTTTTCAAACCGCGCCGTCGTTCTGGGTGGATCCGAAGAACGGCACGCAATACCAGGTGGCCACGCAGACTCCGCAGTCACGCTTGGAGAACCTCAACGATCTGGGCAACACGCCGTTGAACGGACCCGGCGGCACCTCGCAGATCCTCGCGAGCATGGCCAGCATCCATCGCAGCGTCGCACCGGCGGTGGTCAGCCATTACAACGCGACGCCGGCCATCGACATTTTCGGTACCGTGCAGGGCTCTGATTTGGGCTTCGTGGCCGCGCGCTTTGATACCCTCATCGCGCAGGCTAAAAGCGACCTGCCGCGCGGCTCTACGGTGGTGTTGCGCGGTCAAGTGCAGACCATGCGGGCGTCGTTCAATGGGTTGTTGATCGGCCTCATCGGCGCCATCGTGCTCGTCTATATGTTGATCGTGGTCAACTTTCAGTCGCTGCTCGATCCCTTCATCATCATCACCGCCCTGCCGGCCGCCCTGGCGGGCATCGTCTGGATGTTGTTCCTGACCGGTACGACGGTGAGCGTACCCGCGCTCACCGGCGCCATCATGTGCATGGGGGTCGCCACCGCCAACAGCGTGCTCATCATCAGCTTCGCGCGGGAACGCATGAATTCGGGCGACGACGCCTTCGAAGCCGCACGGCAGGCCGGCTTCACGCGTCTGCGTCCGGTCTTGATGACGGCGCTGGCCATGATCATCGGCATGATCCCGATGGCGCTCGGCCTCGGCGACGGCGGCGAACAGAACGCGCCGCTCGGCCGCGCGGTGATCGGCGGACTGTTGTTCGCGACGGTGGCCACGTTGTTTTTCGTGCCCACGGTTTTTTCGATCATCCACGGGCGCGCAGGCGCGCGCGCCAGTCACTTTCCGGAGACCTCGCATGCCTGAGCAAACCTCGGTCGCAACCGACCCGACGTTGTCGCGGCGCATTCGCCGCTATGCCCTTCTCCTGCTGTTGGTGGCGCTGGTGCTGGGTGCCTGGGGAGAAATCAGCCGCGTCATGGCGCGCACGGCGCTCGGCAAGGAAACCGTTCTGGATGCACAGCCGAGCGTGGTCACGGTGACACCGAGTCGCACCGCCTCGGGCGAAGATCTGGTATTGCCGGGATCGGTCTCCGCCTTGATCGAGGCGCCGATCTACGCGCGCACCAGCGGCTATCTGAAGACGTGGTACACCGATATCGGCAGCCAGGTCAAAAAGGGCCAACCGCTCGCCGACGTCGAGAGCCCCGAAGTGGATCAGCAGCTGGCCCAGGCGCAAGCCGACCTGGAGACCGCGAAGGCCAATGCGGCCTTATCCGTCAGCACCAACAAACGCTGGCAGGGTTTGTTGGCCACCGAATCGGTCTCCAAACAAGATGCGGACGAAAAGGCCGGCGATGCCGCCGCCAAGAATGCGGCGGTTCATTCCGCCGCGGCCAACGTGGCGCGCTTACGCGATCTAGAATCTTTTAAACGGGTGGTCGCTCCGTTCGACGGCGTGGTGACCGCGCGCAACACCGACATCGGCGCGCTCATCAACGCGGGTCAGAGCACCGGCAGCGAATTATTTCGAGTGGCCGATACGCATAAATTACGCATCTACGTGCAGGTGCCGGAAGCCTACGCAGCGGCTGCCAAGCCCGGGCTCGAAGCGGAGCTGCATTTCACCGAGCAACCCAATAAACGCTACACGGCGCAGACCGTGCGCACCTCGAACGCGCTCGATCCGACCCTGCGGACGCTGCAGGTGGAGTTGCAGCTGGACAACGCCAACCACGAGGTCTTCCCGGGGGCGTATGCCGAAGTGCATTTCAAGCTCGCGGCCAGCGCCGAGTCATTGCGCCTGCCGGCCAACACGGTGCTGTTTCGCGCGGCGGGTTTGCAGGTGGCCACGGTCGACGACACGCGCCACATCAAACTCAAGAACATCGTGCAGGGCCGCGATTTCGGCGACACCATCGAGGTCCTCTCG
>CAZZXZ010000045.1:0-23371 GCA_964658135.1 uncultured Acetobacteraceae bacterium | reverse complement strand
ACCAGCATGGCGGCATATTGCAATACGTCCTACGGCAGCTTGCCGCCACCAACAAGGCGGCGTGATCATGGCGCTCACCCTGTTCGACGCCACCGTGGCGCCCTGCGTCCGTACCCTGACCAACTTGATCGCCGTTTTGCAGAAAGGCGAAGCGCATGCCACCGCCCGGAAAATCGATCCGGCGGTACTCCTGGGTACCCGGCTCTTCCCCGACATGCTGCCGCTGACCATGCAGATCGTCATCGCGGGGGACATCGCCGGGGGCGGTGCCGCCCGGCTGGCCGGCGTGGCCGTCCCCACGTTCGAAACCGGCAAGAGCAGTTTTTCAGAGCTTATCCACGGCGTGCGGCAGACCATTGCTTATTTGGAAACGTTGCAGCCCGACCAATTCATCGGCGCGGAAGATCGCACCGTGACGTGGTCCACCCGCACGTCGACGAAGAACATGCAGGGTCTGCCCTACTTGTTCAACCATGTGCTGCCCAACGTATTCTTTCATACGGCCACCGCGTACGACATCTTGCGGCATTGCGGAGTCGAACTCGGCAAGCAGGACTTTTTAGGAAGAACCTGACGCACTGGCGGCGATGATTGTGCGACGGTCAGCCGCGCGCGAGCGGCTGACCCTTCAAGGTTTCGTCGGATTCGCGCCCGGCGCTGCCACGCTGCCGGCTTTGACCAGCACCATGGAGCCGGGTTTCAGATGGGTCTTGATGGCCGCATTGACCTGGCTTCGCGTCAGCGCCTTGATGGCCTGTGGATACCCATCCAGCCAAGCCAGATCGTAACCGCGTTGGATCGACGTCAATATCGAACTCGCGACGCCGCCGGTGGTGGACAGACCAACGAAGTACCCACCGATCAAACCCTCTTTGCGGTCGGCAAGTTCCGTGTCCGTGATGCCATCGGCCCACCATTTGTCGAGTTCGCGACGCGTCGAGGCGATGCCTTTGTCAAGCAGCGCCGGCGCAAAGCTCGCCGAAATTTCCCAATCGCCGTCCGTAATGCTGTCTTCCCCCACGCCGGCTCCGATGCTGTACGTCAAGCCTTCCTTGTCGCGCACGGTCCCCATCAAACGGCCGGTAAAGCCGTGACCGAAGATCGCCGTTCCGACGCGCAAGGCCAGCGCATCGGGGGCGCGATACTGCATTCCGGTTTGTTGACCCAAGATGACGCTTACGCTCGGCTTACCGCTCAAGGGCACCGAGATTTCGCGCGGTCCGGGCGAAACACCCGGACCCGAGGGCCGAATGTAATCCTGGCCGCCCGTCCAGCCCGAGAACACTTGCGCCACCTGAGCCTGCGTGGCGTCGGCCGATACGTCGCCCACCATGACCAGTGTCATGTGAGCCGGGCCATAGTATTTCGCGATGAACGACTTCACCTGGTCGAGCGTCGCCACCTTGGCCGCGGCCATGTACTCGGCAACGGCATGCGGGCGATTCGGACTTCCCTCCGGATAGACGGCACGGCCGAATGCCTCGCCGGCGCGACCCTCGGTGTTCTGCAGCGAGGCGGCCAGGTTGCCGATGAACTGTTGTTTCGCCTTCGCGAATTCCTGCGCCGATAAGGCCGGCGTACGCAGGTCGGCGGCAATCAAACCCATCACCAGCGGCAGATCTTTCTTCAGGCACTTGGCCCTGATTTCCAAACTCTGGGTGCCCACCGCGAACGAGATTTCAGCCCCGACGTTTTCGAGGCGGTCCGAAATCTCGAACTTGTCGAGCGCCTTGGTGCCACGGTCCAACATCATGCCGGCGAGCGTGGGAATCGCAATGTTCTCGGGAGCGGCCATCGCATCACCGGCCGGCAGGGAGCCTAAGATGACCACCACCTCCTTGACGCTGGTCGGATAGGTCACCACGTCGATGCCGGCGACCGACGCCCGATGGCCCTGATCAGCCATGTTGGCCAACGTCGCGCCGCTGCCGACGACACCGGTGAGCAGGCAACACAATACCGACGCACGACGAACCACTGGTTTGTTCACGAACCCTTCTCCGCGGCGGGCTGCACGGGGATGAACCATCCCGTCGTGCCCTTATCCTCGCCGAAATATTCTTTCGCCACGCGCTGCACGTCCGCCGGCGTCACCTTCTGCACCTTCTGCGGAAACGTCACGTACAAGGTCCAATCGCCGACGGCTATCCACTCGTTGATCTCGCTCGCCACCGCTGCCGTGCCGTCGCGCTTGTAGGCATCGGCCGCGACGTATTGCTGCTTCACGCGCTCGATCTCCGCCGCGGTCACACCCTTCGATTTGATCTTCTCGACCTCGTCGAGCAACGCGGCTTCGACTTGCTCGTGAGTGGCGCCGGGCGCCAATGACGCGTACAGGGAATGCAGCGACAAATCGCGATGCAAATCGGTGCCCGCGCCCGCGGCCAGCGCCAAGCCCTTGTCGACCAACGCTCGGTACAGCCTGGCGTTCTTACCCGAACTCAAAATGGCGTCCAACATATCGAGAGCCGGTTGGTCGGCATCGCGGGCATTCGGCACCTTGTGCGCGATCACCACGGTGCCCAATTCCCCGGGACGCTTGACGACGATTCGGCGCGCTCCCGTCTGCTCGGGCTCCTCGGTGTAGATGACCGGAATGGCTTGGGGCGAATGTGGATATACCCCGTAATACTTATTGATGAATCCCAGAACGGCAATGGGGTCCACATCGCCCACCACGGTCACCGTGGCGTTGTTCGGCCAATAGAAAGTGTCGTAGAAATCGCGCAGTTTCGCGATCGGCACATGCTCGATATCGCTGCGCCAACCGATGGTCGGGTGATGGTAGGGAAGCGCCACATACGCCGCCGCGGTCACCTCCTCCATCAACACGCTGTCCGGATCGTTTTTCCCGCGCTCGTATTCGTTACGAACGACGGTCATCTCGGACTGACGATCCGCTTCGTGCAACCACAAATTACGCATCCGGTCGGCCTCGATGGCGACATAACCTTCCAGATTGTCACGGCCGACGGTGGCGAAATAGTTGGTGCGGTCGACGGAGGTACTGGCGTTGAATTGCCCGCCCACTTTCTCCAGGTACTGTTTCACGCTGTTGTGCGCGGGATCGTTGAAATGCTCGCTGCCTTTGAACATGAGATGTTCGAGTATGTGCGTAGCTCCCGTGGTTCCCGTGACCTCGTTGCGCGAGCCGACGCAGTAGGTGACCTGAAAAGTCACCACCGGCGCCGAGTGGTCGGGCGCCAGCAGCACCGTGAGTCCATTGCCGTCGAGGCGATACTCGTCGATGCCCCCCAGCGATTTGACGTACGTGAATCCGGCCACCGCGGCCGGGGCTTTCACGCCCGCCACCGCCGCGGCCGGCGGTGCGGAGGCATCCGTTGCCGTGCAACCGGCGTGGGCGCCCCCGGCGGCGAGCAGGCCTGCGGTACACAGAAAGAGGTAAGCCGCGACGGCGCCGCGTCCGACCGGCGGCCTAACTGGGGTGTTCATGAAAATCCTTTAGGGTGGCCGCTCGCGGGCGCGGCGCAAGTTTAGCTCAACCTGAGCCGCGCCGGGCGTTACTGAACCTCATCCGTCCAGACGAGAAACTTCGCCAGAAAATTCGGACCGAACGTCATGCTGATCGCCACGTCGGCGGCGTCGCGGCCCCGGGCGATCAGCACCCGGCCGATGCGTCGCTGATTATTGCGCGGATCAAAGGTGTGCCAGGCACCGCCAAGATACGCCTCGAACCAGCCCGCGAAATCCATCGGTGCGTCCATGGCGGGTACACCTATGTCGCCCAGGTAGCCCGTGCAATACCGCGCCGGGATGTTGAGCGCCCGGCACATGGCAATCGCCAAGTGGGCGTAGTCGCGGCACACGCCGACCCGCTCGTTGTACCCTTCCCACGCCGTTTTGGTCGGACGCGCGCATTGATAATCGAATTTGATGTGCTGATGCACGAAATCGACGACCGCTTGTACGCGGTTCCATCCCGGCATCATGCTGCCGAACATTCCCCACGCAATCGGCGCCAGCAGCTCCGTTTCGCAATATCGACTGGGCAGCAAATACACCAAGGTCTCGTCCGGCAACGACTCGACGGTATGTTCGAAGGCATGCGGGAAGGTCGCTTCCGGCAGTCCGCCGTCGCTTACCAAACCGTCTGCGGTGATCGTGAAACTTCCGGGTGGCGCCACGACTCGGGTACACCAGTTACCGAAACCGTCTCGGTACATCGACAGCGGCACCGCGGGTGTGGTGTGGATGGTGTCGGAGCGCACTAGGTCCTGACTGCGACTGTAATGCACGTTCAAATTGAGAATCATCGGCGTAGCCTGCGGGAATTCGTAGATCAACTCGTAGCCCAGCCGAATCAACATACAGCGCATCTCCGTAATTCGCAGACTATCCGGTATTTAAAAAAACAATGTGTCACGCCATGACTGTGCCACAAATGGCCGCGCCGCAGCAGCATTTGTAGGGGCCGTCCTACGGGCTGTTATATTACGGCCATGCCCGTGACCGCGTCGACCGCATCCCACCGCTGCGTAGCGCTCTTCGATCTCGACGGAACGCTGACCTGGCGCGATACGCTCGTGAGCTTTCTCTTAGGCTACTTGGGCCGGCATCCGCGCCGCTGGTGGCGTTTGTGGCGGGCACCCCTCGCCATGCTGGATTACCTGGCGACGCGCGATCGTGGATTGTTGAAATCACGGCTCATCCGCATGGTCATGGGAGGCGCTACGCGCGTGGCGATCGATGCGTGGGCCGATGCGTTCGTGGGCGGCCTGGCCTCTCGGCGGGTCTTCAGGCCCGCCGCCCTCGCCGCGCTGGAGCGTCACCGCCGCGCCGGTCACCATCTGGTGCTTTTGTCCGCGAGCCCGGACTTGTACGTGCCGCGCATCGGACGCCTGCTCGGCTTCGAACAGACAGTGTGCACCCAGATTCGCTGGACGGAGAGTCGTTCCGCCCGCACGGACGACCGACTCGACGGGGGGCTGCTGACGCCAAACCGGCGCGGCGAGGAGAAGACTCGGTGTCTGGACGAGTTACGGACGCGATATCCTGGCCTGCCCGTGGTCGCCTACGGCAACAGTATTTCGGATCTTCCGCATTTGCGTCGGGCCGACGAGGCGATACTCGTCAACGGCACGGCAGCCGCGCGCCGCTGCGCGGCGGCAGCGAATGTACCGGTCGCGGATTGGACTTAACTTGGCGCGAATTGTCCCCGCGCCGCAAACCATCGGCCTTACGGTCGGTCTATGGAATGACGGACAATAGGCGTTGGCTAACTCTCAAGGAATCGGCATGCGAAAAACTTCTGCTCACGACAACCACATTGCGCCCTCGGAGATTACCCCCCATGACGCGTATATCTCCCGGCGCGGGCTCATTGCGGGCGGAATCGGGCTGGCTGCCGCACAGACCCTGGGACACTTCGTCGGCGACGCGTCGGCCCAGCCGCCGTCAGGTACGCTCACCTACACGCAAAATGCCACGTACAACGTAGCCGATAAGCTCACTTCCTATAAAGACATCACGTCCTACAACAATTACTACGAGTTCGGCACCGACAAAACCGATCCATCGGAAAATGCGCAGAAGTTTCGCACCAGTCCCTGGAACGTCACGGTAAGCGGCGAAGCGGAAGTTACCGGCACGTACAGCCTCGAAGACATCTTGAAGCCGCATCCCTTGCAGGAGCGCATCTACCGGATGCGCTGCGTCGAAGCCTGGTCGATGGTCGTGCCCTGGGTCGGCTTTCCCTTGGGCGATCTGGTGAAACGCTTCAAGCCCACCTCGAAAGCTAAATACGTCCAATTCACGACCCTCCAGGATCCGAAACAGATGCCTGGCGAGCGCACCGACGTGCTGAAGTGGCCATACGTCGAAGGTTTGCGCATGGACGAAGCGATGAACCCGTTGGCCATCATGGCCGTTGGACTGTACGGCAAGGCCATGCCGAACCAGGATGGTGCCCCGCTGCGGCTGATCACTCCGTGGAAATATGGATTCAAGGGCATCAAGGCCATCGTCGCCCTGAAGTTCGTCGAACGCATGCCGCAAACCACCTGGGCTCTGGCCGCACCCGATGAATATGGCTTCTATGCCAACGTCAATCCCGCCGTTCCGCATCCGCGCTGGAGCCAGGCGAGCGAACGACGCATCGGTGCGAGCCTGTTCGACCAGACCCGGCCCACGCTGCCATTCAACGGCTATGGCGCCGAGGTGGCGAGCCTCTACACCGGCATGGATCTGCGGAAATATTTTTGATGGAGTCCGCAAGGGGGCGCTGGGCCACCCGGTGGCTGATCAAGCCCGTGGTGTTCACGGCGTGCTTGCTGCCGGCCCTGCGGCTCATCGCCGGCGTCCTGACGCTGCAAGGCGTTACAGCCACACCGGACGTGTCCTTGGGGGCCGACCCGGTCGCCATGTTGTTGCACACCTGCGGTCGCTGGGCGCTCAATTTTTTACTGATCACGCTGTGCGTCACGCCGCTCCGCGACGTCACCCACACGGTGTTCTGGCTGCGTTTCCGCCGCATGCTCGGTTTGTTCGCCTTTTTTTACGCGTTCCTGCATCTCATCGTGTACGTGGTGTTCGATCGGGCGGGCAAGCTCGGCGAACTCTGGCAGGACATCGTCAAACGGCCTTTCATCACCATCGGGGTATTGGCGCTGGTGTTGTTGCTGCCTCTCGTCTTCACGTCGACCGCGAAGATGCAACGCCGTTTGGGCCGGCGCTGGACCCGGTTGCACAGTCTGATCTACGTGGTTGCCGTGTTGGGCGTTTGGCATTTTTGGTGGGGCGTCAAAAAAGACATTCACGAACCCCTGCTGTACGCCTGCGGCCTGGCGCTACTACTGGCCTACCGGCTGTGGAAGCATCGAGAATCGCTGCTGCTGCGCATCAGCGCTGCACCGTCAGCAAAGTCCGGTGCATCTTGAGCAGCAACGTTTCGGTGGTCGACCAATCGATGCACGGATCGGTGACCGAGACCCCATAGTCCAGCTGCGACAGGTCCTTCGGAATGGTTTGGTTGCCGGCGTTCAGATGGCTTTCGAGCATGAGACCGACGATGGAGCGATTGCCATCGAGAATCTGTGCCACGCAATTGTCGGCCACGCTCGGTTGCAGGCTCGGATCTTTGTTGGTGTTGCCGTGACTGCAATCCACGACGATGGCCGGTGGCAGATTGGCCGCGGCAAGCTCCCGTTCCGCAACCGCTATGCTCACCGCGTCATAATTCGGCTTGCCCCCTCCGCCGCGCAGCACGAGGTGCGCATGGGAGTTGCCGCGGGTACGGAAGACGGCCGACTGGCCTTGTTGAGTGATGCCTAGAAAGTGATGCGGGTGGCGCACCGACTGCAAGGCGTTGATCGACGTGCCCAGAGCGCCATCGGTGCCGTTCTTGAAGCCCACCGGCGTCGACAACCCGCTCGCCATTTCTCGATGAGTCTGCGATTCGCTGGTGCGCGCGCCGATGGCCGTCCAGGTGATGAGCTCGGAGAGGTATTGCGGCATGATGGGATCGAGCGCCTCGGTGCCGGCCGGCAAACCCAGCTCGGCGATATGGAGAAGTAACTCGCGGGCGATGCGAATGCCCTTCTCGATGTGAAACGAGTCATCCATGTCCGGATCGTTGATCAATCCCTTCCAGCCCACCGTGGTACGGGGCTTCTCGAAATACACGCGCATCACCAACAGCAGCGTGGATTGCACCTCGTCCGCCAATTGCTTGAGACGCTGCGCGTACTCACGGGCGGCGGTCACGTCGTGAATGGAACAGGGTCCCACGACGACGAACATCCGGGAATCGCGCCGCTCCAGAATGGCGCGCACCGCTTCGCGCGCCTGCAGCACGGTATCGGCGGCGCGCTCGGTCAGCGGCATCCGCCGTTTCACCTCTTCGGGCGTCGCCAATAAATCGCTCGAGACGACGTTGACGTTTTGTAATTGATCGATCATTTTCAGCTTCTCGAAACGTGGCTTACATGGACTTACATGGAAGTGCGGATCGACCACAACTCGGGAAAAAACTTAAGCTCCAGAGCCTTGGTCAGATACGACACGCCCCCCGTACCCCCCGTTCCCCGTTTGTGACCAATGATGCGCTCGACCGTTTTGACGTGCGTGAAACGCCACAATTGAAATTTGTAGTCGAGATCGACCAGACGCTCGGCGAGCTCGTACAGGTCCCAGTCCTTCACCGAGTTGTGGTAGACGCTGAGCCAGGCTGCGGCCACCTTTTTACTTGCTTGGTAGGGCTGCGTGAAGTCGCGATCGATCGCTTCGGCCGGCATATCGAGTCCGCGACGGCTCAACAGCCGCAGGACCTCGTCATACAGACTGGGCGCGCGCAACGCCCGCTCCAGCAGGTCGTGGACGGCGGAATCGCCCTGAAAAACCTTGATGGTGTCGGCGTTCTTGTTGCCGATCAAGAATTCCAACTGTCGATATTGCGGCGACTGGAACCCCGACGAGCGGCCCAAGGTATTACGAAATGCCGAATAATCGTACGGCGTGATCGTGGCCAGCACGTCCCAGGATTGCAGGAGCTGTTGTTGAATGGTCGACACCCGCGCCAGCATCTTGAAGGTCGGGCCGAGGTCGTCGCGACGCACGCAGTCGATCGTGGCATGCAGCTCGTGCAGGCACAACTTCATCCACAATTCGGAAACTTGGTGAATGCTGATAAACAGCATCTCGTCGTGCTGGTAGGACAACGGATGCTGCGCATCGAGAAGTTTGTCGAGATTCAAGTACTGCGAATAGCTCAACGAATCGCGCAAGTCCCAATGCACTTCCTCGTCGCTCAAGTCCACGAACGGCTTGACCGGGGTGGGGTCGCTCACGCTTACTTCCTGAAGACCCAGGCGGGAACCGTGCGCCATCCGGCCAGCAATTCGCGGTCCAAGGCGCGATATTCCGGTTCGAGCCTCTCGACCAAACTCCAGAAATGAACCGAATGATTCATGTGTTTGGTATGGGCCAACTCGTGGATGAAGAGATAGCGGACCACCGCCGGGCGTAGAAACACCAAAGAGCAATTCAAACTCACCGTGCCGCGCGTCGAACAACTTCCCCAGCGGGTGCGTTGACAGCGTATGGCCACGCGCTGCACCGGGCACTGCAGCTCGGCAGCGAGTTCCATCAGGCGCGGGGCGAGCCGCGCACCGGCCGCCCGCTTGAGCCAGGCTTGCAGCAGGAGACGCGCCGCCCCCGCATCGGGAGCATTCACCACCAGACAGCCTTCGCGCTCCGTCACGCGCAACTTGGCCAGCGGCCGCCACTCGACGCTGAAGCACTCGCCGGAACAAGCAAACTCGATCGCCGTCGGCACGTCCGCAGCCGGTTCGGCAAAAGTCTGCATCGCCGCCACCTTGCGATCGATCCAGGGCGTGAAGCGCTGCACGAATTCTCGGACCGCCTTCGCACTGACGCCGAGCGGCACGACGATTTCAACGCGCCCGCCCACATGCACTCGGGCGGTCAGTCGACGCGCCCGCGGACTCACGCGAACCGCGAACGGATCGTCAGTGCCACGAGTTTCGAACAACGATAGCTGCGTGCCTTGAGGATTCATGCCGCTGGAATCATAGCAGGTAGTAATCCGCGACGGTCGCGCCCGTATACTGGGGAATCTTTTCCGCGGCGGCGATTCTTCGATGGCAGAACTGGTCGACATCGGCTCGAATTTGACACATGAAAGCTTCGATGCAGATCGCGGCACCGTCTTGGCTCGAGCCATCGAAGCGGGCGTGACGCGACAGGTGGTGACCGGCGCGGATGTATCGAGCTCGCGCGCGGCGGCTGCGTTGGCCGCCGCTCATCCCTTGCACTTATGGAACACGGTGGGTATCCATCCACACTGGGCGACCACCTTCGACGGCGCGAGCCGCGCCGCACTGCTCGAGTTGCTGCAGCACCCGAAGAGCGTCGCCGTCGGCGAATGTGGACTCGATTATTGGCGTAACCTCTCTCCTCCGGCCATGCAACGCGGCGCATTTGTTGCGCAGCTGGAGCTGGCCGTCACCGTTGGGAAGCCGGTATTTTTGCACCAACGAGATGCTCATGAAGATTTCCTCGCCATCCTCGGCGACTTCCGCGGGCGGCTGCGGGGCGTCGCGCATTGCTTCACCGGCAGCATTGCGCAGCTCGAGGATTACCTGAGCCTCGGTCTGCACATCGGTGTCACGGGCTGGGTCTGCGACGAACGCCGCGGCACGGCCTTGCGCGAAGCGGTGCCGCGCATCCCGCCGGATCGCTTGATGTTGGAAACCGACGCACCTTACTTGTTGCCGCGCGATCTACGACCGGCGCCGGCATCGAGACGCAACGAACCGAAGTTCTTGACCCACATCGCAGACGTCGTGGCGGGGCTGCGCGAAGAGTCGGCCGAGAGTCTGGCGGCCGCGACCACGCGAACGGCCCTCGCCTTCTTCGACCTGGCCGACTAAAGATTCGTAAAGAGGTGCGGGCTCGGGCGCAGCTGGGACACGAGGCGGGTCCAGGCGCTCGTGTAAGCGGCGTGTTCGGGGAAGTCGCTCTGACCTCGGTCGACCGCCGGAAATTCCACTTCGATGCCGTCGAGCATCAGTACGTATTTCGGTTTGCCCTTGGTGAATTTACCCTGGTTCGAAAATAACAGGCGTCCCTCCACCGGCACGTCGCCCACCAAGGCCTTGACTGCCGCGACGCGGTCGTAAAGTGCTGGCTGCGGATTATCGAAGGTGTAACGACGACGACCCATCACGGTCCAATCGCTCATCTGGTCGCCGCCGAATATGAGACCGGCCACCCGCCGCGTGTCGAGCACGAGCACGCCGCGCGGCGTGAGCAACAAATGATCGATGTGAATGAAGCCACCCATGCCGTCCGGCACCAGGACTTGGTGTGCCGCCTGGTAACCCACTCGCTCCAGCCGCGCGAGCAACGCTTTGCGGCGGGTGCGGCGCTGGTAGGCGCCGTAGGCCACGTACGATCCGGTTCCCAGCAGCAGTAGAGCCGCGCCGCTCGCCAACCATTCCGGCTCGATCCGCAGGTCGTTCATTCGAGCGCTGCGGCGACCGCCTGCAGGCTCGGCGGCAAGTCCATGAAGTGCTGCGGCAGTCTCAGCAAACGGCTCAAGGCGTCGGGCACGGCGACGTTTTTGCCGATGATGGGCTCGACCACTTCGTTGAACTTGGCCGGATGCGCCGTCGCCACCACGACCCAAGGTTGACCAAGCCGCTCCGACAGGCTCAAGCGGCTGTAGACTTCGGCCGCCGTTGCGGTATGCGGACACCATTCCCGGCCATAGTGCATGAAGTCTTCTCCGATACGAGCGCGGATTGTAGCGTCATCGACGCAGTCTGCGCTGAACTGTTCGTGCATCGATTCGAGCGTGGGATAAAGCGACCTCAGACGTTCCATGTTGCTGGGATTTCCGACGTCCATCGCCGATGCCAGCGTCGGAATGCTCGGCCGCGGCCGCCATTCGCCGGTCTGTAGATAATCCACGACCGGCCGGTTCGCGTTGTGCGCCAATCGAATACGGTCGATCGGGAATCCCAGCGTCCGTGCCCAGAGCGCCGCGAACGCGTTGCCGAGATTGCCGGCCGGAATGAGGTAGGACGCCTTCGCGCCGCTGCGGCGCTCGACGTCGAGACTCGACGCGATGTAGTAAACCATCTGCGGCAGCAGCCTGCCGATATTGATGCTGTTGGCGGAACTCAACCGGTGCTTGACGCTCATTTTGGCATCCACGAACGCCTCTTTCACCAGGCGCTGACAGTCGTCGAAACTACCGTCGATGCGCAGCGAAATGACGTTATCGCCCCAACAGGTCAGTTGCTGTTCCTGGCGTGGACTCACCAAGCCTTTCGGGTACAACACGACGATCCTCGCCCAGGGTCGCAGGTGAAACGCGGCCGCCACCGCCCCACCGGTATCGCCCGACGTCGCCACCAGAATGGTCAACGGACGCGACGAGCGCACTTCCAAGCGCTGCAGGCATTCGGCCAAAAAGCGGGCGCCAAAATCTTTGAAGGCGGCGGTGGGTCCGTGAAACAACTCGAGTACGTACAACGCGCCCTCCGCGGCGACGACCGGCGTCGTGGGGGCGTCGAAATCAAATGCGGAATACAAGATATCGCGCAGCTGCGGCTCGAGGCGGTCGCCTGCGAAGAAACCGCCCAAGGCAGCGACGGCGATCGCCGGCAGACTTGACAGACGGGCAACGGCGGCCACGTCGATGGTAGGCAACCGCGCCGGCAGGTACAGACCGCCGTCGGGCGCCAATCCCTGCTCGATGGCTTCACTCAACGTGACCGCCGGCGCATTCCCGCGCGAGCTGACGAATCGCAAACCGCTCACGCCTTGATCACCCGCGCACCGTAAGCCTCCAAGGAGGATATCCAACTATCCGCCGCCAGACCATGGGCCGTAAAGCCGGCAACCATCGCGCCACGAACGGCTTCGGCATGTTGGATCTCGGACCAGGCAA
This sequence comes from uncultured Acetobacteraceae bacterium, assembly GCA_964658135.1. Lineage (GTDB taxonomy): Bacteria > Pseudomonadota > Gammaproteobacteria > Steroidobacterales > Steroidobacteraceae > Bog-1198. The sequence goes on along the minus strand of CAZZXZ010000045.1, from coordinate 10,935 downwards.
AGATGGTCGGGCCGGCGCCCGAGATCGAGCACCCCAAAGCACCGGCCGACATCGCGCCGCGCTGCACATCCTTGAAACCGGGAATCAACGAATGCCGTTGCGGCTCGATGATGACGTCGTTGAAGGAATCGCGAATCATGTCCAAATCGTTCGAATAGCACCCGCTGATGAAGCCGGCGAGATTGGCGGTCTGCCACACGAAATCGGAACGCGTGACGTCGGTCTTCAGCACCGCGCGCGCCTCGCGCGTCCCTAAAAACATGTGCGGATGCACGAGCACGCAGCGCAGTAACGGCGGCACGGGAATTTGTTTCACTCGGGGATGATCGATGCCCACCGTCAACACCAAGCCGCCGATCAGGCACGGCGCGATGTTGTCGATGTGCGCCGAGCCGCTGGCGACGATTTCCCCTTCCATCGCGAATTTCAGCAACTGCAGGCGCGACACCGGCTGCTCCAGCAGGGCATTGGCCGCCACGACGGCCGCCACGGCGGACGCGGCCGAACCGCCCATACCCGACGCCAAGGGAATGCCTTTGTCGATGTCGATCTCGAAGCCGTAGCCCAGGCCCAAAGCCGACTGCAGAGCCTGCACGGCCCGGCCCGCGGTATTGCTCGCGGCGTCGATGGGCAACTCACCGGCGATACCCGTGATCGTGCGAATGCGCACCACCGGTTCATCGATGCGGCGGAGCCGGACGCGATCACCCACCGCGTCGACGGTGTGTCCTAATATATCGAAGCCGATGCCGACGTTGGCAACCGTCGCGGGTGCAAAAGCAGTGACGTCGGTCAACATTAAAGATGCGCTCCTAGATAGGCAGACAATCTCAGCAGATCGGCAAACACGCCGCCCGCGGTCACTTCGGGACCCGCACCCGGTCCCTGGACGATCAGCGGGTTGTCGCAGTAGCGGCGGGTTGCGAACCGCACCACGTTATCGGTGAGCGCCAGGTTGGCAAACGCATGCTTGGCGTCCAACCGCGTCAGACCCACGGTCGCTTTGCCGTCGCCGTCGATTCGCCCCACATAGCGCAGCACCTGACCATCGCGCTGTGCCTCCGCGAGCTGCTGCGCCATGCCGGCATCGAACTCGGGCAGCCGCGCCATGAATTCCTCGGCGCTGGCGTTCTGGAGCGCTTTGGGCACCAGCCCTCTGACGTCGACATCCGACATTTCGAGGGTCAACCCCATCTCTCGGCCGAGAATGATGAGTTTGCGCGCTACATCCATGCCCGACAGATCCTCGCGCGGATCCGGCTCGGTGTAACCCTTGAGCTTGGCCGCGTAGACGATGGAAGAAAAAGCGTCGCTGCCGTTGAACACGTTGAACAGGTAGGCCAGCGTACCTGAGAATATGCCCTCGATCCGCGTGATGTCATCGCCCGTCTCGCGCAAATCCCGCAGCGTCTGAATCACCGGCAAGCCCGCGCCGACCGTGGCTTCGTACAAGTAATGCGTGCCGGCGGCGCGGCTCGCATCCTGTAACGCGCGGTAGTAAGGGAGCGGCCCGCTGTTGGCTTTCTTGTTGGGCGTCACGAGGTGGATGCCGCGGCTGAGCCACGCCAGATAGTGCTCACCGATGTCGGCGCTGGCGGTGCAATCGATGATGGCGGTATGCGGAATGTAGTCCGCTTGGCAATGCTCGGTGAACTTCTGCAGATCGAGCGGCTCGCCGTGGGTCGCCAGCTGCTCGGCCCAATGGTCAAGGTCGATGCTGGTTTCCGCCAACAGCATGCGCTTCGAACCGGCGATACCGCGCAGCCGAAGATCCAAATTGAGCGTCCGCAGGCGCTCCACTTGGGTGGCCATCTGCGCCAACAACACCCGGCCCACGGTGCCAGGCCCGATCAACCCGATCGAGAAGGTATTAGGCGAGAGATAAAACGCGGCGTGGACTGCACGCAGCGCCCGCGCGGCGCCTTTGCCTTCCACCACCACGGAAATGTTGCGTTCGGACGCACCCTGCGCGATGGCGCGCACGCTGATCGCGGCGTCGCCCAGGGAGTTGAACACCTTGGCAGCAAGGCCGTGCGCACCCGCCATACCGTCGCCGACGACGGCCAAGATGCTCAAGTCCAAGCCCACGTCGACGCGTTGAATTTGACCCCCGCGCAACTCCGCATCGAAGGCGGACCGCACGGCGGCTTCGGCGCGAACGGCCTGCTTCTCCGGAATCGCAAAACAAATGGAGTGCTCGGAGCTGCCTTGGGAAATCAAGATAACCGAGATACCGGCATCGCGCAGCGCGCCGAATAGCCGGTGCGCGGTGCCCGGCACACCGATCATGCCGGCGCCCTCGACATTCACCAGGGCGACGCGGTCGATGGTGGTGATGCCTTTGACCTTGAGCGCCGAGACCGGTTGTGCGCAAATCAGCGTGCCGCGCTTGGCGGGGGCGAAGGTGTTGCGGATGTAAATCGGAATGCCGCGCGCCACGGCCGGCTCCATGGTCTGCGGATGAATGACCTTGGCACCGAAGTAGGCCAGTTCCATGGCTTCGTTGTACGACAGCTGATCGATGACCTGGGCGTTCGGTACGAGCCGCGGATCGGCCGACAACACGCCATCGACGTCGGTCCAGATGATGATTTCCGAGGAATGCAACAGGGCGCCGAATATCGAGCCGGAGAAGTCGCTGCCGTTGCGGCCGAGCGTGGTCTGCATGCCGGTCGTGGTGATCGCAATGAACCCTGTGATGACGAGCCGACCCGCGAACTCCTCGGGCACCAAACGTGCGAGGTTCTGTTCGCTGGTGGCCCATTGCACGGCGGGGCCCAGCGGCCCCCATTCGACGACCACCACGTCGCGCGCGTCGATCCAACGCACCTCGCCGATGCTGCGGTGGCGTTCGCGAAGAAAGGGCGCGAACAAACGCGTCGACCAGATTTCCCCATAGCCTGAAATCACGTCCCGCATGGCATCCGGCGCGGCCCGAATGAGGCGCACGGTCTTCAACATACCGGCAATGTCGCGACAATCCTTGTCGAGCTGCGCAGCGTAAACCGCTTGCGCGTCAGGGGACACCAGCTCCGCCGCGAGACTGATGTGGCGCTCCTTGAGCGCATCGAGGGCCGTATCGAAGTTGCCGTCGGGCTGTTCCGCGAGCTTCACCAGCGCTAGCAACCCGTCCGTGACCCCGCGACAGGCCGACAGGACGATCCCTTCGCGCGGATTCGAGGAAGACTCGACGATATCCGCCACCCGTCGAAAACAATTCGCGTCGGCGACGCTCGAACCGCCGAACTTATGAACGATCCATTTATCCATACTTCACACGCGTACCGGCGATCACGCGGGTACGCGCCATTCCATAGTGTTTACGTTAAAGACTTGCGGCGAACTTTAAGCGCACCGCCGGCAGGCTAGCAAGCGCAAACGCTACGGCCGCCCGCGCCGGTTCGGCGCACCGCGTAGCTTGCCCGGCCGGTCGGGGCCGGATTTGGGCAACCCGGTATGCTGCGTGCGAAACGGCAAACCCGTCCGTACCGAGGTCCCCACCGGCTGGTATGCGGGGATCAAATGGTGCTTCCCGTTGCCGATCAGATCGGCACGGCCCATGCGCTTCAAGGCCTCGCGCAGTATCGGCCAGTTCGCCGCATCGTGGTAGCGCAAGAACGCCTTGTGCAAGCGGCGCACCTTGATGCCTTTCGGGATGACGACGTCCTCGCTGCTGCGCGACACCCGCTTGAGCGGATTTTTTCCGGAATGATACATCGCGGTTGCCGTGGCCATCGGCGAGGGCAAAAATGCCTGCACCTGATCGGCCCGAAAGCCGTTTTTCTTCAGCCACAACGCAAGTTCCAACATGTCTTGATCGCGGGTGCCCGGATGCGCTGCGATGAAGTAGGGAATCAGATACTGTTCCTTGCCCGCTTCCTTGGAATATTTATCGAAGAGCTCTTTGAAACGGTAATAAGCGCCGACGCCGGGCTTCATCATTTTCGACAACGGGCCATCGCCGATGGCTTCGGGCGCAATTTTCAGATAACCACCGGTGTGATGAGTAGCCAGTTCCTTGACGTACTCGGGCGACTCGATCGCGAGATCGTAGCGGACGCCCGAGGCGATCAGCACTTTCTTGACCCCTCTGAGGGTGCGCGCCCGGCGGTACAAACTGATGAGCGGAGCATGATTGGTATCGAGGTTCGGGCACACGCCGGGAAATACGCAGGACGGCCTCCGGCAGGCCGACTCGATCGTCGCACTCTTGCAGTGCAGCCGGTACATGTTGGCCGTCGGACCGCCGAGGTCGGAAATCACGCCGGTAAAGCCCGGTACCGTATCGCGTATGGTCTCGATTTCACGGATGATGGAATCTTCCGAGCGGCTCTGAATGATTCTTCCTTCGTGCTCGGTGATCGAGCAAAAAGTACAACCACCGAAACAGCCGCGCTGAATCGACACCGAAAAGCGGATCATGTGGAACGCGGGAATTTTTTCCGCGCCGTAGCGAGGATGCGGCGCCCGGGCGTACGGTAATTCGTAGACCGCGTCCATGTCCGGGGTGGTCAGCGGAATGGGCGGCGGATTTAACCAGACATCGAAGGTCCCATGGCGCTGTACGAGCGCACGCGCGTTACCGGGATTCGCCTCCAGATGCAAAATTCTCGAGGCGTGCGCATAGAGCACGGCATCATCACTGACCTGTTCGAACGAGGGCAGCCGGATGACGCTGCGATCGCGCTGCGCGTTTGGCACCTTGCGGTAGAACTTGACCACGTTGCCGGAGGCGGCCGACGGTGCCGTACTCAAAGTCTGCTTGCGCTCGTCCTCCGCGGCATAAGGATCGCTGCGCGGTGCCAGCGGACCGGGCGTATCGAGTTCCGTCGAGTCGATCTCCATCCAATCGGCAGGGAGACCGCGCCGTACGAAGGCGGTGCCGCGCAGATCCGTGATGTCGTGGATCGCGGCGCCGGCATCGAGCCGTTTGGCGATGGCACCGATTTGCCGCTCGGCATTTCCATAGACAAGCAGGTCGGCCTTGGAATCGACGAGCACGGAGCGCCGCACACGTTCGGACCAATAATCGAAATGGGCGATTCGCCGCAAGCTCGCTTCGATCCCACCCAATACGATGGGCACGTTTTTGTACGCTTCGCGCACCCGCTGGGAGTAAACGATGACGCAGCGATCGGGACGCTTACCGCCTTGCCCGCCCGGCGTGTAGGCATCGTCGCTGCGGACGCGCCGATCCGAGGTGTAACGATTCACCATCGAATCCATGTTGCCGCCGGTCACGCCGAAAAAAAGCCGTGGCTCGCCGAGCGCTTCGAAGTCATGCGTGCTGTGCCAGTCCGGCTGGGCGATGATGCCGACTTTGAAGCCCTGCGCCTCCAACAGACGGCCGATGATGGCCATGCCGAAACTCGGGTGATCGACATACGCGTCGCCCGACACCACGATGATGTCGCAGCGCTCCCAGCCGAGCACCGCCATTTCGGCACGCGTGGTCGGCAAAAAAGTCGCCGGCTTGATGCCGGCGACTTCGGGTGCACGAGGGGAAAGCAACGGGACGGCTGGTTCCATTGCGGCTAGACAAACGTCATCTAAACCAGCCTCATCCCAAATCGACCGGAATGTAGATTTGCGCATCTTCGCGCTGGATCAACAGTGCAACGCTGTGACCGGCGCGCGCCACTTCACGCTTGAGATCGGCTACCGTCGTGACGCCGGAGCCGTTCACCCCCAGGACCACATCACCGGCTTGCAGCCCGGCCGCCAGCGCGGGACCCGTGACTTCCTCGACGACCAGCCGGCCCTTGGTGTGCATTTCCTGTTGCTCGTCGGGCTTCAGCGGCCGCACGGCAAGCCCCAATTTACCACCGCCATCTTCGCCGACGGCTTTCGCCGACTGCGCCGGTGTGTCCTCGAGCAGGACGGTCTTGACCATGACTTCGGTGGCTTTGCGCTCGTGCCAGACGCCGAGCTTGGCTTCCGTCCCCGGGGTCAGCTGCGATATCACGGCCGGCAGGTCGGAGGAGTGATCGATCGCGTGACCGTTGACGCTGGTGATGATGTCGCCGGGCTTGAGGCCCGCGCGCTCGCCGGGGCTCGCCGGTTCCACCGCGCTTACCAGCGCACCGTGCGGAGCGGTGAGCCCGAACGACAAGGCCAACGGTTGGCCCAATTCCTGGACCGCCACGCCGATTCGACTGCGATTGACCTTGCCGGATTTCAACAACTGATCCTTGACGTTGAGCGCCACGTCGATGGGAATGGCGAACGACATACCCATGTAGCCGCCGGTGCGGCTGTAGATCTGCGAATTGATGCCGATTACCTGGCCGTCCACATTGAACAGCGGACCGCCCGAATTGCCCGGGTTGACGGCTGCATCGGTTTGAATGAAGGGCACGTAGGAACTCCCCTCATCCGGCAACGAACGGCCCGTCGCACTCACCACGCCGGCCGTCACGCTGTTATCGAAGCCGAACGGCGAACCGATGGCGATGGCCCACTGGCCCGGACGAATCTTGGCGGGATCGCCGAAATGCACGAATGGCAGGCCGGTAGCCGCAATCTTGATGAGCGCCACGTCGCTGCGCTTGTCGACCCCGATGACCTTGGCTGCGAACTCGCGCCGGTCGGTCAGGCGGACGGTGACTTCGGACGCATCCGCCACCACGTGCGCGTTCGTCAACACGTACCCATCCGCGCTGACAATGAAGCCGGACCCTATGCCGTGACTCGGCGGAGCATTCTCGGGACTCGGCATGTTGCGATGGAAGAATTGCGACAGGGGATCCTCGCCCACGCCGCCCTCGCCCGGCTTCTGTGCTTTTTCGGTCACGCTGATGTTGACCACGGCGGCACCACTTTCCGCCACCAACTGCGAAAAGTCCGGCAACCCGGTGACTCGCGCCGACGGGGGGGCCGGCGAGGTCGGCACGGTCATGACGGTGGGTGGCGGCGTGGGACGCGAATCCGCGTTCGAGCGTTGATGGGCAACGACGACCACGAATATTCCCGCGACTGCGGCCAGGGACCAGGTTCTCATGCTTCCCATTGAATACGTCCTCTCAAAGGTTTATGAACTGCATACTGAGACCCTCACGTTGGGGCGCAGGTTTCAATTATCCAGACTTTTACTGGTTATTTTGCGCTTTCGGCGTTCAAAAACGCCAAATGTAAAGCCCTGACCCGGCAAACAGACCGGTGCGCGGCTACGGTCGAGTCCTACGCCTCGAGCAGGGTCTCCCGCTCGGTGTCGGTGCCGTTCGGATCGTGCAGGTTGGTGCTGAAAGACACCAATACCATGACGCCATCTCCGGTGTTTCGATAGGCGTGCGCCACGCCGGGCGGAATCGTGAAACGCCAAATTTCCCCCGCCGGGACATTCACATCCCGGATCCCGGCCGGCTCCTTCAGCCGCACCAGGCAAGGACCGACCACGCTGGTGGTTTCGGTCGCCGTGCGGTGGCGATGATTGCCCCGCACGCCGTTCGGGTGTGTCAATACCACGTGAACGTTTTTTTGCGCCGACAGCCCGGTATCGCTCAGCGGCTCGAACAAGGCACCGCGCGCATCGCGGTGCGTCATCACGGGATCAATCACGGTGTCGATGGCCATGGCCGATTATCGCTCATCGCGCCGATCCCGGGGCCGGCGTTTCCCATGCCGTCGTCCCGCCAGCAGGACGCCGACCACAAACATCGTATCCCACCAATCCAATGCGCCGCCGCCGCCTGTGTCGGGTACCGCCACGGGCAAGCGCGCGGTTGCCGCGAGCGCGACCGTCGCAAACGCCAGCGCGCCGAGCAACAACGAGCCCAGCGACAACATTCGCCTGCCGACCATGCAGCGCATCCTTTTTGACGTATCGACCGGCAATGAGGGTATCAACATCGCCGTGAGCAAAATGCGAACTACAGCCGACCCGGGCAAAGTGACGTAAAGTGTCGGCGCGACAATTGTTCGATGATTTTTGAAGGAAATCGCAATGACTTACGACAATCGGCAGTTCTACATCGACGGCGCATGGGTCGATCCGGTCGATGCACGGGAATTCGATGTGATCAATCCGGCCACCGAAACGGTCGCCGGCGTGATTTCGATGGGCAGCGCGCCGGATGTCGATCGGGCCGTGACCGCCGCGCGGCGCGCCTTCGACGGCTATTCACAGAGCACGCCCGCCGAGCGTCTGGCGTTACTGGAGCGGGTGCTGGCCTGCTACAAGGCTCGTTACGATGACATCGCGCATGCCATTTCCACCGAGATGGGTGCGCCGATGACCCTTGCGAAAGGCTCTCAGGCGCGGATCGGCGTGGGCCATATCAGCGCCATGATCGAGGTGCTCAAAACATTCGAATTCGAGGAGTTGCGCGGCAACGTTCGCCTGGTTCAGGAACCGGTCGGCGTGTGCGCACTCATCACACCGTGGAATTGGCCGATGAATCAGGTGGCGGCCAAGGTCGTGCCCGCGCTGGCGGCGGGATGCACCATGGTATTGAAGCCGTCCGAATACGCGCCGTTGAGCGCCTATCTGTGGGCGCAGGTCATGCACGAGGCGGGAGTGCCGCCCGGTGTGTTCAATCTGATCAATGGCGACGGTGCTCAGGTCGGCGCCCCGCTCGCCTCGCATCGAGAGGTGGACATGGTGTCCTTTACCGGGTCGACGCGCGCCGGTACGGAGGTAGCGAGAAGCGCGGCAGCCTCCGTGAAACGCGTTCACCAGGAGCTGGGCGGCAAGTCGCCGAACGTCTTGTTGGACGACGCCGACTTCGAACGCGCCGTGAAGCTCAGCGTGCTGCATGTATTTCAGAATTCCGGACAGTCCTGCAATGCACCGACCCGCATGCTGGTGCCCCTGTCGAGAATGGCCGATGTCGAAAGCATCGCGCGTCGAGTCGCCGCCGAAGTCGTGGTCGGCGATCCGACCTTGGCGAGCACCACCGTGGGCCCGGTGGTGTCGAAACTTCAGTACGACCGTGTCGAACATTTTATCGAGAAGGGCATTGCGGAGGGCGCGCGCCTGGTGGTCGGAGGGACCGGTCGGCCCGCCGGCTTGTCCCAAGGCTATTTCGTCAAACCCACCATTTTCTCCGATGTCCGCAACGACATGACGATCGCCCGCGAGGAAATATTCGGCCCCGTGCTGTGCATTCTTCCCTACGAGACCGAAGCTGACGCCATCGCCATTGCCAACGATACGCCCTACGGTCTCGCCGCCTATGTATGGTCCGGGGACAACGCGCGCGCGCGTCGCGTCGGCAACCGTATCAGAGCGGGTCAGGTGGCTTTGAACGGCGCCTCCGGAGACATGAAGACGCCGTTTGGCGGCTTCAAAATGTCCGGTAACGGACGCGAATACGGCGAGTTCGGCTTGCGCGACTTTTTGGAGGTCAAGGCCGTCATCGGCGTCGACGCTGCTTGAGACTCGAAGGCGTACGCGGTGGTTGATGCGGTCGTTCTACAGCTCGATGCCCTGACGAAGCGATACAAGGCCGATCGTCCGCCGGTGTTCGAAGGTATCAACCTCGAGCTGCGACAGGGCGAATATCTCGCCGTCATGGGCGAGTCGGGCGTCGGCAAGTCCACACTGCTCAATTTGCTTGCCGGACTCGATCATCCCGACGCCGGCCGGGTGTTGTTGGAAGGGTGCGATCTATCCACTTTGGACGATGACGCCATGACTTTGCTGCGGCGCCGGTCCGTGGGGTTCGTCTTTCAAGCCTTTCATGTCCTGCCGTATCTGACCGTGGCGCAGAACGTCGCCCTGCCGCTCGAGTTGTTGGGCGTCCAGGCGACCGAACGCGAGCGGCGCACCGCACAGATGTTGGACAACGTCGGAATTGCGTCGTTGGCCCGCCGTTACGCGCGCGAACTATCCGGCGGCGAAGTGCAGCGCATCGCGATCGCGCGCGCCCTCGTGCATCGGCCGCGACTGTTATTGGCCGACGAGCCGACCGGAAATCTCGATCCCCGCAGCGCAGGCCAGATCCTCGCGTTGCTGCGCGAACAAATCAAAGCCAATTCCGCCGCCGGCATACTGATCACGCATTCGCGCACGGCGGCAGACACCGCGGATCGCATACTACTGCTCGACGGACGTGGCTTGCATTCGTCGGAGACGCCCTAGGTGAGCGATGCCCGCAGCCGCGTCGCTGTCACGGTTTGGCGTGTTCTTCTCATGGCACAGTTGCGCGACCAACCCGGACGGCTGTTGGTCACCATCATCGCGATTGCCTTGGGGGTCGCTTTGGGTGCGGCGGTATACCTGGTCAATGCCGCGGCGCTCAACGAGTTCGGCCTCGCCACCAAACGTCTGGTGGGCGAAGCGGACATCATCGTGCGCGGACCGAGCCAAGGCTTTGCCGAATCTTTGTATACGCGATTGGCCAGGGATTCTGCGGTCGCGGTGGCGAGTCCCGTGCTGGAACTTGACGTGGCGATGCCCGGCCGGCGCGAGACGCTCAAGGTGCTCGGTCTGGATGCGTTCCGTGCCGCTGCCTTGCAGCCGGCCTTGCTCGGCGACATTGCCGGTAGCATTTTCGATTTGTTTCGAGCCGACAGCATCTTCTTGAGCAACAGCGCCGCCCGTCAATTGGACGTCAAACGCGGCGATAGCGTGACCGTCTCGGTGGGTGGCTCCGTCAAATCGTTGCGCGTCCTCGGCATTCTTGCCGACTCGACTTACAACCAACCCCTCGGGGTGATGGACATCGCTTCGGCGCAATGGACATTCGACAAAATTGGTGTCCTCAATCGCATCGATCTGCGTTTGAAGTCGGGCACCGGCGTGGCTGCCTACCGCAAGGAATTGGGCTCCCGTCTACCTGCCGGCGTGCTCGCGGTCGCGCCGCAAGTCGAAAGGGATCGTGCCGTGACGGTCACTCGCGCCTACCGGGTCAACTTGAACATGCTCGCCTTGGTGGCGCTGTGGACCGGGGCGTTTTTGGTATTCTCCACCCAATCGCTGGCCGTGCTGCGTCG
>CAZZXZ010000044.1:0-23466 GCA_964658135.1 uncultured Acetobacteraceae bacterium | reverse complement strand
CGCTGGGTGCGCCGCCGCCGGGCGCCCCGCCCGGACCACCGCCGACCACGTGAGTCCTGAACGGCAAGCCATCCTGTCCGCGATCACCCGATAGCGATAAGTAGATAGAGAGAAAAACCTGATGAATTCGAGAGTCGTTGCAGCGGTGGCGTTGGTTTTGGGGTGCATGGGTATCGCTGCGGCACAAGCGCCGTCCTTGCCCCCCGGAGCCCCGCCGCTACCCCCCGGAGCGCCGCCTCCTCCTCCGGCCGCTCCCGCCCATCCGGCGCACGCCGCACCGCCGTCGATGCCGATCAAACCCGCCGGCGCGGATTTCAGCGGCGTTTGGGAGATGCTGCCGCATCATCCGCGTGATTTCGATCCGCAGGCAGGAATGGTGCGTGAGAAGCCGCCTCTGAAGCCTGAGTGGATGACGGAATGGCTGAAGACCCGGCAGCGGAAAGATGCCGGCATGCGAATTTGGGATCCCGCGCTCGCGTGCCTGCCGCCCGGCATGCCGCACATGATGAACGGCAGCTATCCATTCGAAATACTCATGACGCCCGGCCGGGTCACGGTGTTGACTGAACTCTTCAACGAGACTCGGCGCATCTGGACCGATGGCCGCGGACACCCGCCGGCCGACGAGATCGAATATACCTTCGACGGCGATGCGATCGGTCATTGGGAGGGTAAGACGTTGGTTATCGACACCGTGGGTATTCGCCCCGATACCGTGATTGACGTCGCCGCCGTCCCACACAGCGATCAGCTGCACGTCACGGAACGGGTTCAGTTGGTCGGCAAGGACGCGCTGGACTGGACCATCACGTTGGAAGATCCGGTCGTCTTCGACAAGCCGTGGACGGAGACCAAGCACTTTACGCGTGCACCGGCCGGCGATGGGGTCCGCGAATACGTGTGTGCCGATAACAAACAGCACGATGACAAATACGCGCCCAGCCCGGACGATGCGAATTACACTCACTACGATCCGCGGCTAAAAACCCAGTAATTGCCCAAGGTGCCGATGCAAGTTGAAAATTCACGGACTCGTTACGGTACCCTCGCGCAAAGTTTCCATTGGATCATCGCCGCGTTGATCGTGACGCAGTTCGTGCTGGCGCCCATCCCCGACAACCTACCGCCGGGCGTTCAGATGCCCATACCGTTCGGATTGGACAAGCTGGGGCTGGTCTTGAAGCACAAGAGCTTCGGAATGACGGTGTTGATGCTGGTGATTTTACGGCTGATTTGGCGGTTGCGAAGCCCACCGCCCGAGTTACCGGCACATATGAAGGGCGCGGAACGCGCGCTCGCGAAAACATCCCATATTGCGTTTTACGTGCTGTTGTTTTGCATGCCTTTGACCGGCTGGATGATGTCCACGGCGGACGGTCATCCCGTCAGTTGGTTCGGCTGGTTCACCTGGCCGAGCTTGGTGGGGCAAAATCAACGAGCTTTCGAATGGTTACGCGACACCCATCATTTTCTAAGTCACGTTCTCTTCTTCCTGGCGATCTTCCATGTCTTGGCCGCCCTCAAACATCAGTTTTGGAATAAGGATGGTGTGCTCGCGCGTATGCTGCCCTTCACCAAGGCCGGCAGGTAATGGGTCTCGGACGAGCACTCGCGATATCGTTAAATATCCGAGCGCTCGACTTCCTCCCACCTGCAATCGAGTCCTAGCTGCCCGCCGCCATTTTCTGTTCAAACTCGGCACGCCATTGCGTCATGGGCTTGTAGTCCGGCCGCGCCATACACATAGCTTCGGTCTCGCGATACAGATCCGCCGTCGGCTTCTCCAAGTCGATGAAGGAGCGAAACGGCTGGGTGATATACCACTCGGTATCAGCAAACATCTCAACCCGATTATTTTCCGGATCGCGAAAATAAATCGACCAAGCAATGCCGTGGGTAACCGGCTCCAACCCGCTGGCCTCGCTGTCGCGAATTCTCGGGTACAGTTTTTGAACCTCGGCCAGAGACCCGAGCTTGAAGGAGACTTGTTGCACCATCTCAGCAACGCCGGCCGGCCGGCCCGGACGCAGAATCAACTGATGATGATCTTTGGGGCTGCGGCTCAGGAAGGTCGGATTGCCGCCTTCGCCCTTGTCCGTTACTACGAACCCGATCGAACGGGTATAAAAGTCGACCATCTTGGGCAAGTCGGTAACGAATAGCCCGACATGGCTCAGCTGTGTTGTCGTCGGTTGCGCTGACATAATAAGTTCCACCTCGTTTAAATTGATCACCGTGTCGGCAAAGCGAATCATAGGGGATAGGCACCCAAGGTGCATAGCATGCCACTGCGCATCCTTGCCGATTAACTCGTATAATAATGCACTCCGAATCAATCGTGGCGACCGCCGTCGGTCGCTCCGCACCACCGATCTTTGGACAAGAAACCATGAAAATCGCTTTTTTTGATTCCTATCGTCTTGGCATCATTCAGAACGACGCCATCGTCGATGTCTCCGACGTCGTCAAGAGTATCCCCCATTCCAGCCCTCATGCTTTGATGGCGGGTCTGATCGAGCGCTTCGATTCGTTCAGAGGCCCCTTGGAAGCTGCGGCAAAGGCCGATACTAAGCTGCCTCTCGCCTCGGTGAAGTTACGTGCTCCGCTGCCGCGCCCCGCCAACATCGTCTGCATGGCCGTCAACTACATGGAGGATGGCACCCTGCCCGCGCCACCGCCCATCAATGCCTTCCTGAAGACGGTAGGCTGCATCGTCGGGCCGAACGATGAAGTGGTGCTGCCGGATGTGCCCGCCACGGTGTTCGAGGGCGAGGCCGAAATGGCTCTCGTCATCGGCAAGCAGGCGCAACGGGTCAATGCCGCGGATGCGATGAAACATATCTTCGGCTACGTTAATTTCATCGATGTGTCGGCTCGCGGTCTGCCGCCCGACCGAAATACGTTCTTCCAGATGAAATCGCGCGATACCTTCGGACCGGTGGGCCCGTACATCGTGACCGCCGATGAAATTGCGGATCCGCAGGCTTTACAGATCAAATTGTGGGTCAACGGGGTGTTGAAGCAGAACTTCAACACCAGCGACATGGCGCACAAAATTCCACGGTGCATCGAATTTCTAAGCCATATTCAGACCTTGGAACCCGGCGACTTGGTTCCCACGGGCACCAATCACCGCGGCTTGAACGCCTTCCAGGACGGCGACACGGTGGAACTCGAGACCGAAGGGCTGGGGCGTTTGTCGGTCCGCGTTCGTGACGATCTCAAACGCACCTGGGAGCGCGAGACCCGGCTCGAGCGCACCAACAAGGGTCTGCATGCCATCGCGCCGCAGTTGAGCGGGAAATACGCGCCCAGTCAGACCTGAGTTGAGCGGGACGCCGATGGACGCTCGAGCCAAGATCAGATCGCCGTGGTGGAACGTCTTCGGCGTGTCGCTCGGCATGGCCGTGTCTTTTTCGCCGGCGATGCTCAGCGTTTTCGGCCTCTACCTTAAGCCGATGATTCATGACCTGGGTTGGAGCCGGAGCCAGGTGTCGCTCGGCGTTTCCCTGATTTCCGTCGTGGCGGTGGTCGTCACGCCGCTCGCGGGAATTCTGATCGATCGCTACGGGTCCAAACCGGTGATACTCGGCGGCTGCGTGTTGTTGCCGCTGTCCATGGTGGGCTTCAGCGTCATGCCTCCCTTGTACGGCGCGTTTCTCGCGTGTGCGGCTCTGGCAGGCGTGGCCGCTTCCGTGTCCGCGCCCTCGACGTTTCTGACCGTTCCGCCGCAGTGGTTCGACGGCAATTTGGGACGCGCGCTGGCCTTGTCCATCGCCGGCGGGAGCGTGGGGCAGTTCATATCGCCGCTGGTGACGCAGGCCGTGATTCAGCGCGGCGGTTGGCGGGGCGCGTGGATGACCATGGCGGTCATCGTCGCGGTCGTCGGTATTCCCAATTGTCTCGCCATGATCCGTGACAACGACCTGTACCGGCGCGCGCGGCGAACCTTGGAGGCGTCGCCGCTGATGATCGGCCACGACTTCAAGTCGGCGATTCAAACGGTAAATTTCTGGCTGTTGTCGGTGTGCTTTGCGTTGGGCGTCACGGTCGGAGTAGGATTTGCGTTTCACGCGCCCGCTTTACTCACGGACCGCGGCTATACGCCGGCGCAGAGTGCCTACATTCCCGCGATCCTGGGTGGCTGCTCCATCATCGGTCGCCTGGTGACCGGGACGCTTCTCGACTTCACGCCCTTCGGCCGCATCGCCGCGCTGTGTTTTCTCGGGCAAGGCGCGGGCTGTGTGCTCATCTGGACCGGTTGGGGCGGTCCGACCCCGTTTCTGGCGGCTGCTTTGATCGGGTTTGCGCTGGGCGGCGAGGGCGACGTACTCCCCTACACCTTGCGACGACTGTTCGGCATGCGCGCGTTCGGAAAACTATACGGTTTGTCGTTCGGTCTCTACCAAGTAGGTGCGATCGCCGGACCGTCCATCATGGGTATCGGCTTCGATTACTTCCATTCCTACTCCCCCATGCTGTTGGTGTTGGCATCCATCGCGGTGACCGCGGCGATCTTGGTAGGCATCGCGGCATTACGCGCTCCGCGCGTTGATTTTACCCGGCCAGCGCGTGTGGCCCCTTAGGAGCCAGACATGCGATTCGGAATAAGCGACGTCCAGGTGGATTCGGTCATCGATCTCGATCGTACCGAGTTACCCATCGCGAAGATCTTCCCGGAAGCCGATCGGGCGCAACTTGCCGCCCGGCGCGATTTCCTCGAACCGTTGCACGTCGACCTCGAGCGCGACATGATTTTGCTCACCATCCAATTATTCATATTGCGGGTGGGCGGCCGCACGATATTGATCGATCCTTGCGTCGGCGAGCACAAGGAGCGTCCCGTGCCGGCGGACTGGAACAGGCGCGAAGCCACGGGGTTCCTGGAGCGCTTGAAGTTGGCGGGAGTTCACCCGGACGAGGTGGACGTGGTGTTCTGCACGCATCTGCATTCCGATCATGTCGGCTGGAATACCCGGCTGATCGACGGGCGCTGGGTGCCCACTTTCGCCAACGCGCGTTACTTGGTCGGTAGGAGCGAGATGCAGCATTGGCTGACACTGCAGAAGCAGAGTCCGAACCGTCTGTATGCTTTCGAAGACTCGGTGCTGCCGGTGGTGAACGCGGGTCAAGTGGATTTGGTCGATGATGGCTACGAGCCCGCCGCGGGCCTCACGCTGGCGCCGTGTCCCGGACATACGCCGGGACAGATGGGCCTGCATGTCCATCGCGGCGGCGAGCGCGCCGTGTTTTGCGGCGATGCCATTCACAGTCCCGTGCAGGTCCTGCATCCTGAACTGTCCGCCGGGCTCGATACGGATCGCGGGCAGGCTCGCGTCACACGCTTGAAATTGCTGCAAGAACTCGCAAGCAACGGCGGCTTGTTGGTCCCCGCGCACTTCCGAGGCACCCATCGCGCGCGCATTCGCGCGGTGGGTGACGGGTTTTTTCCGGACTTCGCGCCGTAGGTCAGAACTTCGCGGTGAGTGCGATTCCGAAGGTTTGCAGATCGCTATAGCTGATGTCGTTCAGGTATTGAATACCGCCGCTCGCCAGGATCAGGTCGACGTAGTGCTTGTCGAACACGTTGTTGCCATACACGGAGACGCCCCAGCGACCGTCGGCGGTGTCGATTCCCGCTGAGACGTTGACCAGGCTGAAACCGCCCTGTTCCGTACCTGGATCGCCCAAGCTGCTGTAGATCTCGGCACTGTGGTAAGTGTCTACGGCCTGCACGAAGCCCATGAACTTATCTCCCAACGGCTGTTGGTAA
Organism: uncultured Acetobacteraceae bacterium; assembly: GCA_964658135.1. GTDB lineage: Bacteria > Pseudomonadota > Gammaproteobacteria > Steroidobacterales > Steroidobacteraceae > Bog-1198. Next base: position 17,693 of record CAZZXZ010000044.1, on the reverse strand, counting down.
CGCGCCGTCAGGCTGACGCTGGTCTTCGGCGTATTGGCCAGCATATGGCCGCTCAAGTTTTGACTGCCGTTGACACAGCCTTGGGCCGCCGTCTGCGTCGCCGAATAACAGCTGGCATTCTGAAAATTCGTGAAACGAGCGTGATCGTAGTTGATGTTGCCCGCCAGACTGAAGTTCTTGGTCACGAACCAGCTCGAATTCAAGGCGACACCGGAGGTTCGCATCTGCTGCGCGTTCTCGGTCGTGGTGATGAAGGTGCCCGGCACGACGATCGAGGTCTGGAAATTGTCGAAGATTTCGGTGTACACCGACAGGTTGGCCGTCAGGCGCCTGTCGAACCATTGCGTCTTCAAACCGAGTTCGTAATTGTGGACGATTTCCGGTTTGACGATGCCGTTGTTAGCCGACAGCGAGGCCACCGTGGAATTGACGGAGTAGCCGAGTCCGGGACCTTTGTAACCTTTGGACACCGTCAAATACGACATGGCATCGGGCGTGACCTGGTACTGCAGTCCGGTACGCCAGGACAAATCGTTGTGGGCGATCGAGGTGCCCGCGGCCAGCGGCCCGAACGTGTCGCCGACACCATTCATGAAATTGGCGTCAGCCGCTTCCGTGCGATCCATCGAGCCGCGCAACTGATCGTGCGAGCCGCGCAGACCGGCGATGAAGTGCAGCTGCGAGGTGACGTCGAAGGTCGACTCGCCGAAGAGCGCGTAGTTGTCGTTCTCGAGACTTTCGTCGAAGTTCACATCCGTCGTCGCCATGGGAAACGGCGAGAAACCGAGTCCGAAATCATCCCGCAGTTTCAAGCGATAGTTGAACACACCCACCGTGTAGCGAAACCGGTCGGCCGCCGGGGAGTTGTAGTGGATTTCCTCGGAGAGCTGGTCGTAATGCACGTCGTCTTCATTACGGAATTGCGTGCCGGCCAGCGCGTAGTCGGTGGGAAACGGATCGAACAAATTGTCGTTCTTGATGTCCCGATACGACACGATCGCGCTGAGGGTGCCCTCACCGATGGAATAATCCGCCTGCACGGTGTAAGCGGCAGTATTGCCGTTATCGTGATACGGCAGATCGAGCCCGCGCGCCAGATGATTCTCGGGCGACGCGCTGGTGCCCAATCCCGTTTCATACGCAGCGAGACCGGTCGCCACGCCGTTCGGCGTGAAAGAGCGAATCGAGTAGCCGGCGCCGTTATCGCGATGACTATCCCATTCGCCGGTGAAGGAGATGTCGAGATTCTCGGTCGGCTTCCAGCGATACTTCAAGCGCCCGCCGTCGCTGTTCTGATCGCCCATGTCCTGTCCGGTGTTGACCTCGTGGATCGGACCGTCGTGGGAAAATTTCCAGGCCGTGAGGCGCAGCGCCGAATCTTCGGTGACCTCGATGTTGGTCGTCGCGGAGTACTGCCGCAGATTGAGCGAGCCGAACGAGGCACGCGCAACGGTCTCTGTTTTACCTATTTCCGCCGGGTTGCTGATGATGTTGATGAGACCCGCCGAGGAATTCTTTCCGAACAGCATGCCTTGCGGTCCTTCCAAGACTTCCACGCGCCGGATGTCGACCAAATCGGCCACCGACCCCACGGGGCGCGCGAGCGGCACGCCGTCGAACGACACGCCCACCGATTGCTCCAGACCATAACCGCTCGCCAGCGTGCTGACGCCGCGAATGCCGAACGCATCGTTGCCCGGCGTGCTGGTGTGCAGGAACTGCAGATCGGGAACCAGCCGCCGCAGATCCGCGGTGTCCGTCAAATTTGCGCTTTGCAGAGCGGCTTGCGACACCACGTCGACGGTGATGGGGACGACTTGAAGACTTTCGGATCGCTTCGTGGCGGTGACCACGATTTCGTCGAGGGAGCCGCCCGAAGGCACCGCCGTGGATACCGCCGAGGAATCCGACGCGTTGTTTTGATTCGTGCCGGCCTTATCGGCCGATTCGGCGCTTTGAGCTTGTGCTGATTGAGCGAGGATGAGGCTGATTGCCCCAGCGATGGTCGATAGCGCTAAGCCATTTCTCGAAACACTCATTGTAAAACTCCCGCGTGTTAGCAAGCGGGGGGATTTTGTCGGCAATCCTCTATTTACTCAAAGAATTTCGTTTGTCTTAGCAAATCTTTACGTTTTACTCACTTAACTCATCCCTCAATGTGACGTGCTCGCAACAGGTCGCTCGATCGCATGCCGAATCAGGGCTCCGGCGCGATACAGCCCGTGCACGAACTTGCTGTAGGGGAGCGTGACGAACAACGCCAGGACGAAGCCCAGGTGGATCGTCAACGCGACGCCCATGGCCCCCGTCGCACGCACGGCGAGCAGCCCCAAGCCCGTGATGGCGACCATGAACAGGAGAAACAACAAAGCCGATTCGGCACCGAGCAGCCGGGGCTCGCGCGGCGCCGGGTTGCCGGCGAGTTTCAACCAGGCCAGGCCCGCGCAACCCACCACGAGGCCGAGTCCGCCGACCAAGCCTAAGAGGACCGGGATGCTGAACACGGGGTAGGGCGCATAGCGGCCCAATACATGATGGTAGAGGGTGGCTACCGACGTCGAAGCGAAACACAGCAAAAAGCCGTAGGCCATGGTGTGATGCAGCCAGCGTCGGTGCGTGGAGAAACTCTCATCGGTGTCGTTGCAGCCGTGTCCGCCACCGCCCAGGTAGCGCAGCGTCGCTGCATCACGGAACGCCTGCCACAGAGGCCGCCCTTGCGCGAGCTCCGCGGCCCGACCGCCGGCATCACGCCAGAAATTCGCGAATCCCATCCCCAACGCCAGTAACGAGAAACCGAAGGTGATGGATGCGGTCCAGACCATCACGTCGTACGGCACCACGCTGTAAAACGATGCACCCGGCGTCACCGTATGCGGGCCGAACAGCACGGCGTGATCCTGCAGCGCCATGGCGAGCAACAACACGACCGCCACGGCCAACGCCATGATCGTCGCCATCACCAATCCGTTGCGTCGGTACAGGGCAGCGAACGGGGCGGGCCACGCATATTGCACGTAACTCTCGTTGCGCAACTGCGCGAAGGTCCGCGGCACGTTGATGCCGAACTCGTGCGGCGGCGCATATTGGCAGGCGTAGTAGCAACCGTGGCACGAGTGGCACAGATTCGCGAGATAGTTGAGATCGCCACCTGAAAACTCGCGGCGCAACTCCATCGCAGGGAAGACGGCGCAGTAGCCCTCGCAATATCGGCACGCATTGCAAACCTCCATCACCCGGCGCGCGTCCTGCATCGCGAGCGTCTCCGGTGCGGGCGCCTCCTCGGATACTTGGCGAATGGTGTCAATGACGGACATATTTCGCCGCCTCCCGCCCGGCAATCCGACCGAATACCGTGCCGATGGTCATACCGAAGCCGGCCAGATAGCCACGCCCAAGAATGCTGCCTGCCATAATCTCTCCCGAAGCAAATAAGTTCGTCGCCGGTTTGCCGTCTTGCATGATGACGCGGGCATTCTCGTCGACGCGCACACCCAAGTAGGTGAAGGTGATTCCCGGACGCAGCGGATAGCCGATGAAGGGCGGTTTGTCGATGGCTCTGGCCCAATTGGTCTTGGGTGGTTCGAGGCCGTCTGTATGACAACCATCCAGTTTGAGATTGTCGAAGGCACCGGGCTGGCACGCGGCGTTGAAGCGCTTGACGGTCGCATCGAGCGCCACCGGATCGAGTTCCAGCTTGACCGCCAATTCGGCGATGGTATTCGCCTTGATCGCGGGAAATACCGACGGCATGAAGAGCCTCTCGCTGCGGCTGTCGATGATGGAATAGGCAATCTGGCCGGGTTGCTGAGCGACCAGGCGGCCCCAGATCGCATAGCGCTTGGGCCACACGTCCTGGCCTTCGTCGTAAAAACGTTCGGCGCTGCGATTGACCACGATGGAATACGGAACGCAATCGAGGCGCGTCACGATCCCACCGTCGAATTTCGGCGAGCGTGCATCGATAGCGACCGCATGACACTGCGTGGGATCGCCCACCGAGGCGACTCCTTGCGCCAAAAGATTCCGCAGCACGCCGCCCGTGGCGTAGGGCGTACCGCGAATGAGAAAATTATCCGCCGCCGCGCCCCAACTTTCCTTCAGCCACTCGATGTTGGCTTGGAAGCCGCCGGATGAGGCAATCACGACTTTCGCGTGCACCTCGAGGGGGAAACCCCGGCTGGTGACCGCCAATTTCCGGACATGGCCATCCTCCATGACGATCTCGCGGACCTCTGTGTCGTACAACACGTCGACGCCCAACCGTTCGGCATGGGCATAGTAGGCATTTACCAACGCCTTGCCGCCGCCGAGAAAGAATGCATTGGTGCGCGATAGATTCAACGTGCCGGTAAGACTGGGCTGGAAGCGCACACCGCAGCGTTCCATGAACGGTAGCGCGTCGGCCGAGCCGCGAATGGTCATCCGCGCCAAGTACTCGTCGGTGTTACCCGCCGTCACGCGTTTGAGATCATCCCAGTATTCGTCTTCGAGATAGGCCTCGGTCAGTACCGAGGTCGGCGCCGCGTGCATGGCCCGCAGATTACGCGTATGTCGGCTATTACCGCCGCGCATCGCGCGTGGCGCATGCTCCAACAGCAGCACCGTGACGCCGGCTTCCCGCGCTGTGATGGCGGCGCACAGTGCCGCATTTCCTCCGCCGATCACCACCACGTCCCATTCCCGCAATTCGTTGTTCAAAGATACCTCTTGTTGCCGCGTACAGGGCGCCACACCGTCTATGGATCATACCGCAGGCAGCCGCGTCAGCGCGGTCATCAACTCGCGATGACGGCGTGCATCGATCCGGAAAAATGCCATGACCACGGCCGACACCGCCATCACCACGGCCGCCGCCAAACAGGTTGCGATTCGCAGCCGCGAAATGGTCACCGGAGTCTGTAACTGGTTGGCGATGAATCCAGACCATGCCAGCATCAAACCCAGCAGCGCCGAGCCGATCGACTCGCCGATCTTGGTCATCAGGAACAGCAGACCGAAGCTGTAAGCCTCCACCCGCGTACCCGTCCGCCATTGACCGTAATCGACGGCATCGGCCGTGACCGCGAAGTAATTGATGATGACGGCACACTTACCCATGCCGGCGATGAGATAGACGATGAACAGTATCGGCAGCGGCTGCGGTCCCATGATGTACAACAGGACGAACGCCAGCGCCAAGATGGTACAGCCGGCGCACCAGACGAAGGCCTTGCTGGTCCGTCGCAACAGCCAAATCCAGGCGGGCGGGAACACGATGCCGCCGACGGCGATACCGAGTGCGGCGTATTTGGCGTCGCCCGGACTGCCGACGACGTACTTGAAATAGTAGACGATGCCGCCGTACAGCAGGGCATAACCGATGTAGAAAATCAGGGTGGCTGCGAACGAAATTTGGATCTGATGGTTGCGCGCGAGCAGTTTCAGCGCCTGGAAGATCGAGTGTGTATCGGTGCGCGAGGCGGCATCCAGCGACCGCTCGCGGGTGGCCACGCCGGAAATGAACACCGAGACGGCGATTACCGCGCCGAAAGTCAGGCCGAATACCGTGAAAGCGTGCGCGGTGTGGCCGCCCAGACGATTGATTCCCGTAATGCCGATGGTGGCCACGGTGAGCACAGCCAAGTTGCTCGCGATGGCTTTGACGGCACCGACGGACGCGCGTTCGTCGGCATCGTTCGACAAGCGGGTCATCAGGGATGCATGCGGCATGAGCACGGCCGCATAGCTGGCTCGGTACAGGAGATGAACCGCCACGACGACCGCATAGAACCAGGTCTGCGGAACGCTCGGGCGAATGAACATGGCGGCCAGAAAGAACCCGAGCGGCAGTGCTCCGTAGATCAAAAAGGGACGGTATCGGCCGAGCGGGCTATGAATACGGCCGGTCAACCAAGGGATGGCCAGACTGCCGACTATATCCACCGCGGAGCCCAAGAAAATGATGAAGCCCGCCGCCGCCGGCGCAATGCCGAATACGTCCGTATAACAGTACAGCAGCAACAAGCCGGTGCTCGACGTGGCCGCACTGCACCCGTACATGCCTGCGCTGTAGCGGATTTTCATGCCCAACGGCACGTGCGAGTCGACGCCCGCGACGTCATTGGGCATTATGCGAGTTGACACGGACGAGTCTCCTGTGTGACGGTCTCGCGCCTGATGCAACAAGCCCGAATCAAAGCGGTTTTCATGCGCGGTGGCACGTCCAAGGCCGTCGTCTTCCACGCTCGGGATCTGCCCGCCGACCGGCATCGTTGGGATCGCATATTTCTCGATGTCCTAGGGTCGCCTGATCCGAGCGGACGCCAACTCGATGGCATGGGAGGCGGGGTCGCATCACTGTCCAAGGTTTGCGTGGTCGGTCCGGCGACACGCGCGGACGCAGATCTGGATTACACCTTCGCGCAAGTGTTGGTGCGCAAGGCCAGCGTCGATTACAGCGCCAATTGCGGAAACATGTCCTCGGCAATCGGACCGTTCGCCGTGGATGAGCGGCTGGTGCTGCCTGCGAGCGACGGCACGGCCTGCGTCAGAATCCACAATACCAACACGCAGAAAATCATCGTGGCGCGGTTCGCGACCGCCGACGGTGAAGCGCTCGTCGACGGCGATTTCGTGCTCGACGGCGTCAGCGGCACCGGCGCGCCGATCCGGCTCGAATTTACCGATCCGGGTGGTGCCAAGACAGGGCTGCTGCTGCCCACCGGCGCGAGTCGCACAAGTCTGCTGGTGCCGGATTTCGGACCACTCGAGGCGTCCCTGGTCGATGCCGCCAATCCCTGCGTTTTCGTCGACGCCCGCGCGTTGGGGAAAATCGGCAACGAGATGCCCGACGAACTGCAGGCTGATCGCGTGCTGCTCGAGAGGATGGCTCTGATCCGGCTGGTGGCATCGGTGCGGATGGGCATCGCGAAAGATCTGCAGACGGCCGGCGAACTGCTGGGTGCGCCGCGGGTCGCCATGGTCGCCGGGCCGCTCGAATTCACGTCGCTGTCCGGTCAGTCGTTCCCGAGCACAGAGGTCGATTTGACGGTGCGGATCATATCGGACGGCGCGCCACACCGCGCGGTGCCGCTGACTTCCGCGCTGTGCGTGGCCGTCGCCGCCAAGCTTCCGGGCAGCATTCCTCATGCCCTGGCTCGGCACGGCGGCGGGGCGCTGCGCATCGGACATCCGTCGGGCGTCACGCACGTGGATGCCGAGGTCGAGCAGCATGGAACCGAGCCCGTCGTGGCGCGCTCGGCGGTGGTGTATCGCACCGCGCGCCGGCTGTTCGAGGGCCATGTGCGCTGCCGAGCGAATTCGTTCTCCTAGTCAAGGCTCGCCAGGCTCAGGTCGGGAAATGTAGCTCGGCGTCGGTACACGCCTGCAATTCCTCGCGGGACATGCCGGGTACGATCTCGACCACCTCGAAGCCTCGCGCGCTCACGTCCAGCACGGCAAAATTGGTGTAGACGCGTTTGACCGCGCGGGGCGCCGTGAGCGGATACGAACAATGCTCGACCAATTTCGACTTGCCATCCTTGGTCGTGTGTTCCATGACCACCCACAAGCGTTTCGCACCTGCCGCCAAGTCCATGGCGCCGCCCACCGCCGGGGCCGTGTCGTTCTCGTTGACCGCCCAGTTGGCAATGTCGCCATTGGACGCCACCTGAAACGCGCCCAGCACGCACAGATCGAGATGGCCGCCACGAATCATTGCAAAGCTGTCGGCGTGGTGTATGTACGCACCCCCAGTGCGCAGCGTCACGTATTGCTTGCCCGCATTGACCAGCCAAGGATTGATGTTTTCCTTGGCGGGCGCGGGACCCATGCCCAACACGCCGTTCTCGGAGTGAAATATCACTTCGCGTTCGAGCGGGACGTGTTCCGCAATCATGGTCGGGATCCCTATCCCGAGATTGACATACCAGCCTTCGGGAATGTCGACCGCCACCCGCGTGGCCATTTGCGTCCGGTTCCAAGGTTTGATTTCGCTGACGGCGTCCATCGGGACCTCCAAGAATTGCGTTAGAAGATCGGCGGATTGCCGTAGGGAACGTGCACCACCCGATCCACGAAAATGCCCGGCGTGACGATGTGCTCCGGATTCAATTCGCCGAGGGGCACCACGTACTGAGTCTGCACGATGGTGCATTCGGCGGCGGTGCACATGATGGGATTGAAATTGCGTCCGGCGTCCCGGTAAGTCAGATTCCCCCATTGATCGGCCTGCCATGCTTCAACCAGCGCCACGTCGCCTTTCAACGCGTATTCGAGCACCATCTCCCGCCCGCCGATTTCGCGCACTTCCTTGTCGCGAGCCAGCTTGGTGCCGATGGCGGTCGGAGTGAAGAACGCGCCGATCCCCGCACCGCCGGCGCGGATGCGCTCTGCCAGGGTTCCTTGCGGTACGATTTCCAATTCTATTTCGCCGGCTTTGTAAAGTTCCTCGAAGACCACCGAGCCCGCACTGCGCGGGAAAGAACACATGATGCGCCGGACTCTGCGCAGTTCGAGCAGACGCGCGAGACCCTTACGAAAATTGCCGGCATTGTTGGCGACCACCGTGAGATCTTTCGCGCCGGCTTCGATGAGTCCATCGATGAGCGCCAGCGGCTGACCCACCGCGCCGAATCCGCCGATCAGCACGGTCGAACCGTCCTTGATCCCGGTCATCGCCTCGGCCATCGAACGGACTATTTTATTTATCATGGCTTAACCACGCGCGCTCAGCGCCGCATCGCTCTGGGTGGATACCGACCGTCTAGCCTGCGGCACGAAACCGAGCACCGTGCGCAGCACGCGTTCCGCCTCCGTGGTCCCGAGCGCCATGCCACGCCAGGCGATGTGTTGATCGGGACGTATCAAGAGCTGTCTTTTGCCGTAAATGTCGACGAGGCCGGCATCCGGGAGATGGACTATTTGGAGCGGCACAGCGCAGCGCGCGGCCGCCTCGACCCAGGCTGAGCTCGGCGCTGCGTCGACGCTGAGCAGCGTGAACCACCGGCCCAATTTATCGTGCAGCGGAGTACCGTCCGGCAGATACACGTTCGGCAGGCGTACTCCCGGCACCGTGCTCGGCCGATAATGCAGCGTGTCGTTTGGCGCGACTTCGTCGTCGTCGGAACAAATCACCGGCGAACCCGAATAGTTGTAGCCGTATTCGATGCCCGTGCTCTCGTTCTCCGGATTACCGATCGCCGCGATCCCACGGCCGACGGCCTCGCGCACGGCATCGCTCACCGGCGCACCGCCGTAGATCTTGGCGTCGTGATAGAGGGCGAAGATATCGCGCCGCATCTGCATGTGGGAACCGGAGCCGGCGCGGTTGCGCAAGCCCACCGAGCGTCGCTCGGCCTCGTAACTGTCGAGCAACGCCGGGCTCGCGAAGCCCAACAGTACGGCGGCCAACTTCCAGCCCAAATCGCAGGCATCGCCGATGCCCGTGTTCATGCCGTAGCCACCGGTGGGGATGTACTGATGAGCCGCATCGCCGGCGAGCAGCACGCGGCCGCCCAGATACGCATCGGCGACCAGCAGATGCGGCGTCCATCGATTCGCGACGAGAACCTCATGGTCGATCTGTTGACCGAGGAATCGTACCAACAGCGCGGAGGCATCGGTGTTCGAAAAATCCCAATCCTCCGGAAACCGACTATTGAGCGACCATAGATCATCGTCGTTCTGCGCGATGAGGGTGCCGAGCGGCGATTGATAATGCCAGGCAAGACCCCAACGCCGCAGCAAAGGTGCCTTGGAACGAAAGTAGGTCGTGAAACGCTGCACTACCTGGGACTCGCCGCTCATCCCGATATTCAGGCACTTGCGCGCGATGCTGCCGGCGCCGTCGCATCCGGCAAGATAACTGCAGCGAATGGTCTCGGTCGCGCCGGTGGCTGCATCGCGCAGCACCGCCGTGACGCCGTGGGCGTCCTGCACCAGATGCTCGAACGCGGTGGCGAAGCGCACCGTCACTTCCGGAGCCGCATCGATGGCGCTTTTCAGAACGGGCTCGATCTTTACCTGCGATACGCGCATGGGCGGCTCGACCGGTTGGGAACCGTCGTTGTGAGCGCGAATGAATGCCCGTGTGTCGGTGACGCTGGGGTACCGGAACCGGTACAACTCGTGACCGACCATGGTGTCGACCCAGGAGACGTCGAAATTATTTTCTTCCGGCACCGCTGCCCGGCGCAGTGCGGGGCCGAGACCCAGCCTGCGGAACAATTCCATGCTGCGGGCGTTCGTGATGTCCATCTTCGGGTGCCGGGTCGTTTCCGCATTACGCTCGACCAGCACCGAGCGGACGCCGCAGCGAGCCAACTGCAGCGCCAAGGTCATGCCGACAGGGCCGCCGCCGGCGATGAGAACGGGGGTGTCTGTCTTGCCATCACTCACGTACGATCCCTCCGACATCACAGTATCCTTCGACAACGTTTGTATTAGTATAGCGGCCAAAATAACGGTCTGACGAAATTATTCCCCTCATGTTCTCAATATCGATTTTCTACCCGTAACTATGACAAATATCGCCAAGGCCTACATTGCCGGTGCGTACGAGCACCCCACCCGTAAGGCGCCCGATAAATCCGTGGCCCAGTTGCAGGCCGAGTGCGCCATCGGTGCGCTTGCCGATGCGGGATTGAGCCGCGATGACGTCGACGGTTATTTCTGCGCCAGCGATGACCCTGCTTTGGGGCCGCTCAACATGCTCGACTATCTCAATCTTCGCGTGCGGCACATCGACGGCACGGACATGGGGGGTGCATCGTACCTCGCTCATGTCGCCCACGCCACGCAAGCCATCGCGGCCGGCAAGTGTAATGTCGCTCTCATCACGCTGGCCGGCCGTCCGCGCAGCGAGGGACACTCGGGCACCATGCCGAAGGCGGCGGCGGCCAATTCGCCCGATGCGGCGTGGGAGGCGCCGTTCGCGCCGGCGACCGTCAACATGTACGCCATGTGTGCGATGCGCCACATGCACGAATTCGGTACGACTGCCGAACAACTCGCGTGGATCAAGGTCGCCGCGTCGCATCACGCTCAACACAATCCGCACGCCATGTTGCGCGACGTGGTGACGGTCGAGGAGGTGCTCGCCTCACCGGTGGTCTCGGATCCGCTGCATCGGCTGGATTGCTGTGTGGTCAGCGATGGCGGAGGTGCGCTCCTGGTCGTGCGACCGGAGATTGCGCGTGCCCTCAAACGTCCGTTGGTCAAGGTGCGCGGTGCTGGCGAAACCATGAAGGGTCAGATGGGAGGCGCCGTCGATCTGACGTATTCCGGCGCGCTCTGGTCCGGACCCGCCGCGTTCGCCGAAGCCGGCGTGACGCCCGCCGACATCAAATATGCCTCTCTTTACGACAGCTTCACCATCACCGTCCTCATGCAGATCGAAGATCTCGGCTTCTGCGCGAAGGGCGACGGCGGAAAATTCGTCGCCGACGGCAATCTCATCTCCGGCACCGGCAAGCTGCCGTTCAACACCGACGGCGGTGGCCTCTGCAGCAACCACCCGGGTAACCGGGGCGGCATGACGAAAATCATCGAGGCCGTGCGGCAGCTACGGGGCGAAGCGCATCCGGCGGTCCAGGTGCCGAATTGCGACCTCGCGCTCGCGCACGGCACCGGCAGACTCCTGGGCAGCCGACACGGTAGCGCCACCCTCGTGCTGGAAAGAGAATAAACCCATGCCAGAACGCAAGATCGCCCCACCGCCGCTGAATCCCGAGTCGGCGCCGTTCTACAAGGCCGCCGCCGACAATCGTTTCATGACACGCAAATGTACCGTCTGCGGACAACTTCATTGGTATCCCCGCGCGATTTGTCCGTTTTGCTGGGGTCCGACCGAATGGCTTGAAATCGAGCGCACCGGCACGGTTTACAGTTACAGCGTGATGCGCCGCGTGGATCCACCCTTTGCGATCGCGTACGTGACGCTCGATGCCGGGCCTACCATGCTGACCAATCTGGTCGATTGCGATTTCGATGCCTTGTCCATCGGGCAGCGCGTGACGATGGTTTTCAAGCCCACGGATGGCGGTGCGCCGGTGCCTTGTTTCACACCGCTGCAGGCGGGGAGGTAGCCCGACATGACCGAAGAACGTTTCAAACCACTGAGCGCCGACGAAATGACCCCGGCGCAGAAAAAGATGGTCGATTCCATTCAAGCCGGTCCGCGCGGCACGGTGCGGGGTCCGTTCAAGTTGTTGCTGCGCAGCCCCGAAGTCGGTGAACTCGTGCAGCGGGTTGGTGCGCACATCCGTTTCAAGAGCAGCATTCCGACGGCGTTGAACGAGCTGGCCATCATCCTGGCGGGCCGAAAATGGAATTCACAGGTGGAGTTCTGGGCGCATCGCGGCATGGGCATAGAAGCCGGCATGCGTCCCGAAGTGGCCGATGCGGTCGCCGCCGGCCGGCGGCCAGATCCGATCACGCCCGACGAGGCCATCGTGCATGACTTCTGCCATGAATTGCTGCACACGACGGAGGTCTCGGACGCGCATTGCCAAGCGGTGGTGGACCGCTTCGGCGAGCAGGGAGTGGCCGATTTGATTTGCGCGTTGGGGTACTACAGCTTGGTGTCCATGGCGCTCAACGTCGATCGGGTGCAGCTGCCGGATGGGGCGCAAGCGTTTCTCAAACCGCTGTGAACGGTCTTCGAGTCGTCTTGTCTTGCCTCGCGCTGCTGGCGGGCGCCGCCATTCCCGGCGCTGCCACGTGGGCGCAACCGCCGGCGTTCACCCCCGGCGCGGGAACCGAACACCGCGCCTGGTTGCCCGAGCGTCCCACGGTGGTCAATCCGATGCATCGATTCATCGTCAACACGCAGGACGACGTCAGCATCCCGACCCGCGACGGCACCAAGCTCGATGCGCGTCTACTGACGCCCGTGCAGCCGCCGGGCGCGCCGGTGCCACCCTGCCTACTGATGGCCGATGGCTACGGTCGCACCAGTTCGGCTGCCGCGCCCGAGGATTCGCCGTTGTTCGACATCGCGGCGCGCGGCTACGCCGTGATCCATTTGAGTTTGCGCGGGACGGGTCGCTCGGAGGGCGCCAAGGATTCGAATCTTTACAGCCATTACGGCGAGGATGGCTACGACGTCGTCGAATGGATGGCGAAGCAAAGTTGGTGCAACGGCCGTGTCGGCATGATCGGTATGTCGCTGCTCGGCATCAGTCAATGGTTGACGGCCAAAGAGGCGCCGCCGGCTCTGAAGGTCATCGTCCCGGTGGTGGCCTGTGGGGATTGTTATTCGCAGCTCTGGTATCCGGGCGGCATGCTGCCTGGTGTCGGCCGCGAAGAGCGCAGTAAACTGGCCCCCACCGAGTTCGCCGCCGCGGCTGCGCATCGCGATTTCGACGACTTCTGGCGCCAGCGCAGCGTGCTTGCCGAGGACATGGCCGCCATCGCCGCACGCGGCGTCGCGGTCTTCATCGCGGGCGGGTGGGATGATTACATCACCCCGTCCGACATCCGCGCATATGAACAGTTCGCAACCCCATCGGGCGCCGACGTCAAGCGGCTTTTCCTGGGTCCTTATGCGCATTGGTGGCATCTGGATTACATCGGCGAGGCACAAGCGCGGTTCCTCGATCACTATTTAAAGGGTGTGGCCAATGGTGCCGAGAACGATCCGCGGGTCACGATATACATCAAGGGTGCCAACGCGTGGCGCACCGAAACCGAGTGGCCGCTCAAGGATGCTCACCCGGTTACGCTCTATCTGGACGGCAAGAAGAGCGGCTCGATTTCGAGCCTCAACGACGGCTCGTTGGCGGCGCGGCCGGGACGCGTCGACTCAGCCGCTGTGCTGGCCTACACGCCGTCGGCCGGGCCGTTCCTACCGGTGATTCTCAGCACCGATTTCCGTTTGGGGATCGATCAACGGCCGGCGCAGGAAAAAGTCCTGACATGGACCACGGCGCCGTTGCGCGTGGCCACCGAAGTGACGGGTTATCCCAAGGTAACCTTGTATGCAGCGTCGTCGGCGGCCGATGGCGACTTCGTGTTCGACTTGACCGACGTGGCGCCCGATGGCGCGTCGCACGACGTCGTGCAGGGATATTTCAACGCGCCGCGTGCGCGCGGGCCTGACGCGCCGCACGCCGCACCGCAACCGTTGACGCCCGGTCAGGTCATCAAATACGAATTGACGTTGTACCCGACGGCCTACGTGTTTCAGCCTGGCCATCGCATTCGCCTCGCGCTCGCCGGCGGCGCCATGCTGATCCCGGGCCAGGAACACACCCAGGGGCCGGGTAAGAATCCGCTGCCGTTCACCTGGACCATCGCCGGCGATCGGGATCACGTCTCGGCGCTCGAGCTGCCGATCATCGGCACCAGCTGGACTCAATTATCGAGATGACGAGGGAGTTCGCATGACGCGCACCACCGGTGACCTGATCTCCTTAGGCTATGTCGGTGTCCACTCGACCAAGCTCGACGATTGGCATACGTTCGCGACGCGCTTGTTGGGGATGCAGGCCACGACGCAGGCCGGCGCGCAGCGCACTTTTCGCATGGATGATCGTCGGCAACGCCTCATCGTGAGCGGCGATGCGGATGAGTCGGGCGGCGGGATGGGTTTTTTCGGCTGGGAGGCGGTCGATGCGCAGGCAATGAGTGCGGTCGCCGCGCGGCTCGAGCGCGCCGGCGTTCCCGTGCGGCAGGGCAGCCGGGCGTTGGCCGGGCGCCGCCATGTGGCGGATCTCATTTGTTTCGACGATCCGGCCGGCAATCGGCTGGAAGTGTTTCACGGCGCTGAAGTCGCCGACGATTCGTTTCGACCGGCGCGGCCGATTTCAGGTTTCCACACCGGTCCGCAGGGTATGGGCCACGTGGTCTTGAACGTCGAACGGGTGGCGCCGATGCTGCCTTTTTATACCGATCTGCTCGGCTTCGGCATCACGGATTTCGGTCTGAAGCCTTACGAGCTGTATTTCTTTCATCTGGCGGGCGGCCGACATCACAGTTTCGCGGTGGTCGGTTCGGGTCGCGGCAGCTTCCATCATTTCATGGTCGAACTGGGTAATTTGGACGATGTGGGTCAGGGCTATGACCTCGCGCAACTCGAACCCGAAAAGATCGCGTACACCTTGGGGCGGCACACCAACGATTACATGACGTCTTTTTACGTGCATTCGCCGGACGGCTTTTTCGTCGAATATGGCTGGGCCGGGAGGATCATCGATTCGACGACTTGGCAGACTCACGAAACTTTCGAAGGCCCGAGTTTTTGGGGCCACGAGCGTCTTTATTTGCCGGCGGCGGAACGCAAGGTCATGCGTGACATGCGGCTTGCCGCAGCCTCCCGCGGCGTCCGGGCGCGGCCCGAGTTGTGGCGCCACGGAAAGCAGGACGCCGTCATCGGTGGAGAATAAAGGTGCCGGCACGGGTGCGCCGGCACCGGGTGGGCTAGAACACCTCGCAACCGGGCAGGCCGCATGAGATCAACCGGTCCGACGGGAAGTTGGTGATGATGCGGCAGCCATCCTTGGTGACAACGACTTCTTCTTCGATGCGGGCGGCGCCCGAACCATCTTCAGCGCCGCACCAGGTTTCCAATGCGAACACCATCCCTTCCTGCAGCGGCGCCGTGTTGCCTCGATAACGCTTCGAGATGATGGGCCGTTCCCACAGCGACAAACCGACGCCGTGGCCATACTGTAAGAGAAACGCTTCGGCCTCGTCCCGGTAGCCGAACTCCTGTGCATCCGGCCAGACGGCTGCGACTTCATCGCACGTGACGCCCGGGCGAATCATGTCGATGGAGGCGCTGATCCACTTCGACGCTTTCTCGTAGGCATCGATTTGATACTTGTTGGGCTCGCCGCAGATGAACGTGCGGTAGTAACAGGTCCGATAGCCGTTGAACGAGTGCATGATGTCCAGGAACACCATGTCGCCCGGTTGGATCATGCGATCGGAGAACGTATGCGAATGCGGCCGGCCGCGCGGACCCGACACCGAGTTGACGCATTCGACACGCTCCGAACCCATCCGAAAGAGGCGGTCGTTGGCGATCGCCACCAACTCGTTTTCCTTGGTGCCGGGCCTGATCGCCTTGCAGATATCGACATACACCGCATCCACCATCGCGGCCGCCAGCTTCAACAGTTCGATCTCGTCCGGAGTTTTGATCTGTCGTGCATCGAGCAGCGCTTGCTGGCCATCGACGACCTCGACGCCTTCGGCTTCCAACGCACGCAGCATGGGAAGTTCCATGACGTCGATGCCGAGCGGCAGCTTGTCGATTCCCAGATCGGTCAACGATTTTTTGATTTGTTTGGCAAAATCGCGCTGAATGTTCATGGACGGCGGCAGACCGCCCTGCATGGTGGAAATGCCGGCGGCTACGTTGTCCGCAATCCACGGCGAGGATAGACGCTTGGCGGGCGCCGCCGGATCCCACAGCAGCGGCGCACCCTCGGCGGGACACAAGGCATAGCGGATGAATTTGTCGCGCGCCCATTCGCCGATGTGCGTGCCCGTGACGTAGCGGATGTTATCGAAATTGAAGCACAAGACGCCGCCGAGCCCGGCCGCGCGAGCCGCTTCTTGAGCGCGCTTCAAGCGAGCCTTGATGAGTCGATCGTAGTCGACGCCGCGTTCCCAGTCTTTGGCCTGCGTGCCCCAGGAGGCGCCCGCATGCATTCGATTATATTTCATGTCGATTTCCTCGTGCGCCGCACCCCGACCCGATCAAACGAACAAGAGTATGGGCTCTTCGATGATTTTCTTGAAGACTGCAAGCAACTCCGCGCCCAGAGCACCGTCGACGACGCGGTGATCGCAAGACAAGGTCACCGTCATCAACGTACTGAAACGCACGCTGCCGTCGGCGGCCTCGACGGGTCGTCGCTGGCCGGCACCGACCG
Source organism: uncultured Acetobacteraceae bacterium (assembly GCA_964658135.1). GTDB lineage: Bacteria > Pseudomonadota > Gammaproteobacteria > Steroidobacterales > Steroidobacteraceae > Bog-1198. The sequence goes on along the minus strand of CAZZXZ010000044.1, from coordinate 831 downwards.
CCAGAATGGTGGACTGCGGCGCGTTGATGATGGCCGAGAACTGGCCAATGCCGAACATGCCCAGATTCGAGACGCTGGCTGCCCCGCCCTGGTATTCCTGCGGCTTCAATTTCCGGTCGCGCGCCCGTTTCGCCAGATCGCGGATCTCCGCCGCGATGACGCTCAAGCTCTTGCTGCCGGCATCGCGTACCACCGGCGTGAAAAGACCGCCTTCGACCGCGACCGCCACGCCCACGTCGGTGCGCGTGAAACGCAATATCTTGTCTTCGGCCCAGATCGCATTGGCGGCTGGGATCCGCGTCAACGCCATCGCGAAGGCCTTGAAGACGAAGTCGTTCACCGACAGCTTGTAGGGCAACGCGGCGTTTGCGGTCTGGCGCAGCGCCAGCAATTTCTCGATGTCGACGTCGATGGCCAGATAAAAGTGCGGCACCGTTTGCTTGGATTCGACCAATCGCTTCGCGATCGTGCGACGCATGCCGTCCAGTTCGACTTCGACGTGCGGGACGTCTTGGTAGGCGGCTTTCACCTGCGCGAAAGTCAGCGCGGCCACGGGCGCTTTCGGCGCCGCCGTCCCGGCGTGACTGGCCGTGCCGCCGTGCTGCACGTCTTTTCCGACGATGCGGCCCTCGGGTCCGCTGCCCGTGAGCGTCGCCAGGTCGATGCCGGTATCCGCGGCGAGGCGCCGGGCCAGAGGTGTGCTGGTCGCCCCATTGGTCTGCCGGGCGGGGCCGAAGTTCTTGAGCGGCGATTGCACCGCGTTGAAGGGATCCATGTCGCGCTTGACCGGCGCGGGTGCAACGCCCTTTGCCGCGGGTGCCGCAGATGCCG
>CAZZXZ010000043.1:0-23577 GCA_964658135.1 uncultured Acetobacteraceae bacterium | reverse complement strand
CTCGTCGAGAAACCGTCCTACGTCAAAAGTATCGATCGGCCTCTCCGCTACTCAACGATCCGTCGACAGCGCGAACGCATCCTCGAAACGATGCACTCTGACCGCATAAGGATTTGCGAAATGCGCCGGAAACATCAGAAGCTCGCGGTCGGCGCATTCGCCGAGTACGCGCCGCCGAGTCGCTCGGGCCAGCTCCGGCGCCGCACAAAAGTTGCTGTTCCAGTCGGGACGATAGACCTGAAACGGATGTTGCGCCACGTCGCCGATGAAGAGCGCCTCTTCGCCCGCCGACTTGACGCGCAATACCACGTGTCCCGGAGAATGACCTGGTGTGAATTCGACGTCGAGCCCGGGCATCAAGGCATGATCCGCCGTCAACAACCGTGCACGGCGGGTGTCGACGACCGGACGGATGCTATCGGCATAATGCGCGCCGTGGCCGCCGGGGGGCGTTGTGGCGGCGATGCCCTCGAGATGGTCGAGTTCAGCTTGGGCGAAGATATACGTCGCATTCGGAAACGTGGGCACCCACCGGCCGTTGTCGAGCTTCGTATTCCAACCCACGTGATCGACATGAAGGTGGGTGCAGAGCACGAAATGAATGTCCTCGGGCCGCAGGCCCAACGCATCCAAGCGCTGCAAATAGGGCGTGTGCAAATCGTGGAACGGCGGCTCGGCAGGCCGCTGCTTGTCGTTGCCGCAACACGTGTCGACCAGAATGTTGCAAGAACCCGCGCGAACCACATAGCTTTGCACGGTTCCGATCACGACGCCGAGTTCCGGCGCATAGTGCCGTGGAACGAGATCGTTCCAATGACGCGCGAGCACTTCGGCATCGAAATCCGGAAACACGTCCTGGGGCCGGAATAACGGCCCTTCCAGCTCGGGGATCCGATCCACCGCAATATTGCCGATCATCCAGCGTGCCATAACCGTCCCCTTCCGCGCGCTAAAATTTCAGGCCGAACTTGCCGCCATACGTGCGTGGCGGAAAGATATACGTTCCCGCATAGGCGCCGCCTTGACCGAAGCTCACCGCGTTTTCGAGATTGTAGACATACAGACCGGCGTGCCACCGCTCGCTCGCGGCGGTGTAGTTCAACGTCAGATTGGTTTTCGAAAACGGCGGCGAATAATCCGCTTGCTGCTCCTCGTAATCGCCCCAATGAGCGCTTTCGTAGTGATTGTCGACGCGCGCCGCCACCACGGCGCCATTGGGTAGGTCGAAATCGTGTTCGTAGCCGATGCTGCTCGACGTGTGCGGCGCTTCGATCAAATCGTAGCCCGCCAGACTGCTGCCGCCGGGGATCACCACCGTCGAACTCGCAGGATCGCCATACGTCGTGAAAGGCGTATGGAAGTCGGTGATGTGCGCCTGTAGCAGCTCGACGGTGGCATCGAATTTGTCATGCGCCGTCAGACTGTACTGCAGCGATAGATCGACGCCATACACCTTGGCCTTAGGCGCATTGAATATTTCCTCCAAACCGCTGGTGGGGTCGTTGAACGACAACTGGAAATCCTTGTAATCGTAGTAGAACGCTTCCGCGTTCACTTCCAGACGATTATTCAGGAATCGATTTTTCGAGCCCACCGAAAAAGCCAGCAACGTTTCCGGGCGAAAATTGCCGGCCAACGAAAAGCCGCCCTCCAGGTAGCCGGTTTGAACGTTGGCATACAGCAAGGATGTCGGAGTGAGGTCCATGTCGACCCCCACCTTCCAGTCCACCCGGTGATCGCGTTGGTCGTGCTGGGTATACGAGAGCGGTAGAAAACTCGGCCCGAATTCGCTGGCGCCTTTTTCTTGGTCCGTCGAGAAGCGCAGGCCACCCGTCACCCGCAGCCAATCCATGACCGAATAGGTGGTCTGCCCGAACACCGCATAGGAGGTCTGTTCGATCTGCGGTTCGCTTACCTTGACGTAGGCACCGGGAATCGCCGGGAAGTAGCTACCCGCGGCGGCCGGCGCGGTGATGGGGTAGTCGTAGGGTTGGCTCGATGCGGGATTGATGTTGGCCGCGTAAGGCACGTTGGACTTGAAGTGATAGAGGCCGACGAGCCAATTCAAGGCGCCTTGAGCATGGCCGGCCGAATTCGCCAGCCGCAGCTCCTCGGAGTCCTGCGAATCGCGAACTTGCGTGCCGATGCCGGTCGGACCCACCAAGGTGTATTGATCCTGACGGGCCACCGCGTATTCGGGCAAGAAAGTCAGCGTCAGGTCGTCGTTGAAGCGGTAGTTCATGTTGGCTGCAAGCTGAAAGTTGTCTTCGCTTTCATAGTTGCCGGCCGTCGATTGATTGTCGTACCAAGGATTGTCGGAATTGATGAGACCGTACCTGTGCGGGGTGTTGCCGCACGCCTCCGGGGATTGAATCGTGGCGGGCAGTGGGTAGCCGCATGTCTTGGGTATCCAGTCACCCGTGTTGCCGCCCTGATGTCCGCCGGACGCCGTCACGAGCACGTCGAAGTTGCCGTGCGGGTCGTAGAGGACCTCAAGGCGACCGGCTTGGGCGATGAGCTGCCCTGCACCGTTGGTCTCGTAGCCATCGTGCGCCACGGTCTGGAACGCCAATCGCGTGGACAACACGTCGCTGAGCGGCAGGTTCAGCATGCCGCTCGACCGGAACAATCCGTAGTTGCCCCCTTCGACTTCGACCGCAGCCTCGAATTTATCGGTCGGTCGATTGGTCGAAATATTGACCACGCCGCCGATGGCGTTGCGCCCGTACAGAGTGCCCTGTGGACCGCGCAACACTTCGAGTTGAGCGATGTCGAACAAACCGGTGGACATGGTCTCGCGTTGAACGTCCGCCCCATCCAGCTGAAATGGAATCGCCGATGCGTACTGCGGCAAATTGATCTGCGGCCCGATGCCGCGCAGGTAAACGACGGTCTGCCCCAGACTGTTATCCGTGGCGAGACCCGGCACCGCATCGTTGAGACGCAAGATGTCCGTGACGCCTTTGTTCGCCAACGTATCGGCCGTGACCACCGAGACGGCGATGGCCGTCGTTTGCAAACTTTCGGAGCGCTTCTGTGCGGTGACCACGACTTCCGCCAACTCGCCGGAAGATTGCGCCGGTGGAACCTCCGCAGCCTCCTGCGCCTGCGCGCTCTTGATATGACTCGAGCTCGCAAACACGACGAACGCCAAGCAAACGACAGGTATTTTCATTTTTTATTCCCCCAGGAAGATTTTCCGCAGCCGCGCGAAGCTTGAGTCATTTTTTATCGAATATCAATAAAAACGTCTTTTAATATAGCTATTTTTTGTAATTTATAAGAATTTAACATTTCCGTGCAGACCGGGCATGCGTCCGTTCCGCGCGTGCGATGATTGCCACGGCACTCACGGCGCACAACGCCGGGACCGCGCCCGACAGAAATATCTGTTGCGCCGTCCAACCGGACAACAAGGCCAGGCCACCGAGTAACGGGCCGACGACCGAACCGACCAGACCGACGGCCACGCTCCAGCCGACGCCGGTGCTGCGGATCTCGGTGGGGTACAGCGTCACGGCGAAGATGATGAGCCCCGCTTGTGCGCCTTGAATCGTCAGGCCGAGGCCGAAGCCCACCATGCCCACCAATACATAGGACAAAGGTGCGAGCGCGAGAACGGAAACGAGCAAGGCAAATAGGGCGAACTCGATGAGCAGCACCAGCGCCGGCCATAGACGATTCATCAGCGGTCCCTCGACCAGAGAGCCGATGATGCCGCCCAGGCTGAACAGCGTGATGGACATGATCCCGGCGGATAACGGCAGCGCGGCGGCTTTCAGGAGCGAGGGCATCCAACTGATGATGAAGTAGAGCACCATGAAGCTCATGATGTTGACCACCCAAAGCATGGCGGTGACGAGCGCGCGCCCCCGCCCAAACAGCTCCAACACCGAGCCGCCCGTCTCCACGGTGCGCAACGGTGCCGCGTAATGCGCGTTCAACCCTGCGGAGTCCGGCCAGATCTTGGCCATGATGGCTTTTAGTTTGCCTTGATTGCGCTCGTCGAGACTCAAATAGCGCGCTGATTCCGGGAGCCCGAAGACCAATATCACCGTCACCAAGATGGGCAGCACGCCGCCTATGTAGAACATCGGGCGCCAACCCCACGCCGGCAACACCCACGTAGCGATGAGCCCCGCACCCATCGCACCGGCCGGAATTGCCGCGCCGATCAAGCTCGCCGGAATTCTGGTGAGGCGCTTGGGCATATATTCGGTGGCCAGCGCGGCGACGTTCGGCAGCGCCCCACCCAGACCCAACCCGGTTAGAAAACGCAGCGCCACCAGTTCATTGAAGCTGTGCACGAAGCCGGTGAGTCCCGCGAGCACCCCGAACACCAGCGTGCTCGCCAGCAGCGCCGGCCTGCGCCCTTTACGATCGCCAAGCGGACCCATGATCATGGCCCCGAACATCAAACCGATGAATCCTGCCGCGAACATCGGGCCGAACGAACGGACGTCGACGTGCAGCGTGCTCGCCATGGCCGGCGCCAGAAAGCCGATGACCTGCCCGTCGTAGCCGTTGAGTGCGGCAATCACGCAGCACAAGGCGACGGTACGAATTTGCAGGCGGCCGACCGGCTGGGAGTCGATGACATGATCGACTTGGTAAGAAGAAGTGGACTGCATCGACATCCTTTATGACATTTTTTGCATCCTACGCGATTTTTGTATTTATCTAGCAGCTTTTATTATTATAATATTAGAACTTATTATTTTTACCCGACCAAAAGGACGGTATGTGACGAATTCGACTCTCACGCCCGCGTTGTATGGACACCTCCATCACCTGAAAATCCTTTCGCCGAATCCGCAGGCGCTGGCGCGTTTTTACGGCAGCAGTCTGGGTATGACGGTCTCCGCGGTGGGCGATCAATGGCTGTGCACGGGACCGGAACGCGGGCTCATCATCGCGGGCGGCGATACCGGTGAATTGGGTTTTGCGGCCTATGCCGCACGCGATGCGGACGTCTTGACGGGATTGGTCACGCGGCTGCAGGCGGCCGGAGTTGCCGTGGAGCCCTTTGCCACGCCGTTGCTGCTCGCGGGATCGATTGGCTTTTCCGATCCCGATGGTAATCGTTTCGTTTTCGGACTGCCGACGACGACATCTGCCGCCGTCGTGCCCGCATTACCCGCCCGCCTTCAGCACGTGGTTTTCGCAAGCACGAATGCCGAGCGAATGATGGCCTTCTTTCGCGACGTGGTGGGCTTTCGCTTGTCCGATTTGGTCGTCGACGCTGAAGAGGCGATGCGCACGTGTTTTCTGCGCACTGATCATGAACATCACAGCCTGGCCATATTCCAGGCCGACACGAATCGGCTCGACCACCATTGCTATGAATCCGCCGACTGGAACAGCATTCGCGACTGGGGTGACCACTTCGCTTCCCTGCATCTGCAGGTGCAGTGGGGCCCCGGCCGGCATGGACCCGGAAATAATTTATTTGTATTCGTGCACGATCCGGACGGAAATTGGGTGGAAATTTCGGCCGAGCTCGAAGTCGTCAGTCCGGACCGCACCGTCGGTGCATGGCCGCACGAAGAACGCACGCTCAACTCCTGGGGTAAAGGCCTGCTGCGTAGTTGACGAGCTGCTGAGCAGTTAATCGTCGAGCATCACGCTTTGCCGCGCTTGGATGCGCGTGGAGTTTTCATTTTAATTTTCTTCGTCCGTACCGAATCCACCTTGACCTGGGCGACATCGTTCATCGTCTTCTCGATCTCACGGGCGGCAGACATGACCATCGGTGCCAATCGATTCACCGTGCGCTCGTCGGCCTTCGCGGCGTCGAGGACAAAACTCAAGCTGCCGATTGCCTTACGATCTCCGCTCAGCACCGGAGCGGCGATGCCGAACCGGCCGTTATCGACTTCGCTGTTCGCCAGGACGTGTCCCGCGACGCGCAGCACCCGCAGTTTGGCCAAGAACTCCTTCCAATCGCGGCCCAGGCCCGCGATCTCGATGCTCTCCGAGCGCGTGTTGTACAGACGCTTGAGAGCCCGGCGCGGCATGGACGCCAGAATCGCCTTCGAGGTGGCGCCCCGAAACAAGGGCCGCGGCCGTCCGCGTTCGTAGCTCACCGGCGCCTGGGGACCGCCGACCACTTGGTGAATGCACAAAACCGCATCGCGAAATGCGCGGCACAAAAGAATGGTGGAGCCTTCCGGTGCAAAGCCGATCAAGTAATCCATCACTGGTCGCGCCGCATGGACCAACGGGTCGGTCAGCTGAATCTGGCGGTCCAGTTGAATGATCGCAGGCCCCAGTACGTACCGACCGGGCGTGACCGCATCGACCAGACCCGCCTTCGCCAGGCGCCCGATCAGCCGATAGGCGCTGCTGACCGCGACACCGAGTTGCAAGGAGATCTGTTCGACGGTCCAGGTCGGTTGCTCCAGAGAGAACAATCCGAGAAGCTTGAATGCTCTATCGCTCATGTCGATTCACGGGAAGAAGAGCTGGCGGGATCACATCTTGTTTCTTTTTTGCATCGGCGATAGTTTGGTCGGTCGCGGCAGTGGATTCAAGGTTTGCGGCCCCAAAACAACTCCGCACCCCGCCACTCGAACGTGTTCGGCTCGAGCACCAAACCGTCGAACGCGGTGCGCAGTTCGCCCGGGCTGTAGTACGCCAGATCCATTCCGGAAAGGCCGGCGCCGCGGCAGAGTTTCTCCATGTAGTACTCGACGTGCAAATCCATGGCCATGGCGCTGCGCATCGCCTGTCCAAACCCGATTTCGGACAGCATGATCATGCGGCCCGGCTTCAGCACGCGCACCAGGTCCGTGGCAGCTTCCCGCCAGTCGTCGCAATGCTGGACGGATTGCAGCATACCGACACAGTCATAGTGGTTATCAGGCGTACTCGACGTGTACCCATAAGCCCACGTTCCCAGTTGTCCGCCGCGGCCGCGCCGGTTCGCTTCCACAGAATCACGCGCCTCCTCGATGATGTCGATGGCATGCACGTGTCCGCCGGTGCCGATGTACCCTCGAACGTCGTCCACGAATCCGCACGCATCGAGGCTCTCCCCGATGATCAAGACGTGATCGCCCTCGCGCAATTCCATTTTCAGGTACATGAGTTCACGCACCGCCGCCGCCTTGCTGCGCCAAATCATGGGCAGACCGCCCGTCAACACCGCACGGCACCAGCGCGCGCGCTCTTCTGGATCATGGATGACCGTACCGAATCGCGCACTGTCATGTGGCTGCAACCAGTCCCACGGGTTGCTGCTGGCGGGGTGTGTCATGTCGTCTCCTGAACGAAAGAGGTTGCTGCAAGGGGCTGCTGACCGAACCGGGCCAACAACCTGGTGACCACGGCGCCGATCGACGCCGCGCCGGTGCCGGTGCCGGTGCCCGAGGCGGCCACGTAACGATCGGGCCTTACCAAGAGCATACGGCCACGATACCGATCGAATTCTGCCGGCGGCTGATCGAGCGCCACGCAAACCGGCGCGAGCCGGGCAATCGCGGGTTCATGCATCGCTTGCCGCAAGGCCTCAGCGGTGACGGCCACGCCGATCAGGGCGAAACCTCCGCCCAAGAGCTCATCGAGCAATACCTGCGCGCCGTCCGCCTTGGGCACGTGGGGCTGCATCAACATACGGCCGACCATGGTTTCGCGCGCCTTGAATCCGTCGGATTCCATGAATCCCGAGTCGAACTTGGGCTTCGGTTTATATTTCATTTCGCCGAAAAATCGTTTGGCGGCCGGCCACAGTCCGATGGCTAAAAAAGCGGTTTGCACCAAAAAGCCGTGCAGCCGTGAGGTTGGGCTCATGATCCGTCCCATCCGCAGCGCCAGTTGAATCATCTGCCAGACATGGTCACGGCGTTCCTTCTCATAGGTATCGAGCACGGCGGCGGCGAGCAGCCCCGCGGTGACCGACTTGAGTTTCCAGGCCAGATTGCTGCAATCGCGCAGTCCGCTATTCATCCCCTGACCGGCAAATGGCGGCGTGAGATGCGCAGCGTCGCCGGCCAGGAAAACCCGTCCCGTAGACCACCGCGGCGCCACTCGTGCGTGAAACGTATAGACCACTTTACGCACCAGCACGCTGCCCGCGTGCGCTCCATGAGAGCTCAGCAAGTGATCCACCACGTCCGACCGCAGGATGTCGACCTCGCTCTCCCCGGGATGCAATTTGAATTCGAACCGCCGCGTCAGATCCGGTCCCGGCAAGGCGATGCACGGGCGGGCCGAGTCGCAAAACACCACGGTGTTGCGCCGCTCCGCGGGAGAATTCTCCAAATCAACGATGAGCCAGCGTTCGGCGAACGTCTTACCTTCGAGGCGCAATCCGAGCTGACGCCGCACGGTGCTGCCTGCGCCATCGCACCCCACCAAGTAATCGCAGCGCACCCGACGCGGCCCCTCCTTGCTGGAAAGATGTGCGGTGACGCCGGTGCCGTCTTGGTCGAAGGCTTCGAGGGTCCAACCGAATTCGGAGCGAATGGTTGGAAATCGCTCCATCCCGGTCTGCAGCATCGCCTCGAGCTGTGGCTGGCGAAACGCATTTCGGCGCGGGAAGCCGAACGGACGGCCGGTGGGCTCGACGCTCAAAAAACAGCGGCCTGCCGGAGTTAGATAATCCGAGCCATAACCCGGAACGACGGTCGGCAGCACCACCCCGCTCAGACCAATGGCCTGCATGGTTCTGAGCGACTCGTCGTCGATGGACACGGCGCGCGGCTCGCGCACCGTCGATGCGTTGCGTTCGACGAGCAGCGCTGCGGCGCCCTGGCTTCCCAACAAGTTAGCCAGCGTCAGTCCACACGGACCACCACCGACGATGAGAATGGGGATCTGCAAATCGAAAGGATCCTGCGAACTCATTTTCAGCATTATTACTGTATTTTAGTAAAAAACAAATTATCTTCGTTGCATAAATACTAAAATAGTAGAATTCTAGTCAGCAATTGTTCAAATTTTCAGGATCCTTCGTGTCGTCATGACCACCGTCAATCCGCTCTTCAACGACAATCGTCTGAAACTGGGCATTTTCGGCTTCAATGGACAGGCGCCCAGCAATACCATCCTCGAAGAACTGTATGTGCCCTCGTGGCCGCGAATTCTGGATATAGCGGCGATTGCCGACACGGCGGGCTTCGAGGCCGTGGTGCCGTTCGCGCGCTGGAAGCATGGGCGAAGCCGCGATGTCGTCAACCCGGCAGCCATGGAGGTCTACGATCCTTTCGTATGGGCGGCCGGCATCGCGCAGGCGACGACTCATCCTGCCGTCATGGCCACGTCGCACATGTCGCTCGTGCACCCTCTCATCGCTGCAAAACAGGGCGCCACCATCGACCACATCAGTCATGGTCGGTTTGCCCTCAACGTGGTGGCTGGATGGAATGAGCCGGAGTTTCAAATGTTCGGCGGAACGCTCGAGGAACATACCGATCGGTATGCGCAAGCGTCCGAATGGATGGACGTGCTGCGGCGCCTTTGGCAGGAAGACGATGAGTTCGATTTCGACGGACGGTATTTTTCGATCAAAAAAGGCGAATCTTTTCCCAAGCCGCGCCAGCAGCCGATGCCGCCCATCATGAGTGCGGGTGGCTCGGACCAGGGTCGACGCTTCGCCGCGCGTTATGCTGACATGTGTTTTACGCTCATACGCTCGGACCAACCCGAGGGCGCCAAAGCGGACGTCGATGCCTATCGCGATTTGGCGAAACGCGAGTTTGGCCGCGACATCCAGGTCTGGACGGTGGCCTACGTGATTCAGCGAGACACCCAGCAAGCCGCCGAAGCATATCAACGGCGCGTGCTCGACCATGCGGACCACCGTGCCAACGATTCGATGCTCGCCATGCTGGGTTCACAATCGAAAATGATGTCGAAAGAAGCCTTCGAAGCGTTCAGTAATCGTTATATCGCCGGTGCCGGCGGCTTTCCCTTGGTCGGCTCGGCGGATGTCATCGTCGACCGCTGCACGCGGCTATCGAGGGCGGGCGTGGATGGTGTACTGCTGTGCTGGATCGACTATGTCGACGGCTTGACGCGCTGGAATCGCGATGTCATGCCGATGCTCGAGCAGAGCGGATTGCGCAAACCGGCAATCAAGTAGCCGGGTGGGTCGCCGGAAACACGCCGGCTTTCATCACCATTCCCGGAATGTCGTTACCCAGCTGTTCTTGCAGCCAACGAGCCGTGTCGATCAACCCACCGATCGACACGCCCGTCTCGACGTGCATTCCATTCAACATGTAAAGAAGGTCTTCGGTGGCGACATTGCCGGTCGCCGCGGGTGCAAAGGGACATCCCCCCACGCCGCCCACGCTGGCGTCCAAGCTGTCGATGCCTGCCATGACGGCCGCATAGGCGTTGGCCACGCCGGTATTACGGGTATTGTGAAAATGGCCCCTCAGCGACATTCTCGGCAGCGCGGCACGCAGCCCCGCCACCAAGTCGGTCACCTGCGAGGGAACACCCACGCCAATCGTGTCGGCAATCGCGATTTCGATGGGATCGCCTTCGGCGCATCGGCGCGCGATGTCGATCACGCGCGCAGGATCGATTTCGCCTTCGAAAGGACAGCCGAACGCTGCTGCGATCGTGACGCTCGGTTGGATCCCTGCCGCACGGGCGGCCCGCGCGATGTCGAGCCAGGCGGCGATGGACTGCTCGGTACCGACCCCTTGATTACGGCGGTTGAAGGTGTCGCTCGCGACCACCGCCATTCCCACCTCCTGACAGCCGGCGGCCAGGGCACGATCGAATCCACGCCGATTCAACACCAAGCCGATGTACGAAACCCCCTCGACGCGCGGCAACCCTTGCAGCACCGCTTCGGCATCGGCCATCTGCGGCACCTTCTTCGGGTTGACGAAACTCGCCACTTCGACTCGACGGATGCCCGCCTTCACCAGCCGACTCACCAGTCCGATTTTAGCCTCGGTCGGGAGCACCACGCGTTGACTTTGCAAGCCATCGCGGGGACCGACTTCGATGAGATTGATTTTCATTTACCTAAGAATTGTATACAATAACGTTGAGTGTTGCGACGTCAGTTTACTGGATCCGACCCCCGGTCGCCACCTTTGCACTAGAATGCAGCAGAGATTGGAATTATGAGCAAGAATTCACGAAACATAACCGGCATTCTAATGTATACAGCGTCAGTTCCTAGTTCTCGAGGCGAAGCATGATGACCAGACCTGTCGAATTTACGAACGGTGCCTTGTCCGATCTGCGGGTGCTGGAACTCGGCACGTTGTTGGCCGGTCCGTTTTGCGGCCAGATTCTGGGTGACATGGGGGCGGAGGTCGTCAAGATCGAGCCGCCGAATCTGGGCGATCCAATGCGCGTCTGGGGAAGTCACGACGATGCCAAAGGACCCTCGCTGTGGTGGCCGGTGGTATCGCGCAATAAAAAGGCGATCACGCTCGACTTACGACAGGAGGAAGGCCAGGACATTCTCAAGCAGTTGGTGACCAAGACCGACTTTTTGCTGGAAAATTTCCGGCCCGGCACGATGGAAAAATGGGGCCTGGATTATGCGACTTTGAGCGCGATCAATCCGCGGCTCATCATGATTCGTGTATCGGGCTATGGCCAAACCGGACCCTACGCTCATCGTGCAGGCTTCGGCGCGATCGGCGAGGCCATGGGAGGAATGCGTTACGTGGTCGGCGATCCGTCGACGCCGCCGTCACGGATGGGCATCAGTATCGGCGACTCCCTGGCCGCAACCTTTGCCGCCGTCGGCGCCTTGTCGGCTTTGCATTACCGGGAAAAAACCGGTCGTGGCCAAGTGGTCGACTCCGCCATCTACGAAGCCGTACTGAATATGATGGAGTCGCTCGTCACCGAATTCGACAAAACCGGATTTGTCCGCGAGCGCACCGGCGCGATACTTCCCAACATCGCACCGTCCAACGTCTATCCGACCCAGGACAGCCTGGTACTGATTGCCGCAAACCAGGACACGGTGTTCGCGCGTCTGTGTCAAGCCATGGGCAAACCGGAGCTGGCCAACGATCCTGATTATGTCAACCATCGAGCGCGCGGTCGCAATCAACGACGGTTGGACGAATTGGTCGGCCAATGGACATCGACGCTGCCGACCCGCGAAATTCTGGACATCATGGATAAACATGGCATACCGGCGGGATTGATCTACCGGGCGCCGGATATGCTGAGCGACCCGCAATTCGCCGCACGCGAAGCCATCGTCACCGTCAAGCATCCCGAGTACGGCGAGCTAAAAATGCAGAATATCGCGCCAAAACTTTCCGAGACTCCCGGTGCGATTCGATCCGTCGCTCCCAGCCTCGGTCAGCATAACGAAGAAATTTACACGCGACTCCTCGACTTTTCGGCGGAGACCCTGAGTGACCTCAAACGCCGGAAGATCATTTGAAGATCTTGAGTCGGTCAGCCGTCACGCCTTGGCTCCGTCGATGTCTTCCCGATAGACGTGAAACGCCCGCCGTATGTGCGAAGTCATCACCGCGCGTGCCCAATCGGGGTCGTGTTGCTTCAGCGCAGCCACGATTTCCACGTGCTCGGCCACGCTGCGGGTCAGCTGTACCGAGCTGTAGCGCAGCGCAGTGCGATGCACGATGGGCTGCAGAACCAAGCGTTTTATCATCTGGGAGAGCTGTTCGGACGCGGCGGCCGCGACGATATGGCCGTGAAACTGGGCGTTCAGCAGCAGGAACTGTTCGACATCCGGCTGCGGTTTCGTGACGCTCTTCTGGATTTCTTCGATATTGAGCTGCATCGTGTCGAGCGCGGCGCTCGTCACCCGTTCAGCGGCGCGCGCCGCCGCGTGAGCCTCGAGCATGGCCCGTAAGCTGAACAACTCTTCGATCGCTTCATGCGACCAGCTGCTGACGAACGACCGTTGGCTGTCGGTTCGCTTGATGAACATTTCCGCTTCCAGACGGTGCATGGCGTCTCGAATGGGGGTCCGCGAAACACCGCAGATGACCGCCAGCTCATCCTCTTTCAGTTGACTACCCGGCTGCAAAGAACCATCGAGAATTTTGATCTTGATGAGATCGTAAGCACGCTGATTTGCTTTTGACATTTTTTTATTATAGCCAAATGAAACTCTGGAGCCCAAGAAATGCGGGTGGATTGCTGGGCGCGGCGGTCCGTTGCGCATGGTCGGTGGCGCCAGCTACTACCATCACACCATCTACGTCGGACGACAGCGCGCCCGACAGCTTGACGATCCTCGATGTTCTCGATGCCCCTTGGGACCCCTATTCCCCGCCGCCGTGGCTCGAATACATGACGCCGTGACTTTCCGCCGCAATGGGAGATTCCGGAGTAAACCCATCCCTGTGCGGGAGAACTATTCACCTACGACCCGATCCTACCGAAAGACCTCGACCTGTATACGCATCGAGAGATTCGGTTGGATCCGAGATTCTAATCGGGCGGCGTCCCTCAAAGATCGAGACAGGCCTCGGCGAAGTCGAGTCGTGGATTGCGCGGAAATAAATTCTCGTCGGTCCCATAACCTATATTGACCAAGAAATTCGATTTCCACCGGCCGTCGGCGAAGAAATCGGCGTCGAGAGCGGTGGCATCGAAGCCCGACATGGGACCACAGTCGAGGCCGAGAGCCCTGGCCGCCACCATCAGGTACGCTCCCTGCAGCGCGGAATTGCGTTTAGCGGACGTCTCCGCCATCGGCAAGTTATTCGCGAACGACGTGCGCATGTCGCGCGACGGGAATAGTTTCGGCATGTAATCGTAGAAAAGCGAATCGTACGCGACGATGACGCAGCACGGAGCGCTCATGGTCTTGGCAACATTCCCCGGCGATAGATGCGGTTTCAAACGCTCTTTCGCCGCCGCGCTGCGCACGAACACGAAACGCGCCGGCGTAGTGTTGCCGGCGGTCGGCCCGTACTTGGTCATCTCGTAGAGTTCATGCACCGTCGCATCCGAGATCGGCGTCGGCAGCCATGCATTGCGGGTACGTGCCTCGATGAACAATTGGTTGAAGACATCGTCGGCCAATCGATGGCGGGGTGCTGTCACGGTGGCGGTTCCATTCGTTGAAGAGTTTCCCAGCATAGCAATATACAACGTGGGAGTACTGCATCCAGCCGCCGGTTTGTCCTTCTAGTCGTGCGATAGGGAATGCGTCAGAATGGCGGCGTGACACAAACGGCTTTCATCAGTGGGGCCACCTCCGGCATTGGTGCGGCGGCGGTTCGTCGTTTCATCGCTGCCGGCTGGCGCGTGGTCGCGACCGGTCGACGGGAAGATCGACTGCGCGCTTTGGCATCCTCCGTGACGCGCGATCTCATTCACACGGTGGCCTTCGACATCCGCGATGCCGCCGCTTGTGCGCAAGCCGTCGATTCACTGCCCGGCGAATTTAGCGCCGTGGATCTGCTCATCAACAACGCGGGGCTCGCGTTGGGTACCGCGGGCGCCGAGCATGCCGACCTGCGCCAGTGGCGCGATATGGTCGACACCAATATCGTCGCCTTGATGCAGCTGACTCATCGATTGCTGCCCACGTTGGTGGAGCGCCGCGGCGCGATCATCAACCTGTCGTCGGTCGCCGCGACGTACCCCTACTCCGGTGGCAACGTTTACGGCGGCACCAAGGCGTTCGTACGGCAATTCACGCTTGGACTGCGGTCGGACCTCCATGGCAAGGGCGTCAGGGTCACCTCCATCGAACCGGGCATGGTGGAGACCGAATTTACGTTGGTCCGCACCGGTGGCAATCAGGACGCCTCGAATACTCTCTATAAGGGCGCGCATCCGATGACTCCCGAGGATATCGCGGGCACCTTGTTTTGGGTGGCCACATTGCCGCCGCACTTGAACGTCAACAGCATCGAATTGATGCCGGTCAGTCAATCATATGCCGGTTTCCAAGTCGCCCGCGACCCCTGAGCGACCTGCCACCGGCATGGGCATGCTGCCGGCCAATGCTCGTATCGCCGTCATCGCTCCCGCCGGCGTACCGGATACGGTGCAACTCGCCGAAAGCATGACGCTGCTCGCCGACTGGGGTTTTCGAGTCGTGGAAGGGCGCCATTTGCATGAGAAGCATCGGTACAACGCCGGCACCGTGCTCGAACGCAGCGCCGATTTGTCGTGGGCACTCACCGATCCGCAGATCGATGCCGTGTGGTTGGCGCGGGGCGGCTATGGATGCGTGCATTGTCTGCCGCATCTGCCTGTCGAAGGTCCGGCCGATCGTCCGGTGATCGGCAGTTCGGATGCGACGGCGCTCTTGGTCGCTTTGCGCGCCCGCGGGCACCGCAACCTGATCCATGGGCCGATGCTCGAATCGCTTGCGCGCCGGATCGATGTTGAATCGAGACGCTGGATGCATGACCTGCTCGCCGGACGAAACGAAGCCCACATCGATGTCACGCACGTCTGTGGTCCTCGAGAGGACGCGGCAGGCCCGCTGATCGGCGGCAATCTTACCGTGCTCGCAAGCATCGCGGGCACGCCCTTTTCGATGGATTCGGCCGGTGGCATCGTGTTGTTGGAAGACGTCGGCGAAGCGCTCTATCGCCTGGACAGATACGTGATGCAGCTGCGTCTCAGCGGCGCCTTCGAACGGGCGAATGCCATCCTGCTCGGGCAGTTCACGCGCTGTCCGCCGGCTCCCGGGTCCATTGGCACTTGGATGGAGGTGTTGCGGGATCTCCTCGAGCCGCTCGACATTCCCGTGCTGGCAACTGACGCCATCGGCCACGGCGAACGCAACCTCGCCTGGCGATACGGTAGGCCGTGCATCATTCGCGGCGCTTCGTTGCATCTCGAATAATCGAGTTACTCGAGCGGTCGGCGGTGCTGCGACGTGTCAGTTGCAGATCGGGCATGCAGTCACATTTGCGCCGGTCGGCGAGTGGGAATGTTGTCCGCACCACTGGTAGGCTTGCAAGCTATCGCAGCGTCACGAGTTCATTCGTTTGTCATTTTTTCGCATCCTGTCCCGGAACTTGCTTGATAACGGCATCGGCCCGTCGGATACCGGCGCGTCCAATCCGTTGCATTTGGGCCGGATTCGAACCGCAAACGGAGTGTCTTACGCCACCATCCTGGCGATGCTGGTCATGCTGCCGATGGTCGGGCATCTAGGCCCATTACGGATCGTGGTTCTTGCGGCCCTTCTGGTCCAGGCAGTTGTCGGCATCGGGCTGCGCTTCGGGCGACGCTTTTCCATTTTTGCGCATTTACAGATCGTCGTGGGCTTCGCGGCGACGACCGCCATGGCCGCACTGACCGCGGGCACTCGTTCCGCAGCCCTCTTTCTAATCTGGCCGATCTGCGCGGGCTATGTGCTCGGAGTGCGCGCTGCCCTCGGCTATGCCGGGGTCGCCGCGGGCCTTCTGCTCGGACTGCGGGCTCTCGCAATGACCATGGTCCTACCCGATCTATCGCTGCAGCTCGGCCCCGGCTACGACGTGCTCTGCACGCTCTGCGCGCTTGCGCTGACGGTGGTGGCGGCCACTACTTTCCTGGCGGCGCAGCGTCAGGACGAGACCGAGCTGCTGACGATGAATCGCGACCTGATGCACGCACGCAACTTGGCCCAGTCGGCCACTCGGGCCAAAAACGAATTTTTGGCCAACATGAGCCACGAGATTCGCACGCCGCTGAACGGCGTCATCGGCATGTCCGAGTTGCTGCTCGACACGCCGTTGACGGCGACTCAACGCGACTATGCCGAAGCCGCACGGGACAGCGCGCACGCCTTGCTGACCGTCATCAACGACATTCTGGATTTCTCGCAGGTCGAATCGGGTAGGTTGGAACTCGACCTTCGCGAGGTGGATCTACGCGACACGGTGGAAGATGTGGCACGGCTGCTGTCGATACAGGCTCACGGCAAAGGCCTGGAGACAAAAGTGCGGATCGATTCCATTTTGCCGGACCGTGTCCGCGGCGATGCGGCGCGGATCCGCCAGATATTACTCAACTTGGGCGGCAATGCGATCAAGTTCACCCGAAAGGGAGAAGTGTCGCTGGATCTGCAGGTGCTGCACACCGACGCCGAGGGTACGCGGATACGCTGCGATATTCGCGATACCGGTATCGGCATACCGCCGGATCGATTGAATTCGTTGTTTGTGCCTTTTACACAAGTCGACTCCTCGACGACGCGGCAGTTCGGTGGCACCGGACTGGGCTTGTCCATCGTGCGTCGATTGGTGGAATTGATGGACGGCGAAACGGGCGTCGAGAGCGATCTTGGCAGGGGTTCGACCTTTTGGTTCACCGCCCGCTTTGGCGGCGTCGAACGCACCGAGGAGCCGATACCCGTGCCGGGCGAACTGACCGGCAAGCGATTGCTGGTCGTCGACGATAACTTGATCAACCGCAAGGTGTTGATGGGTCAGCTACTGCGCTGCGGAGTGGAGCCGAGTTATGCCGGCTCGGCGGAAGAAGGTTTGGACCTATTGCGCGAAGCCGAGGCCGCCGGGTTGCCGTTCGACGCCGCGTTGTTGGATCACGAAATGCCGGATTGCGACGGTGCGGAGTTGGGGAAACGCATCAAAGCGCAGGAAGCGCTGGCTCCCACCCGGTTGATCCTTCTCAGTTCATCCGGACAGGTTAGCGATGGTCCGCGCTTCGCGGCTCTCGGCTTTGCGGGCTACCTCTTGAAGCCCGTCACCCAAAGCACGCTCACGGATTGCTTGAGGTTGGTGTTGGCCGGTCAGAATTCCGTCGGCACCACGCCCGCCGATTCCATCATCACCGCTCAACGATTACACCGACAGCGTGTCCGCGGTAAACGCGATATTTTACTAGCCGAAGACAACGTGGTGAATCAAACGGTCGCCCGGCGGCTCTTGGAACGGCTCGGCTATCGGGTCGAGGTTGCCGACAACGGCAACATGGCGGTCCAGATGTGGCAGGCCGGCCGCTACGATTTGATATTGATGGACTGTCAGATGCCGCGACTCGACGGCTACGAAGCCACCGGTGAGATTCGACGCCTCGAATCCGGTACGCGACGCATTCCGATCGTCGCGCTTACCGCTCATGCTCTGACCGGATCGGAGAAAGCCTGTATCGATGCGGGAATGGATGATTTTTTATCGAAACCCATCGACCGCGCCAAACTCGAAGCTTGTTTGGAGCGCCATCTGGCCGTCCCGGGCGATACCTCGGTGCGCGGATCGGCGGGTGTCGACGTTTTCAACGCCCTACCCGCCACACCCGTCGATTGGGCCGCATTGATACTGCTCACCGGCGATGAGCAGTCGGCACGGGATTTGGCGACCCAATACCTCGAAACCGGTCGTTCCAATCTCGAGATCATTACCGATGCGTTGGCGCAGGGGAACACCGACACCTTGAGCAAGAACGCCCACGAGATTCGCGGCGCCAGCGCCAACGTTCATGCCCGTTCTTCCTTGATTGCGGCAGAACGCCTCGAGTCCGCGGCCAAAGCGGGTAACCGCGCTCAACTGGCGACGCTGACCCTCGATTTACAGCGCGAATTCGCCCGCACGGCCGAGTTTCTGACCGCGAAGGTGGCCTGAATACCGCGGGCGCCTCAGCCAACTTCGACGGATGTATGCTCCGTGGTCGCGCGTATCCGTTGCTCCAAAAGACGTACGGTCCGCTCCAACTCCTCCGTTTTGCTTACCTGCTCCAGGAGTTCCAAATTAGTGAGTTTGAGTCGTTCGGTCTGCCGTGCGACCAACGCCACGAGTTCTCGCGCCTGAATCGATTCTTCGAGAATCTTGGCGAGATCACCCAACGTGTTCAAATGACGCTCGAAAAATGCGCGTGGCCGCGTATCGATCGCACACAAGGTGCCTATGGCATGGCCTTCCAGGCTATGGATCGGTATACCGAGATAGGCACGAATGTGCGGGGCGCCCGTGACCAGCGGATTGCTCGAAAAGCGCGGATCACGGGAGGCGTCGGGAATATTCAACCGTTCACGATTGCTGATCGCATGGCTGCAAAACGACACCTGTCGCGGCGTTTCCGTGACGTCGAGTCCCACCCGCGACTTGAACCATTGCCGCGCCTCATCGATGAGCGACACCAGCACGATCGGTACGTCGAGCGTTTCCGCAGCCAGCCGAGTGATCCGATCGAAGGATTCGGAAGGCGGCGTATCCAAAAGACCTAGGCAACGCAGCGCTGCCAACCGATCTGACTCGCGGGCGGAGGTGCCGGGCTTCTGCGCGGCGGCCGGCGCCATGCTGTCCAAGGATTCGCTGGTGAGCATAGATCCATCTTAGCGATCGTTCCCCGGCGAACCAGCAGCAGGTCTCTATGTTGGCTACTCGTTCACATTTTTGCGTCGTTTCCTGCAGAAAAGCGGTTTATCGACCGGCATTTATGCGCCGATATGTGACTTAGAGCCACCATTGCTCATGTCCGCCCACGTAGCCTGCGCCTGCACTATGTTCCGGACCAACTTCTCCCGCTTTTCGGGTCTTACCGTCAATACCCGCATATGGCGTCTATTCGCCATCGCGGTCTGCGCCGTCCTTCTCTTGGTCGGCGCTCTGTTTGCCGGTCTGCAACGAGTCAAAGCGGATCGTGCAGCGATTGCACGAACGGCGCATATCGATCGGGTGTTGAGCGCGCTGGAGCGTGACCTGCTCGATGCCGAGACCGGACAACGCGGCTACCTGCTCACACGGGACGATAAATATCTAGAGCCCTACACCTCGAGTAGTGTTGACGCGCCCCTCCAACTCGCGACGCTGCGACAATTGACGTCGAATCACGAGTCCGGGGAAGTGGTCGAAAAAATCCCTCCGGTTGTCTTCGCAAAACTGGCTGAACTCGCGCAAACGGTGGCGTTGGCTCGCGCGGGAGATCCCGAGGCAGCCATGCGCATCGTCAAGGCCGGCACCGGCAATGATTTGATAAAGACTTTTCGTGTTTTGAGCCAACGGATAGTGGAGACACAAAGCGTCATGTTTGCACGCCAGCGGGCGCGCGCCGAGACGAGCATGTTCGATATCGCGCTGATCCTGGCGATCGGCGGCAGTGTCACCATCGGCATGCTTTTTTTATACACGCGACGGACCAGCGAAAAGTTGGGACGACCGATCACTGCACTCGTGGAAGGCATGCTGGCGGTGGCCGGCGGGTCGGTGGATCATCGTTTGACGGTCGTCACGCCGGACGAAATCGGCGCAATGGCATCGGCGTTCAATGCGATGACCGAACGTCTGGCAACCGCGCGTGCGGCCGAACGGGCTGCCAGCCTGGAATTGCGGATCAGTCACGAAGCCATGCGGTTGAGCGAACAACGGCTCTTACTGGTAACGGATAACTTCCCGGGTCTCATCGCTCATGTAGATTCCGATTTGCGTTACCGCTTCGTCAACCGCGGGTATGCGGATTGGTTCGACACAGATCGCGCTGCGATCGTCGGCACGAGCCTGCAGGATTTTTACGGTGCGGCGGCTTTTGCCGGCTTGGAACGCTCGCTGCAAAACGCGTTGAGCGGTAGCATGGTGACCGACGAAGGCGAGCTGAACACGCGCGTCGGCGTGCGTCATTGCCACGTGGTGTTCATTCCCCAGCACGGCGAATCGGGCGACGTGAAGGGACTTTTCCTGATCCACACCGATATTACCCAGCGCCGCGAAGCCGAACTTGCGCTGCGCGAAAGCCAGGATTTTCTCGCCCGCACTGGTGAGGCGGCCGGCGTCGGGGGTTGGGAACTCGACCTGACCTGCGGCCGGTTGACCTGGTCGGCAGAAGTGCGGCGTCTGCACGATGTCGACGAGAACTTCGTAACCACGTTAGATGGAGCATTACGGTTCTACACCGAGGGATCGCGCGCCGCCATACAGCAAGCCGTCGACGATTGCATACGGCTGGGTCGGCCCTACGATGAGGAACTGGAGCTGATCTCCGCCACGGGAAGGCGTTTCTGGGCTCGAGCCACCGGTACCGCCGAATTCGAAGACGGCATCGCGATCCGACTGGTCGGCGCGTTTCAGGACATCACCGAGCGACGGCAGCTGCAACGCGAGCTCGCCGAAAGTTACGACTTGGTGCGCGTCACACTGGATTCGATCGGCGATGCGGTCATCACCACCGATCAGCAGGGCTGCGTGCAATGGCTGAATCCCGTGGCGGAGACCATGGTGGGCTGGAGCAAGGAAGATGCCCGCTCCAAACCGCTGGAGGAAGTCTTCAATATCTTGAATGCGGAAACTCGCCAAGTCAGCACCAATCCGGTGGCCATGTGTCTCGACCAAGGCAGGACCGCGGGTCCGCAAAGCAATACGACGTTGGTGTCGCGCACGGGCAAGGAGTACGGCATCGAAGACTCGGCGTCCCCCATCCGCAGCGCCGAGGGCAAAATCCTGGGTGCGGTACTCGTGTTCCATGACGTCACGGAGCAGCGCCGATTGAGCCGCGAAATGAGCCACCGCGCAGCGCACGATTCGCTGACCGGTCTGGTCAATCGAGCGGAGTTCGAGACACGGCTGTCGCGATTACTGGCCGCTACGACCTTGGACGGCGGGACGCACATCGTGATGTTCATCGATCTCGACGCCTTCAAAGTGGTCAACGACGCCTGCGGTCATTCGGCCGGCGATCAATTATTGCGACAGGTCAGCGCGCTATTCCTAGCCAGCGTGCGCGGTCGCGATACGGTGGCGCGCTTGGGGGGCGACGAATTCGGCGTGATCTTGGAAAACTGCAGCATCGAACAAGGTCAGGTCATCGCCCAGAAAATCTGCGAACAAATGGAATCGTATCGATTCACGCACGATGGCAAGCGCTATCGGGTCGGCACCAGCATCGGCGTCGTTCCCGTGGACGTTCGTTGGGCAAGCTCCGCTGCGGTCATGCAAGCCGCCGACAGCTGCTGCTATGCGGCCAAGGATGCCGGCCGAAATCGGGTGCATTTATGGGTCGAGTCGGACAGTGCCATACAGGTTCGGCAAGGCGAAATGCAGTGGGTGAACCGGTTGGAAGCCGCGATGGACGAGAATCGCTTCGTGCTCTTCGCGCAACACATCGAACCCATCGACGGTCCGGGATCCGGGTTGCACTGCGAAGTGTTGCTGCGGCTGCAGGACGACGATGGATCGCTGGTCCAACCCGGCGCTTTTCTGCCGTCGGCCGAGCGCTTTCACCTGGCATCGCGCATCGACAGATGGGTGGTACATCGCGTGTTCGAGCTGCTGCATGCTGAAGCGACCAGCGTCGAGCATATCGATACCATCGCCATCAATTTGTCCGGGCAATCCATCGGCGATCGTGCCTTCCACCGCGATCTCATCCGCATGATTCACGACGCGCGCTTCGACGTTCGGAAATTGTGCTTCGAAATCACCGAGACCACCGCGATCACCAATTTGGGCGATGCGAAAGGATTCATCGAAGAACTTCGCTTGCTGGGAGCGCGCATAGCGCTCGACGATTTTGGCGCCGGCGCCTCGTCCTTCGGCTACCTACGCATGTTGCCTGTGGATTACCTGAAAATCGACGGTCAATTTATTACCAGGTTGCTCGACGACGCACTGGATAACGCCGCCGTTCGCTGCTTCTGCGAAGTCGCCAAGGTGGTCGGCGTGCAGACGATTGCCGAATTCGTCGAAAGCGCCGACGTGCGGGATGCACTGCGGCAGATCGGGGTGGATTTGGCGCAAGGTTATCTCATCCACCGCGCCGAGCCGCTGGTCCATCTGTTGCCCACCCGGGCTTCAGCACTCGCTCATTGATCGAGCGGGCCATGTCGACCCGGCATATCATACTCGGCACATAACTTTCCGTGGATTGTGACTGCCATGACGGATTTCATCGCGCTCGACGAGACGAACGATCCGCAACGTACGAGTTGGGTCGCCTCGGCCAACGATCCCGACGGCGATTTTCCGATTCAGAATTTACCGATCGCGGTGTTTCGAGCGGTCGACTCCCCGGCGGTGTTTCGCGGCGGCATTGCCATCGGCGATCGGATCCTGGATCTCGCGGCACTCGCGGCATCCGGTGTGTTGCATGACGCAGCTACGGTTGCCGCCAATGCCGGTAGCGGTGCGACGCTAAACCCCTTGATGGAACTCGGGCCGGCCTACTGGCGCGCACTGCGATGCGCCGTGTTCGAAGGCCTGCTCGAAGGCTCATCGCTACGCGACCGGTGGGCGGCCTGTCTGGTGACGCAGGCAGCCGTGGAATATGCCGTTCCTGCGCACATCGGCGATTACACGGATTTCTATTCGTCGATCCACCACGCCACCGCGGTGGGTCGCTTGTTGCGGCCGGATGCGCCCTTGCTGCCGAACTATAAATGGATCCCGATCGCCTATCACGGGCGAAGCTCATCGGTCGGAGTGTCCGGACAGGCCGTGCGGCGGCCGCGAGGGCAACTCATGCCGATTGGCGCGACCCAGCCGGTGGTCGAGGCCAGCCGCCGTCTGGATTATGAATTCGAGCTCGGTATTTTTTTCGGACAGGGCAACCCACACGGCTCGAGCATTCCGCTCGCGGCTGCGGAGGACCATGTATTCGGCGTGTGCCTGTTGAACGACTGGTCGGCGCGCGACATGCAAGCGTGGGAGGGGCAGCCGCTCGGACCATTTCTAGCCAAGAGCTTCGCCACCACGATATCGCCGTGGATCG
>CAZZXZ010000042.1:0-24024 GCA_964658135.1 uncultured Acetobacteraceae bacterium | reverse complement strand
ACAGAACGTCCTCGCGATGCAGACCGCCCTCGCGAGCGCGCGGCACCGGCCGCGGCGGAACGGCCGTCCGAGTCGTCGCGCGAGCCGCGCCCCCGGTCGGCCAGCGGTCTGATGGAGACCTTCCGTATCGAAGTGGGAGCCACGCATGGCATCAAGCCGAGCAACGTCGTGGGTGCCATCGCGAACGAAGCCGGCATCGAGGGCGTGCACATCGGGCGTGTCGACATTCGCGAGGATCACAGCTTCGTCGATCTGCCGGAAGGGATGCCGAAGCCGGTGTTCAAACTGTTACAGAAAGTCTTGGTCGCGGGGCGGGAATTGCGCATCACGAAAGTCAGTGAGAAGCCACCGAAGCCGCCCCGCGACGTCGAGCGTAAAATGTTGACTCGCAAGCCGGGGTTGGGCCGGCCGAAGCAGGATTGATCGTTTCTTGACACCATAGGAGTGCGAATCATGGGTAAAGGCATGGATCGAAAGAAGGAAGAAAAAAAGAAGCCGAGCAAGACGTTGGAGGAAAAACGCGCCGCCAAGAAGGAGAAAAAACAATCGCGGGGTTGAACGTCCGGTCGACGCATGCACGACGGGTCGGTGCGGTGAGTTAGAATGATGCGTGAGGAATATCCGCGCAGTTAAGTCACTGATCGCCGCCAACGCGGTCGTGTTCGTCCTACAGTCGTTGTCGAGAGGCGGTCTGGATGAGTTGCTGGCCTTGTGGCCCTTGCAGCCCATCGACGGCCGATCCTATTTTCACGTCTGGCAGCTGGTGACTTATGCCTTCCTGCACAGCACCGACAACATCGCGCATTTGTTGCTCAACATGCTCGGCCTTTGGATGTTCGGGGCGGAGATCGAGCGCTACGTGGGTCCGTGGCGCTTGTGCGCCTGCTACTTCGCGTCCGTGGTGACCGCCGCCCTGACCCAGTTGATCGTCCCGGCTTGGCTCGGCACACCGCCGGCGCCGACGATCGGCGCCTCGGGCGGCGTGTTCGGGCTGCTGTTGGCCTACGCGCTGTTATTTCCGCATCGCAAGGTCATTCCGCTCATTCCACCCATACCGATGCCGGCCTGGGTGTTTGCCGCGATCTACGCCGGCGTCGAATTGTTCATGGGCGTCACCGGCACGTTGTCCGGAATCGCACACTTCGCGCATCTCGGGGGCATGATCGGCAGCGCCATGGTCGTCGTTCAGTGGCGGTTGAGCCGCCGCGCTCGCTAGAGCATCTCGTTGTAATCGAGGTCGCGGTGAAAGGTTTCCGGCAGCGCGAGTATCGCCGCGCAGGCCACGCCGAGCACTGCGTAGCCCACCCAGAGCGCCGAGCCCATGACGCCGAAGGCGGGTAGCAGCAACTGAAATGTCAGTGTCATCGGTATCACGGCGCCGCGCACTAGATTGGGCACGCTGGTGGTGACGGTCGCACGATAATTGGTGCCGAACAGTTCGGCGGCGATCTGCACGAACATGGCCCAGTAGCCGATACCGCAGCCGAGAGCAAAATACGCGACGTAATAGATCGACACCGAGCGGCCGGCGATCCTGGGATACAACGCGAACAGGCAGCCCAACGTGACGAGCGCCGCCATGACCGCCCCGCGCCGGCTTTGCAGGCGCTGACTGAGCAGGCCGTTTCCGGCATCCCCCACGCACATGCCCAAGTACAGACACAATATCGCCGTCGTGACCTTCGGCAAGTGAGCCATCCCCATGGCCTTGGCAAATTCCGGGGTGAACGTGCCGAATATGCCGATCACGAACCAGATGGGGATGCCGACCAACGCAATCAGCACCACGCGTCCCAAAAGCTTCGGCCGGCTCAACAACTTCAGCCAGCTGCCGCGCACCACGGTCGCCGCCTTGGTCTTGGTGAAGAGTTCGGATTCACGCACGCCGAGGCGTAATCCCAGCAGACCGAGCCCCATGACTCCACCGACCACATAAGCGTGACGCCAGGGCATCCATTCGGCGACCAGTGCCGCAGCCACCGCGCCCAGCAACCCGACGCTCGAAATGATGGTGCTGCCATATCCGCGTATTCTCTGCGGCAGCAGTTCGGAGACGATGGTGACACCGGCACCGAGTTCGCCGGCCAGCCCCAAACCGGCGACGAAACGCCAGGCCGCGTAACCGGCCACCGAGGTGACGAACGCATTCGCGATATTGGCGAATGAATACAGCACGATCGATCCCAACAGCACGGACAGGCGCCCGCGCCGGTCGCCGAGAACTCCCCAGAAAAATCCGCCGACGAGCAGTCCCGCCATCTGCACGTTGAGCAGATAAGCGCCCGTCGAGAGCATGTCCGGCGCGGCGACATGCAGATCCTTCAGCGATTGGACGCGCACCAGGACGAACAAGATCAGATCGAATAGATCGACGAAATAGCCGAGCGTGGCCACGAGAATGGTCAACCTCAGACGACTTTGTGGTGAGAGCGTGAAACCCAACGGCGTCGATATCCGGCTGGCGAAGTTTTATTTATGACGGCAAGTCACGATACTCTACGGTATTGAACTCGGCTAGGCGGACTCTCCTATGAACATGCAACGTGCCGCTCGCATCTGTTGGCTGTCGTTGCTCGTGTGCCTGAGTATGCAGGCGCATGCCGAATGGGTGCGGCGCGTCACCGACGGCATCATGGGCACGCGCATCACGGTCGAGTTATGGGCGGACGACAAAGCGGCGGGCGAGCGTGGAATCGATGCGGTGCTCGATGAAATGCGGCACGTTGACGAATCCATGAGTACCTACAAGCCGACCAGCGAGGTGTCGTTGGTCAATGTCAAAGCGGCCGCCGGGCCCATGCCGATCAGCAAAGAACTGTTCGATCTGTTGACCACGGCCAGGGAGTATTCCGTGTTGACGAACGGCGCCTTTGACATCACGTACGCGAGCGTCGGTTACCTGTACGATTTTCGCGAGCACCTACGGCCCAACGAGGCACAGATCGCGAAGGCGCTGCCGGGCATCGATTATCGACACGTGCTTCTGGACGCCGAGAAACGCACCGTGCAGTTCTCGCAGACCGGCGTACGTATCGATCTCGGCGGCATCGCCAAAGGCTATTCGGTGGACCGCGGTATCGATGCACTCAAGGCCCTCGGTTTCACCAGAGCCTACGTCTCGGCCGGCGGTGACAGCCGCATCATCGGCGATCGCTTCGGCAAACCCTGGATGGTCGGCATCCGCGATCCGAGAAAAGGTGCGGGCGAAGTCATTTCACGAATCCCCTTGGTCGATGCGGCGATATCGACGTCCGGCGACTACGAACGGTTCTTCGAGGAAGACGGCGTCCGTTATCACCACATCATCGATCCGCACACGGGCCATTCGGCGAGCAAGGTGCGTAGCGCGACCATCATCGGCCCGTACGCCACGCGCACCGATGGGTTGTCGAAGACCGCGTTCGTGCTGGGACCGGAAAAGGCCATGGAAATCTACAATCGGATCGACGACATTGATGCGATCATCGTCGAGCTGGACGGCACCGTGATCTATTCGAAGGGGTTGCGCCGCGGCGCGCCCTAATCGCGGAAATTATTGAACTGCAGCGGCAGGCCTATTTCCGCCTTGCGCAGAAAGGCGATCGCATCCTGTAGATCGTCGCGATTCTTGCCGATGACGCGTACCTTCTCGCCTTGGATTTGCGCCTGCACCTTGAGCTTCGAATCCTTCAACAAGCGCGCCACCTTGCGCCCCGTGTCGGCGTCGATGCCCTGTCTCAAGACCACGAGCTGTTTGGCCTTGGCGAGATTTACCACGGCATCCTTGACTTCGAGGCATGCGATGTCGATGCCGCGCTTGGCGATTCGCAGTTTCAAGATGTCGAGCATCTGTTTGAGCTGAAAGTCGGCCGGCGCGCTCATGGTCACCGTGGCGTCGTCGAGTTCGAAGGTGGCCTCGGTGCCCTTGAAGTCGAAGCGCTGCGTGAGCTCACGAACGGCTTGGTCCACCGCATTGGTCAGCTCATGCGTATCGATTTCTGACACCACGTCGAATGAAGGCATAGCGATTCCCCGCGTTGATTGAAACTCAGCGATACCCGCGTGCTTGCAGGGTGAAAAGGTTGGCGTAGCGACCGTCCGCCGCCATCAACGACTCGTGACTGCCGCGTTCGACGATCCTGCCGTCCTCCAGCACCAATATTTGGTCGGTCATGCGCACCGTGGAAAACCGGTGCGAAATGACGATGGCGATCCGGTTGCGCGTCAGTTCGCGAAAATGTTCGAACACTTCGGCCTCCGCGCCGGCGTCGATCGCGGCGGTCGGCTCGTCGAGCACCAGGATGTCCGCCTCGTTGCGCATGAAGGCGCGCGCGAGGGCGATCTTCTGCCACTGGCCGCCCGATAATTCCCGGCCGTCCTTGAACCATTTGCCGAGCTGGGTCTGGTAGCCGGATGGTAGATGCTCGACGAACTCGGCGGCCAATCCTTGCGCCGCAGCGCTGCGCCAGCGGGCCTCGTCGTCGAACGCACGCACGTCGCCCGCGCCGATGTTCTCCCCGACCAGCATTTGATACCGGGCGAAGTCTTGGAAGATGACGCCGATCCGCTGTCGCAGCGTGGTTTCCTCCCACTCTTGCAGATCGAGCCCGTCCAACAAGATGCGACCCTGGGTGGGTACGTACAGACGCGTCAGCAGCTTGATGAGGGTGGTCTTGCCCGAGCCGTTCTGACCGACGAGGGCCAGACTCTGTCCCGGCTTCACATGCAGATCGATGGCCGATAGCGCGGCCGTCGCCGCGCCCGGGTAGACGAAATCCACGCCCTCGAAGCGAATGCCGTCGCCCGGACGCGGTCCCGTGGTCCGGGTGCCGCTGCTGTTGCCGACGGGTTGCTCGAGATATTCGAATAGATTCGAAAGATACAAATTATCCTCGTACAGACCGCTCACCGCGGAGAGCGACGCGCTGACCGCCGCCTGGCCCTGCCGGAACAGCATCAAGTACATGGTCATCTGGCCGACCGTCATCGCCCCGAACACGGTTTCGGAGGCAATCCAGGCGTAACCGGCATACAACGTGGCGGTTCCGATCAGGCCCAAGCCGAAGCCCCAGCCATCGCGCCGCAACGTCAGATCGCGGTCTTCGCGATACAGGCGGGTGAAGATCTCCTTGTAACGGTCCAGCAAACGCGGTCCCAGTTGAAACAGCTTCACTTCCTTGGCGTTGTCCTCGCGCGCCAGCACCGATTCGAGATATATCTGCATGCGCGATTCGGGCGCCCGCCAACGGAACAGGCGAAACGCTTCGCCGGAAAATTTGGCCTCGGCGAGAAAGGCCGGCAGACCGGCCAGCACGAGCAGCAGCACCGCCCATGGCGAAAAATGCACCAGCAGGCCGCCGAAGGAAATGAGCGAAACGGCGTTTTGCGCCAAGCCGAACGTGCGCATCACCAAACTCAAGGGTCGACTGGACGCTTCGCGGCGCGCGCGCGTCAACTTGTCGTAAAATTCCGAATCCTCGAACTGCGTCAAGTCCAACGTCAGCGCTTTTTCCAGGATCATGACGTTGACGCGTTGGCCGAGCTGGGCTCGCAGCAACGATTGCGCCAGCGACAATCCGCGCTGGGCCATGGAAGTGGCCGCCACCAGCAGCGCCTCCAGGGCGACGAACTTGACGACATGGCGGAGCACCGTCGTGCCGGTACTGCGATGCAGCTCGGCCGCATGGATCACGGCGTCGACGATCAAGGCGCCGACGTAGGCGATACCGGCCGGCAGCAGGCCGGCGATCAACGTGAGAATCGCCAGCACGACGCTCAGCGTCTTGTTCGTGGTCCACACCAAGAGAAGCGCCCGCCGGCTGTATGCGAACACGCTGAACAATCCGCGTTGCGGTGCCGCGGGGTCGGTGCTGGAGACCATCGCGTGAGGACTGGCACTCAACGAAAAATCACTTCACCAGGCGGAGACAGAATGGATAACGGTACGCCTTGCCGCCGCTCACCTGGACGGCGGCGATGACGACGAGCACCAAATTCGCAACGCCCAGAATCCACAGCAGGAGGAAGCCGATCAGCACGAACGCCAAAATCAGGAAAATCACTCCGAGGAGGAATACGGTAATCTGGAAATTCAGCGATTCTTTCGCCTGATCGGCGACGAACGGCATGTCTTGTCCCTTGGTGCGCCAAATGATCAGAGGCCCCAAGATCGTGAACAACACCAAGGTGCCGAACGGAAAAAACACCAGGCTCGCCCCGCCAACCACCCAGAGAAGGCCGCACAGATGTGCCGCCAGCGCCCAATGACGCTCTTGACCGGTCGATTCGATATTCATGGTGCGTCCGGCCCTATAATGCGTGTATCTCAAACACTCGGTATGGCGGAGTAGTCGTGAAATTCAAGTCCTTGCTCGATCGTTGGCGCAAAGCGCCGGTGCCGTTGTTGACCGTTCGAGACTATGCGATTCGTCTGCCGGTGGACGACGCGGCGCGCTTGCACGCGCTGGTCGAGCTTTTTCCCGGCCGGCCGGTCGAGTCGATCATCACCGATCTGCTGCATGTCGCGCTCGATGAAATAGCGGCCGCCATGCCGTACGAGCGCGGCCCGAAAGTGATCTCGCGCGACGACCACGGCGATCCGGTCTACGAAGACATCGGTTTGACGCCGCGCTTCGTCGAGCGGACCCGTGAGCTGAAGAAAACGCTCATGCCGCAAAAGTAATCGCCTCTTGACGCTCGAGGCGTCGTGCGGCGATACTATTTTGTTATGAAAACCTCACGAGTCGTGGTTAACAATCCGGGGTGGTGGCGCATTCCTTCCTGAGGAATGGGCACTGGCCGCTGTCTTTTCAATCTAGCTCGTCGTTTCACCAGAACCCATCTCCGCTTCAAGCACGGTGATGGGTTTTTTATTGTCTTCGAAATCTTTAAGTCAACCCACATGAAGCCACCTTTCGACATCGCGGCCGACTTGGACACCCCGGTCTCGGCCTACCTCAAATTGGCGCCGTTCAAGCCGCGTTTTTTACTCGAGAGCGTCGAGGGCGGCGAGCGTCTGGCGCGCTATTCCTTCATCGGGTTCGGCGACTGTCTGGAAGTTCGCTTGGATTCATCCGGGCTGTCCGTCGGCGGCATTCTCATGCCGCGGCCGCGCGACCGGACGGAGCTGCTGACTGCCTTGCGCGCAGCCCTGGCCCGCGCGCCGCGGCCGTTGCCGGAGATACCCGGCGTGCCGTTGCTGGGCGGCTTGGTGGGTTACACCGCGTACGACGCCGTGCGCTATTTCGAGCGGGTTCCGGGCCGCAGTCTCGACGAGACCCAGGTGCCGCATGCGCATTATGTGGCGCCGCGATCGTTGCTGGTGTTCGATCATTTGACGCGCGGCGTGGCGCTGCTGCACGACGGTCCGGAGACCGAACGCCAGAGCCTGCGCCGCGAGGTGATCCGGGCGTTGCGTGGTGCGATACCGACGCTGGTCATCCCCAATCCGCAGGCCGCGCATCGTTTTTCCGTGGCGGCGCCGTCCCTGACGGAAGCGGAGCATGCCGCGAAAGTCCGCCGTGTGCAGGAATACATCGCGGCCGGCGATGTGTATCAACTCGTGCTGGCCCTGCGCTTCGAGGGGCGCCATTCACTCGCGCCGTTCGAAACCTACCGGGCGCTGCGGTTGCTCAATCCTTCTCCCTATATGTATTTTTGCGAGCTGGGGGATATCACGGTGGTGGGCTCGTCGCCGGAGGCCTTGGTCAAATTGCAAGGCGGCGTGGCGCAATTGCGTCCCATCGCCGGTTCGCGGCCGCGCGGTGCCGATGCCGCGCTCGATGCGGACATGGAGACGGAATTGCTGGCCGACCCGAAAGAGAATGCCGAGCACGTCATGTTGGTCGACCTCGCCCGCAACGATCTGGGGCGCGTCGCCACCGCCGGTTCGGTGCAGGTCGGTCCGTACCGGGTGATCGAGCGCTACAGCCACATCATGCACATGGTGAGCGGCGTTCGCGGCACCTTGCGCGCGGGCCAAGACGCCTTCGACTTGTTTGCCGCCACGTTTCCGGCCGGTACCTTGGTGGGCGCGCCGAAGGTTCGCGCGATGGAAATCATCGACGAGTTGGAGCCGGTCGGGCGGCAGCTCTACGGCGGGACGGTGGGCTACTTCGGCGGGCGCGGCGACCTGGATCAAGCCATCACGATCCGCACGCTGGTGTTCCGCGGCGATACCTACAGCTACCAGGCCGGCGGCGGGATCGTCGCGGATAGTTCGCCGCAGGCCGAATACCAAGAAGTCCTGGCGAAGAGCGCCGTGTTGCGCAGCGCCCTCGCCATCGCGGCGGAGGGTTTGTAGCCATGCAACCGAAAGTGCTGTTGATCGACAACTACGACTCGTTCACCTACAACCTGGTACAGGCGTTCCTGATGCTGGGCGCGGACGTCGAGGTGTTTCGTAACGACCGGATCACGGTCGAGGATGCACTCGCGCTCGGAGCCTCCCACTTGGTGATTTCGCCGGGTCCCGGCACGCCGCAGGATGCCGGAATTTCCATGCGCATGATCGCCGCGCTTGCCGGTCGCATGCCGATATTCGGCGTCTGCCTCGGCCACCAGTCGTTGGTCGAGGTGTTCGGCGGCCGGGTGGTGCGTGCCGGTCGGTTGATGCACGGCAAGGTCTCGCCGGTGGCGCACGACGGCAAGGGGGTGTACGCCGGGCTACCCCAGGGTTTTCAAGCCGGGCGCTATCATTCCCTGATCGCCGAACCGTCGAGTCTGCCGGCGGTATTGGAAATCACGGCGCGCACGGCCGAAGGCGAGATCATGGGGGTGCGGCACCGCACGCTCGCGGTCGAGGGTGTGCAATTTCATCCCGAAAGCATACTCACGCCCGACGGCCCCGCGCTGATGGGCAACTTTCTGAAGACCTAGCGCCGTGCCCGACGCCCGCCACACGCTCGAGAGCCTGCTGCAAGCCCGCGATTTGACCGAGATCGAGGCGGCCGAACTGCTCGCCACGTTGACGCAACCGGAGCTCGCGCCGGCCATGGCGGGCGCACTGCTGGCGGCCCTGCGCGGCAAAGGAGTCACCGTCGCGGAAGTCCGCGGTTTTGCGGGCGCCATGCGCTCGCTCGCCCGCAAGCCGCAACTGAGCCCCGCGCCCGATGCCATCGACATCGTGGGCACCGGCGGGGATTCGTCCGCGAGCTTCAACCTGTCGACCGGCGCCGCACTGCTCACCGCCGCCTGTGGATTGCCGGTCGTGAAGCACGGTAATCGGTCGGTGTCGAGCCGCTGCGGCAGCGCGGACCTGATCGAGCGCTTGGGGTTCACGTTGCCGCTCGACGAGACGCAGGCGGCGCGGTGCTTCGCGGCGACCGGCTTTACGTTTCTGTTCGCGCCTTATTACCATCCGGCCATGAAATCGCTGGCGGCCGTGCGCGCCGTCTTGGGCGTGCGCACCGTACTCAACCTGCTCGGGCCGCTCACCAATCCTGCCGCGCCGCGGTTTCAGCTGCTCGGCGCCTACGATCTTGCCGCCGCGGAATTGCTGGCCGGGGCGGTGTCCGGCATGAAAACCGAACGTAGCTGGGTGATTCACGGCGCCGCCGGATGGGACGAGGCCACCCCGATAGGTCCTTTTCAGGTCTTCGACGTGCGGCCGGGTGTCGTGCGCCGTCTCGAGATCGATCCACGAGATTTCGGTTTTGCGCGGTGTCAGCCGGCGGAGTTGGCCGGCGGCGATGCCGCTGCCAACCTCGATGCCTTACGCGATGTGTTTACCGGCCGCGAGCAGGGCGCGCACCGCGCGGCGCTGGTGCTGCAATCCGGTCTGGCGTTGTTCGTTGCCGGGCGTGCGCCGTCCATGGCCGCCGGCTTCGAGCGAGCCGCGGCCGTGCTCGCGAACGGTACCGCGTATGCATGGCTATTACGGTTACAGGCACTGGCCGGGGAGTTGGCGGGTCCATGAGCGGATTTTTGGATACGATGGCCCAGTCGAGCGCGGCGCGCGTGCTGCTGGCCAAACAACACGAATCGTTTGCCGATTTGGAGCGCCGTGCCGGCGCCGCGCCGCGCGCCGCACCCTTGGTGCTCTCCGCGGCGGGATTCGACGTCATTGCCGAACTCAAGCTGCGCTCGCCCGCCGCCGGCGCGTTGTCCGGTGCGGCGGCCGACTGGCTGCCACGGGTCGCCGCCTACGCACGCGGCGGCGCCGCTGCGGTGTCGGTGCTCACCGAGCCGTCGCGCTTCGACGGTTCGCTGGATCATCTGTGCGCCGCGGTGCAGGTGCTGGCGCCGCTCGGTGTGCCGGTCATGCGCAAGGATTTCCTGGTCGATCCGTACCAGGTATTGGAGGCGCGTGCCGCGGGTGCCGGCGGCGTGTTGGTCATTTTGCGGATGTTGCCGCGCGACCGGATCGCGGAGCTGTTGGATTCGGCAGCCGAACATGGCTTGTTCGTGTTGTTGGAAGCCTTCGATGCGGCGGACCTGCGGCTGGCGTGCGAATTGCTCGACGGCCGGCAGCGTGTCGAAACCGTGTTGATCGGCCTCAACAGCCGGGATCTACAGACCTTGGCGGTGGTTCAAGAGCGCCTGTCGACGCTCGCGCCGCTGCTGCCTCCGCAGTGGCCCTGCGTGGCGGAAAGCGGTGTCGCGACCCCGGCCGACGCGCGTTCGATGCGCGCGCACGGCTACCGGGTGGCGCTCATCGGCACGGCCTTGATGACCTGCGACGATCCCGCCGCCCTGCTCGCCGAAATGTTGCGGGCGGCGCGGACACTGCCGTCCTAAATGGCTACACTCCGCGCCATGTGGATCAAGATATGCGGCATGACGAGTGCCGATGCCATTGCCGCGGCGGTGGCGGCCGAGGTCGACGCGATCGGCTTCGTCTTCGCGCCGAGCCCTCGTCAGGTGACGCCCGGCCAGGCGGCGCAGCTCGCGGCCCTCGCCCCGCCCGGTATTCTGCGTTTCGCGGTGGCCCAGCATCCCCTGCAAATGAAAGTGGACGACATCTGCCGCATCCTCAAACCTGACTATTTTCAGACCGACGTCGAGGATTTGCGCGAGTTGAAAATTCCGGCGCATGTCAAAGTACTGCCCGTCGTACGCTTCGGCCGCAAGACACCGAGTCCGCTGCCGGGGCGCATGCTGTTCGAAGGACCTTCGAGCGGTATCGGCGAGTTGGCCGACTGGGGTCGTGCTGCCGAGCTGGCACGCCAGACCGACGTCATTCTGGCCGGCGGCCTCTCGGCGCAGAACGTCGCCGAAGCGATCCAGGCCGTGCGGCCGTTCGGCGTGGACGTGAGCAGCGGCGTGGAAGAGGTTCCCGGCGTCAAAGATCCCGACAAAATTTACGAATTCGTGCGCGTGGCCCGCCTCGCCGCAGCACGTCAGGAGCGCGATTCATGAATTCCCCGCAACGTGTCCCCGTGACGCCAACGCCAACTTATCCCGACGTCAAGGGCCGCTACGGCGCGTTCGGCGGCCGTTATGTGCCGGAGACTCTGGTGCCCGCCCTCGACCGTCTCCAGGCCGGCGTCACCCGCTACCTCGATGACCCGGACTTTCAAGCAGAATTCGTGCATGAATTGAAGACGTGGGTGGGACGTCCCACCGCCCTGTCGTTCGCCCCCGCGTTGAGTAAGCGCTGGGGCGCCGAGGTCTGGCTGAAGCGCGAGGACCTCGCGCATACCGGCGCCCACAAGATCAATAATGCCGTCGGCCAAACGCTGTTGGCCAAACGGCTCGGCGCCAAGCGCATCATCGCCGAGACCGGGGCGGGTCAGCACGGCGTCGCGAGCGCCGCCGCCGCCGCGCGCTTAGGGATGCCCTGCGTCGTGTACATGGGCGCGGTGGACGTCGAACGTCAGGCGCCCAACGTCGGTCGCATGCAATTGATGGGCGCCACGGTGGTGCCGGTCAGCAGTGGCGATCGGACTCTGCGCGCCGCCATCGACGAGGCATTGCGCGACTGGGTATCCGACCCCGACGGCACGTATTATTCGTTGGGCTCGGCCGTGGGGCCGCACCCGTACCCGTACCTGGTCCGCGAGCTGCAGGCGGTCATCGGCCGCGAGGCTCGGGCGCAAATGTTGGAGGCAGCGGGGTCGCTGCCGGATGTCGCCGTGGCCTGCGTCGGCGGCGGTTCCAATGCCATCGGTTTGTTTCACCCGTTTCTGGAGGACGCCGCCGTCGCGTTGCTCGGCATCGAAGCCGGCGGCCGCGGTCCGCAGCTCGGCGACAATGCCGCCTCCCTGACATTCGGCACGCCCGGTGTCTTGCAGGGGAGCTACAGCTTGATACTGCAGGACGCCTTCGGGCAGGTACAGGAAACCCATTCCGTGTCGGCGGGGCTCGACTATTCGGGGGTGGGACCGGAGCATGCATTCTTGATGAAGAGCGGACGGGTGGCGTATCAATCGGCGAGCGACGCGGAGGCCTTGGACGCACTCACCGAATGCACTAAGTATGAGGGGATACTGCCCGCCATCGAAACCGCTCATGCGTTGTTCGGTGCCCGCCGGTATGCCCGTGCGCATCCCGGGGCCCGCATCTTGATCTGCTGCTCGGGTCGTGGCGACAAGGACATGCCCATCCTGCAGCGTACGGTCTTGGACGCGGCAGCCTCCCCGTGAGCGCCCTCCCCATGAAACCGCGTGACACGATCTCGAGCGCAATTCAGGCCGCCGTGATGCAGGGGCGACCCGCGTTGGTGGGCTATCTGACGGCGGGATTTCCGACCCGCAAGGATTTTCAGAAAAATCTGACCGCGGTGGCCGGCGCCTGCGATGTGATCGAGATCGGCGTGCCGTTCAGCGATCCGATGGCCGACGGCACGACCATCCAACGCGCGAGTTTCGTCGCGCTGGCCGATGGCGTCACCTTGCCGTGGCTGTTGCGGGAATTGACCGCCATGCTGCCGGCGCGTGCCGGGAAGACAGCGCCACCCGTGCTGTTGATGAGCTATTTGAATCCCCTGCTCGCGTACGGCTTCGACCAGCTGCCGCGCGACGCGGCTGCCGCCGGCGTCGCCGGGTTCATCGTCCCGGACCTGCCGTTCGAGGAAAGCGCTGATTTGAAGGCGGCGCTCGACGCGCACGGGCTCGCGTTGGTACAGATGGTCACGCCCGTGACGCCGGAAAAGCGCCTCGCCATGCTGTGCAGAGCCGCTCAAGGCTTCGTTTATGCCGTGACGATGACCGGGACCACGGGAAAGTCGGTGGAAGTTCCCGACGACGTGTTGGCTTACATGGATCGTGTGAAGCGCCTCTCGACCGTGCCCGTTTGCGCGGGGTTCGGAATTCGCTCGGCTGAACAGGTCGCGCGTTTCGCGCCTCATGTGGATGGCGTGGTGGTCGGCTCCGCCCTGGTCGAAGCCCTGGAGCGCGGCGATGACGTACGGCGTTTCTTGAGTTCGCTCCGCGAGGAGTTTCGCGCCTGACGCGCGTAGATGAAACGGGTGTACCGAGCCGCGACGCTGTTACAGGTGGCCCATGCGCGCAACATGCTCATCACCGCCGGCATCCCGTGCGAACTGCGCAATCAGTACCTGGCCGGCGCACTCGGCGATCTGCCGATGATGGAAACGTGGCCGCAGTTATATGTCGATGATACCGATGAGCGCTTTGCGCTCAGCGTGTTGGCACGCGGGACGCAGCCGTCCCCGGCCGGGCACCCCTGGTCGTGTGCCGGCTGCGGCGAGGTGTCGGAAGCCCAGTTCACGCATTGCTGGCGCTGTGGGACGGAATACGCGTCGGACAAACACCGACAATAACTAAGGCAATTTCCGAGCCCATATTAAGTACCCGTCCCTGGCGGGGGATGACACCGCAGGTTACAAATCACGCGGTGTTTAGTGTAACGATTACACGGGCGCGGAGAGACCATCACGATGACGACCAATTCAGTGCGAAGTGTGCTTTTAGACCTGCCCGTGCAGCGCTTGGCGCCCGTTGCATTGATCGGCGAATCCGAGGCCATGCGTGAAGTGGCGCATCTGATAGAACGCGTCGCGCCCACCGAAGCCAGCGTGCTGCTGACCGGCGAGAGTGGTTCCGGCAAGGAGTTGGTGGCGCGCTCCATTCACCAGGCGAGCGCGCGCAGCAACGGACCTTTCGTGCTGGTGAACTGCGGTGCAATACCCGCCGGGCTCATCGAAGCCGAACTGTTCGGCTATGAGAAAGGCAGTTTCAACGGTGCATTGCGCGCGCAGGCGGGCGTGTTGGAGCGGGCCCAAGGCGGCACGCTGTTGCTGGATGAAATCACCGAAATGCCGCTCGATATGCAGACCCGTCTGCTGCGGGTATTGGAGGCCGGCACCTATTATCGAGTGGGAGCGAGCACGGAGTCGGTCGTCAACGTACGAATCATCGCTGCGAGCAATCAATGCCCGTTGCGGGCCGTGCAAAACGGCCAGTTGCGCGAGGATTTGCTGTACCGGCTCGCCGTCTTTCCGATCGATCTGCCGCCCGTACGCAGTCGCGGTAACGATGTCGAGGATTTAGCGGAACATTTTCTGGCGGAGTTGAACGCCCACGGCAGCGTTCAAAAACATTTGTCGGCAGGGGCACGGATGACGTTGAAGGAGCATACGTGGCCGGGCAACGTCCGTGAGTTGAGGAATTGTGTCGAACGCGCATTCATCTTGTGCGACCAGTCGCTCGATCTCGTCCCCTTGATCCAAAACGGCATGCCGGGCAAAGTGCCCGACGCGCCGGACCGCGAACGGTTGGATATTCGAGTCGGCTCCCGAATCTACGATATGGAACGTTCGTTGATCGAAGCCACCTTGGACTATTTCAAGGGTAATAAACGGCGTGCCGCCGATGCGTTGGGCTGCAGCTTGAAGACGCTGTACAACAAATTAAATGGATATTCACAAAGCCAAGAGTGCGCGAGCAATTAGGCGCTGGCGTCAAGGGAGATGTACGTGTCAAGAGTATTGATCGCCGACGATCACGCCGTCGTTCGCGCGGGATTCAAACAATTTTTGGAGACCGATTCCAGCATCAACGCCGTCGGCGAGGCGGCCAGTGGGAATGAGACTCTGGATTTGCTGCGGCAACAGGAGTGGGATCTGGTGCTGCTCGACATACATATGCCGGACCGCAGCGGACTCGATATCTTGCGGCACATTCAAACGGGGCATCCGACGGTGCGGGTTTTGGTCATGAGCGGCCTCCCTGAACAGCAATACGCCGTCAACGTCTTGCGCGCGGGTGCGAGCGGTTACTTGTCGAAAGACAGTGCCCCCGAAGAACTCATGAAGGCGGTGCGCACCGTGCTGTCGGGACGACGCTACGTGAGCGCGGCATTGGCCGAAATTTTGGTCGCCGACTTGGACGGCGATCCTGACAAACCTCTCCATGCCCGTCTCTCGACTCGAGAATTTCAAATCTTTTGCAAGCTCGCCGCCGGTCGCGGCGTCTCGGATATCGCCAACGAACTCAGCCTCAGCGTCAAGACGGTCAGCACGTATCGCAGCCGGATCTTGGAGAAGATGAGTTTCAGCGCGAATGCCGACATCACCTCGTATGCGCTGCGCAACGGGCTGATCCAGTAACGCCATGGAAATTTCAATCGCTGAGCGGAGGTTCGCGTGCGTGCAATCCATTCGGACGCAATCGTAATGGCCAACGGTTTGCGGGTCTTGCTTGTGGAAGACTCCAAAGTGCTCACGGAGCGCCTGACCGAAGCGATCAGACAGATTCCCGAAGTCGAACTCATCGGCACCGCCGATACCGAGGCGGGCGCGCTGGCGGCCGTGCGACGCGATGCCGTCGACGTCATCATTCTCGATTTGCACTTGAAGCAAGGGACGGGGTTCGGGGTCATGCGCGCGCTCGCGACCACGCAGCTCAAGCCGCGCATCATCGTATTGACCAACTACGACCTGCCCGAGTACAAGAATGCGGCCATCGCCCTGGGCGCCACGCATTTCCTCGACAAGGCACGCGACTATGGCCGGTTGCCGGAAGTACTGCACGAAATATGCGAAGCCCATCTCGCCAAACATTGATCGGCGGGCTCCGCAGCAAGGTTTAGGCCGTTTTGTAATGATCACGAGGAGACAACATGACAAAAATGATCCTGGCGACATCCTTTAAGACGGCGGCGGTCGCTGCCGCGGCATGGGGATTGTCCGCCTGCGCGAGCAGTCCGATCCCCAACGAAAAAATAGCGGTCGCGCAGGCGTCCGTGCAGCGTGCGGAACAAGCCGGTGCGCCTCAGTCCGCGCCCGTCGAATTGGCAACCGCCAAGGACAAGCTCAGTCGTGCTCAGAAAGCTGCGGCGGACAAGGACGGCCAGCCCGCCACCATCTTTGCCGAACAGGCGGACGTGGACGCTCAACTTGCCGAAGCCACGGCGCGTACGGCGCAGTCTCACAAGGCGGCCGCTGAGTTCGACGCCAGCATGCAAGCGTTGCGTGCCGAGTCCATGCGGGCGACCCAGCCCATGCCCGTCGCTCCCCAGCCTGTTCAATAAGGGTTCGCCATGAAAATAAAATTACTGACCGGCCTGGCCGTCGCCACCTTGGGCTTGGGTGCATGCGCCTCGATGCCGCAGCCGAACGCTGAACTCGAAGCCGCTCGAACGGCGGTACAGTCGGCCCAAGCCGATCCGAACGTAACCAAGTATTCCGCGCTCGATCTCGAAGCCGCGAAGAAGTATCTGGACACGGCCGAAGCGGCCCAGCTCCATCATGACGACAAGAACGTCGACCAGCCGGCCTACCTGGCGGCCCAGACCGCCCGACTCGCCCAAGTGCGTGCGGCCGGCAAGGCGGATGATGCGCGCGTGGCGTCGGGGCAGGCCGAACGCGATCGGATTCAACTCGCCGCGCGCAGTCGTGAAGTGGAGAATGCGCGAGTGGCAACCGCCGCGGCGAACGAACAGGCCGCGCGCCTGCAGTCGGAAATCGATGCACTCAAGGCGAAACCCACCGATCGTGGTCTGGTGCTGACACTTGGCGACGTGTTGTTCGATACCGGCAAGGCGACGTTGAACGCGGGCGCGACGCGGAAGATGGACCAGCTCTCGCAATTCCTCACCGAGCATCCCAGCCGCCGCGTGCAAATCGACGGGTTCACGGACAGCGTCGGTTCCGACTCGTTCAACTTGGATCTTTCGCAGCGCCGGGCCGACGCCGTCAAGGCGGCTCTGCTGACGCGGAGCATCGATCCGTCGCGGATCGGCACCGAAGGCTACGGCAAGGCTTATCCGGTGGCGAGCAATGCGGATTCCGGCGGGCGACAGTTGAACCGACGGGTCGAAGTCGTCATCGGCGGCGACAACAACGCACCGATCGCGCCGCGCTCGTCTTGAACGACATTCTTTGGCGGGCGTCGCGCTGTGCGACGCTCATTCGATAATTATCATGTTAAGGAGATATTCGATGGAAACCTACGACGGAACTGCCGACGAAGCGCTCGCCTCGGGGCGACGGGTGGTGGACCACGCGAGCGAGGGGGCGAGTCGGGTCAAGTCGGTCGCATCCAGCGAGATCAAAAGTTTGATCGCCGACGTGGAGGATCTGGTGGCCCGCATTGCCGACCTCAAGGACGCCGACGTCGCGCGCGTGCGCAGCAAGGTGATGGCCGCGGTGAATACCGCCAAGGAAAGTCTGGCGGAAGGCGCGAGTACCGTGCGTCGGCAGGCCGGGCGCGTAGCCAGCACCGCCGACGATTACGTGCACGATAGTCCGTGGCAGGCGGTCGGCATCGCCGCGCTGGTCGGTGCCGTGATGGGTATCATGGCGACGCGCCGTTCGTAAGGTTTCGACAGTGAGACTGCTCTGGTCGTTGCCGAAAGCCACTCCGGCCATCCTGCGTCATTTCATCGGCTATGTGGAACTAGCCGCGCAGGATTTGGAGCGAACGCAACTCGACATCAAGGCAAGACTGCTTGCCTCGGTCGTGTTGGGCGTGTGCGTTTTCTTCGTGCTGCTGTGCGCCTGTTTCCTCTTGATTGCGCTGACTTGGGATACGCCGTACCGCGTGACGGCGATCGCGTCGATGGGCGGTGGATTCTTGGTCGTGGCGGTCATTGCCGCCTTGTATCGTTCGAAGACCATCGGCGCAAAGTCGGAGTTTTTGGGCACCGTGCGCAAGGAATGGGCGGAAGACCGCGTCATTCTCGAACGTATTCTCTCGGATCAGGACTGAACGATGGCTGTACCCAACCCTGCTGGAAGGATCGATACGTTGGCCAAGATGGCCGAGTCGCGGGCGGAAATCCGGCGCATCCTCGAGCCGCGTCCCCGGCCGGCCCGCGGCGACGCTGAACCGATTGCCGGCGAGACGATTCGCGACGACGTATTCCCGCGCAGCCGGACCATGCGGTTGCTGACGAGCGGCCGGGGGTTGGGCACCGCCGGAGCGATGATCGGCGGCTTGGCGCTGGCGCGGCCGGCGATGGCCTTCCGCATGTTGCGCATGCTGCCGACCGGAGCGGTGGCCCGTATGCTGCTCGTCAAAGCGTTTACGGCCTTTCGAGCCCGACGCAGCTGACGGGTGAGCCGCGGCCGTCCGCACCGCCCGGGTTCAACCCAGTGTGGCGCGGACGTAGTGGTAGCTGCCGTCGTCCAGCAAGGTGATGTCGCAGGCGGACGCGGAAATCTCCCGACCGTCGACTGAGGCGCGGACGATGCCGCGGCATACGCCGTGCGGATTATCAACCGCGATGTGATAGCGCGACGAGCCGTGCTTGTAGGTGAGTTCAAAACCCGGCCAGCCGCGCGGCACACAGGGATCGATCGACAAGACGTTGCCGCGGACGTGCATCCCGAGTATGCCCTCGAGGGCGGCCCGATACATCCAGCCGGCGGAACCGGTGTACCACGTCCAGCCACCCCGGCCGACGTGCGCTTCGGCGGAATAAACATCCGCGCAGACCACGTAGGGCTCGACCTTGTAGCGATGGATACCGGCGCGCGTGCTCGCATGATTGATCGGATTGAGCAGCGAGAATAGTTCTCCGGCTCGGTCGCCGTCGCCCATCAGCGCAAACGCCAGCGTCGTCCACATCGCCGCGTGAGTGTACTGCCCCCCGTTTTCGCGCAACCCCGGGGGATACGCTTGAATGTAGCCCGGATCGTGGCGCGAGCGATCGAAGGGCGGCGTGAACAGTTTCACCAGTCCGTCGCTGCGGCTGACCAGCTGCGCGTCGACCGCCGACATGGCCCGCACGGCGCGCTCAGGATCGCCGCCGCCGGAAATGACCGCCCAGGATTGAGCGATCGCATCGATGCGGCATTCGTCGCTCGACACCGAGCCGAGCGGCGTCCCGTCATCGTAGTAGCCGCGCCGATACCAGTCCCCGTCCCAGGCCTCGCGTTCGATGGCCTGCTGCATGGCGAAGGCATGTTTCTGCCAGAGCACCGCTTTGGACGGATCGCCCCGCCGTTCGACCAGCGGCGCGAAGCGCAGCAGCGTCGTGTGTAGAAACCAAGCGAGCCAGACGCTTTCGCCCCGTCCGGCCTCGCCCACCCGGTTCATGCCGTCGTTCCAGTCGCCGGTGCCGAACAGCGGCAGACCATGAGAGCCGATGGCCAGACTTGAGTCCAAGGCCAGCACGCAATGCTCGAACAGGCCGGCGCTGCGAGCGGTCGCCGCCGGCGCGGCAAATACCTCCTGCTGGTCCGGTCCCAGCGGCGGTCCTTCCAGAAACGGTACCGGTTCGTCGAGGATGGCATGATCGTGGGTCACCTCCAGATAATGCGCGACGACGAACGGCAGCCAGACGCGGTCGTCCGCAACGCGCGTTTTGACGCCCTGTCCGGACGTGGGCAGCCACCAATGCTGAACGTCGCCCGCCTCGAATTGCCGCGCTGCCGCGCGCAGGATGTGTTCGCGCGCCAGCGCCGGGCGGGCCACGCAGAGCGCCATGACGTCCTGCAGCTGATCGCGAAAACCGTAGGCGCCGCTCGATTGATAAAAGCCGGTTCTCGCCCACACGCGGCATACCAACGTTTGATACAGCAACCAGCCGTTGAGCAGCAGGTCGACGGTACGGTCGGGAGTCTTCACCTGCACCACGCCGAGCGTCTGGTCCCAATAATCCGTCACGGACTTGAACACCCCATCCAGATCGGCGCTGCGATAGCGCTCGATCGACGCCACCGCCGCGTCCTGCGACGCCTCCTCGCCCAACAAAAACACCAGTTCGGTTTCCTCGCCCGCGCGCAGCGTCAGTTTGGTCTGCAAGGCGCCGCATGGGTCGAGGCCGCCGCCGACCCGGTTCGACAGGCGATGCGGGCCCAACAGGGCCACGGGTTCGGCCAGCGAGCC
The DNA here is from genome assembly GCA_964658135.1 of uncultured Acetobacteraceae bacterium. Lineage (GTDB taxonomy): Bacteria > Pseudomonadota > Gammaproteobacteria > Steroidobacterales > Steroidobacteraceae > Bog-1198. The sequence goes on along the minus strand of CAZZXZ010000042.1, from coordinate 3,808 downwards.
GTGCCGACCGATGAATTCCGCACGATCGGCAGTGCAGGTCTGTTGGCGGCCCAACATATCCATGAACGCCACGCGCGTCTGGAACTCGCTCCGCCACGGGTTTTTCGCCAGGAGCGCCGACGTCTTTGGCTCGATTTCCGTCACGATGAACGGTGCGGTCCGGCTGCGCTGATTGCCGAGCACCCAGTCGAGATAATGCGTGATCGATAATTGCCGGGTCTCGGTCGAGCGATTGGTGATTTTCAAACGCGAAATTTTCAGCGAGTCGGCGAGCGGAACGAACTGCAACAGGTCGAGGACGATGCCGTGGGATGCATGTTCGAAACGGCTGTAGCCAAACCCATGGCGAATCACGTACGAGGCCGTCGGTTGCCTGATGGGCTGCGGCGTCGCGCTCCAGACTTTGCCGCTCTGCTCGTCGCGCAGGTAGATGACCTCCGAGGGCGTGTCGCTGACGGGATCGTTCGACCAGGGCGTCAGCTGATTTTCACGCGCGTTCAACGACCACGTGCTCGCGGCGCCTTCCGTGGAGACTTGAAACCCGAACCGTGGATTGGCAATCACGTTCACCCAAGGTGCCGGGGTACGCTGGCCTTCGTCGAGCACCGTGACGTACTCGCGGCCGTTGGCGCCGAAGCCGCCGAGACCGTTGAAATACTCGAGCGGCGGCAGTGAGCGGGCCGCTGCCGCGCGTACCGGCGCCGCCGCGGCCGGAAGCCGGACGCGCGGCGTGGGTTCCGGTTCGCGCAAGCGCGCGAGCTGGTCTCCCAACGTCCCGCGGCGCGCGATGAACACCGCGCGTGCCGCCGTCTGCAACAGATCGGCGCTCGATGCCGGCATCAGATCGCCGCGCAGCGAGAACACTCCGCCACGGCTGGAGCCTGCCTCGTCGCGCCCGCGCGCCAACGACGTCCTGATCGCCGCATCGATGGCGAGCTGCAGATCGGATGCATACGAAGGCGGCTTGTCGTTGAGAATGATGAGATCGACCGCCAGACGCTTGAGGCGCCAATACTCGTGGGCACGCAACAACTGCTTGACGATCTCCAGATCGTTTTCATCGTCGATTCGAATCAGTACGATCGGCAGGTCGCCGGATATGCCGTAGGTCCACAAGGTCGATGGACCGAGCAGGTTTTTGGCCAGAATGTCGCGCGCCGCGCGCAACGAGCTGTCCGCATACAGCACCCGGTTGGCGATGCGCTGAAATTGCCGGGCAGCCTCGAAATCGATGGCCAGATATCTGAGCTGCACCTGAGCCTGAGTCCAGGCCAGCGTCTTCGCGCGGTGGAATGCGGCGGTGTCGCGGTGCTTGTCGGTGAGCGACAGCGCTTGTGCGCGGCTCGACGCGATGATCATCCAAAACGCGACGCGCGCGGTTTCACCCGGCGCAATCCGCACCCGGCGACGCAGGGCGAGCACCGGGTCCAAGACGGTGCCGGTCGTATTCGACAGCGGCCGGGCATCGACGATCGACACGGCGTTACGTAAATCGTTTCCGCGTCCCAAGAAGCGCGCCCGGTCGGTTTCGAATTGCAAGCCGCCGACGGCCTGCCCCTCCAACACACTCACATGGGCGGCCCACATTTGCGGCTCGGCCGGTTCGCGGTTGCGCCGCGTGGCGAGCAGCGCGCCGGATTCCGCGATGAATTCGGTCTGCACGAACAGCTTGGCAAATGCCGGGTGCGCGGCATCGGCATCCGGCGTGGTCAGCACCACTTCGGAGTAGGTGGTGAGTTCGATTTCTTTTATGCGATTACCGTTGTTGGTGATCGATACGCGGCGCACCTCCGCATCGTCCTCGGTCGAGACGATGATTTCGGTCGAGGTCACGATCGGACCGTCCTTACGCGTGATCTCGGCGCGGTCTTCGAAGAAGGCGACGTCGTAGCTGTCCGGCTCGCGTCCCACCGGTTGGTACCCGGCGGACCAGACCTGCCCGTTCGCCACGTCGCGCAAGAAAACATAGTAGCCCCACGCATCGAGAATGGGGTCTTCGCGCCAACGCGTGACGGCGGCATCGCGCCAGCGGCTGTAGCCCGAACCGGCCGCATTGATCATCACGGAATAATTACCGTTCGAGAGCAGATGCGTGCGAGGTGCGACGTGGTGCGGCGAGGTGAAACGCCGCGGGATCGCCGCGGCCAATTCGTCGACCTCCGGCGTCGGGGGAGCGCCATCGATGCCGGCCGGCGATAATTCGGTATCGCGCGGCGTTCGCTCCTGCAACAACAGCTCGGTCGCCTGGATCATGGGATCGGCATGAAAATGACTGCGCATCGAACCCTGGTTGAGGACGTTCGCAATCGACACCACGATCATGCCTTGGTGGTGCGCCATGTAAGCCCGCACGGGCACCACCGCCTGCCCCTCCGGCAATCTGGCCGGCGTGAAGTCGAGCGCGTCGTACCAGCCGAAGCGGCCGTGGCCACCGAGTTTTTTCAAATGCTCGAAGTTTCGCAGGGCCGCCTTCGGATCGATCATGGCGGCCAGTGCGGTCGCGTAGGGCGCGATTACGGCCTCGGCGCCGAGATTTCTCTGCAAACCAAGATCGGGCACGCCGAAGCTCGAGTACTGATAGGTCAGCTCGCGATCGCGCGCGTTGAAAGCGGATTCCGAAACGCCCCACGGCAGATTGCGTTCGACGCCGTAGTCGATCTGCCGGCGCACGATGAGGCGTGCGGTGTCGCCGAGCACGCTGCCGTCCGGTTCGCGCATCACGAGAGCGGGCATGAGATATTCGAACATGGAGCCGGACCAGGAAACCAGCGCCGAACTGCGCTCGACGGGAGTCAGCAAGCGACCCAGCCTGAACCAATGGCGGACCGGTAAATCGCCTTTGGCGATGGCGAAAAAACTGGCCAGACGGGCCTCGGAAGCCAGCAGATCGTAACAACTCGGATCTTGGACCCGTTCTGCAACCCGAAACCCGATCGACAGCAGCTGTCGGTCCGGCTCGACCAGAAAGCCGAATTCCATGGCCATCGCCAGACTGCGTGCCTTGCGGGCCAGCGCGTCGATGCGCCGGTGCAAATCGAGCATCGTGTCGGTATCGGCGGTCAGGTCGCGCACGTGGCTCGCGACGTTGGCGAGCAACATGTCGGACCAGCGGAGCAGCGGTGCATTATCGCCCTCGCCACGCTCCTCGGTGAGCGCCCGCGCGATGTCGCCGATGCTGTCGGCCTGCACGCGCAGTGCGGCGAACGTCGCCGCAATGTCGGTTTGCGCGGTGTGCGCGCGCAGCGCGGTGCGGCAGGCCGTCACCGCCACGTCGAGTTGCCGCGGCGACACACCGTAATTGCGACGTTCGTCGCTGAGCTCGCCGGCGCAGCGTTGCAACTGCTCCAAAGTGTCCTCGACGCCCGTGAGGCGAGCGCCGGCCGACACGAGCCGCGTCGTCCAAGCGAGACAGGCGCCTTCGACGGCCAACAAATGGCCGGCCAGGTTACCGCTGTCGACCGTAGATATGTATTTCGGGTCGAGCGGACGCAAATCGTGGGTGTCGTACCAATTGTACAAATGGCCCCGATAGCGCTCGAGTTGGTCGAGCGTCGAAAAAGTCGCTTCGAGCCGTCCCACGGCGTCGAGCGCGCCGATCCAGCCGAAGTCGCGGGCGGCGACTATGGACAGCAGGTACAAACCGATGTTGGTGGGCGAGGTCCGGTTGGCGATGACGGCATTGGGGACTTCCTGGAAATTATCCGGCGGCAACATGTTGTGCCGGGCCGTGACGAACGTGTCGAAGAAGCTCCAGGTCTGGCGCGCCATCGTGCGCAGCGCCGCGCGATCCGTCTCCGTCATCGGCTCG
>CAZZXZ010000041.1:0-24542 GCA_964658135.1 uncultured Acetobacteraceae bacterium | reverse complement strand
TCATTATTATTGAGCCGGGACAAAAAGCCTTATTTGTCCCGGAGCATAGCATGTCGCTGGACCGGCACATGACGCCGCTAAGAATGCGCAACATGGCGTGGGTAACGTGGGGCGCGCTCCGCACCGGGCGGGACGGTCTAACACCTTCTGAACGACAACACGAGGGTCGAAAGCGTGGATGCTTACTTGTATCGCGCCCCCTGTGGCTGAGCAGACTGATCGTTGGCGGGTGGGTCGGCATCAACAACCTGAACCATGGGCCCGCTCGTCTGCGGATCGAGGGCTTCGCTGGTCACCAACAGCGTGGTCCCCGACGTCACTATGCCGTTCACTCGGGCGACGAAGTCAGCAGGGATTTTCAGTCTGGCAACCGCGACAGGATCTACTTCGGTGCCGGCTGCTTTCGGTTGCCCGGGTACGCCGATGCGCAACCAGCGAAATTTCGTCGGATCGGGAACGTACGGGTCCGGCACGCTACTCGGCCCGTCGGCGAGAATTAGTGCGTGACTGACGAGGGGTGCATCGCCGGTAATGGTGAGTCGCGCGCGGCCGATCTCGATGCCGTTTCGATAGACGACGATAAGTCGACTACCCTGGCTCAGTACGATGCTGATCGGGCCGCGTGGCGAAAGCTCCGGGTTCCACCGCTCCTCTGCGGTGGTCGCTAAAGGCGTGCGCTCGATGGGTTCGCCGCCGACAGCATTGACGGGAGCGAGGTAGCCGGGACGTGCAACCCGCTCGGGTACCGTGGCATCAGTGCCGATCACCACCGTCATGCCGTTCGGCGAGACATTGAACAGCCGCCTCGCAAACTCGCTCGGTAAGTGAATGCAGCCATGCGATTCCGGGTAACCCGGCAACCCGCCGGCGTGCAGTGCGACGCCGCCCCAGGTGAGTCGTTCCATGTAAGGCATCGGCGCATCGTCATAAAGGGATGAACGATGCTCCTTCTGCTTTTGCAGTACGGTAAATACCCCGGTGGGGGTGAGGTGACCCGGGCGACCGGTACTGACCGTGGTTTCCCCGATCAGCACCCCGTTCCGATAGACATAGGCCCGCTGCTCGGAAAGGCTCACGACCATGACCAGCGGACCGGCCGTGACTGCCTCGCCCATCCATAGAAACTCACCTTTCTTCAGGCGATCGATGGGCGTGTCGATGGGTACGGAGGTTTTAGCTCCCCAAAAAGGTACCGAGTCGGCTTGCGCAGCATCGTACCGTGCCAGACTGACACTCAGCACACAATAAATCCAAAGAGTCGGTCGTCGCTTCGCAGACATGGAATATTTCTGAAACGAGAGCGGTCTATCCAAGCCTAATTCCGTCGGAGTTTAAAACATTGATCGAGAAGGCATGACATGCATGCGAAGGTGTTCAAAGAACTAATAACGCGGCTCGAGCTTACGGAGCCGGCAGATCGGCAACGAGGTGCCAAAGAAATCCGTGTCAAGGTACTGGCCCTGTGCGATCGCCCGCTGTCTAACGGATACACCCGCGATGGGGCTATGCCTTCACCGGCGTCTCGAGGACCCTTCGCACGCCGCCAGGGCGTGGTTCATGCAGCTTCCTGTCGCGGCGGTGCGGCCTGGACGGGCCGGACGGCGTCAGGCTGTTGCGCAGCCTGAGCAGCCAAAGAAAAGGCGAGCGCCGTGTTACCGGGGTTCAAGCTGTCGACCATGGACGTGGGCATCAGGATGGTGGCTCCGCGTTCCTTGGTCGTCTCATAGATGATATTCATGGCGCGCAGCTGAAGCGCCCCTGGATGACCCGCGTAAATGGACGCCGCCTCAACGAACTTGTCTGCAATTGCCGCCTCGGCCGATCCCAGGATCACCCGAGCCTGTTTCTCACGCTCGGCCTGTGCTTGGCGTGACATGGCATCTTGCAGGGCGACGGGAATGGCGACGTCGCGGATCTCGACCGAACTGACCGAAATGCCCCACGCGGCCGTTTTCTGTCCGATCTCCAATTTGAGCTGTTCATCTGCCTCCTTGCGGTCGGAAAGCAGTGACGCAAGCATCGATGAGCCGATCATTTCGCGCAGTGATGTCTGTGCCACGCGGTCGATGGCCTCGCGATAATTCGTGATCGCCAGTGCGGCCTTCTGCGCATCATGGACGTGCCAGAAAATGATCGCATCGACGTTAACCGGAACGGTGTCCTTGGTGAGTGCCTGTTCCGCATTGAAGCCCGTGGTTTGAATTCGGTTGTCGATAACCGCTACGACGTTGTCCAATAAAGGAATGATGAAAAAAAGTCCCGCTCCCCTGACGCTCTGTAGTTTGCCCATTCTCAGAATGACGAACTGTTGCCAGGCATTGGCCATTTTTAGTGATAGACCGATCAGTAAACCGAGCGCGAGAAAACCAACCGGGAGATAAACTGCGCCGCGAAGGAAGGCGGCTGTCGCCGCAATGAGGCAGAGAAAAATGGCGAACGATGTAATTGGATTGACGTTCATCGACCGGTTTGAGTTCATGGAAAAGCGCCTATGTGAATGCGGTAAAACTCGCTAAACCTTAGCGCAGATGCGAAGGCACGTCGGTACGGTGCCGCACGGAAGCTGAACCGCCTTCTGACCGCCTGTCGACCGCGTTTTGAGGGCGATATGCGCGCTAGCGAACGGTGGCGACAATCAGAAGCGAATAGGTTAGGTCTGGTTGGTTGCTCGCGTAAGAAATACATGAGAAAGAAGGACGGACGCATGCTTCGTAGTCTGAAAAGCATGGAAGGATATTCGATAGGCGCTACCGACGGGGCCATAGGCCAGGTCAGGGATTTTTATTTTGATGACGAGACGTGGGTCATTCGCTATCTCGTCGTCGAAACAGACGCTTGGTATTCAAACAAAAGAGTATTGATTTCGCCGCACTCTCTCGAGCGCCCGAATTGGTCGCAAAAGGTGTTGCCGGCTTCGATCACGCGCTCGCAGGTTAGAGGCAGTCCCGCTATCGATACGGATAAGCCGGTCTCGCGACAACACGAGATGGGGTATCTGGGGTATTACGGCTATGGGAATTATTGGGGAGGCAGCGGTCTGTGGGGCGGTGCGCTCTATCCGGACCTGCTACAAGGAGGTCTCGAACCGTCGGGTAACGTCAATTCGGCGACAGTGATGCCGGCGGGGTCGAAGCGTCGTATCGGTACGAGCCGATACACGGTGCGCGACCAGGATGTACACCTGCAGAGCGGGAATGCCGTCATGCGCTATTACGTGCACGCCAGCGACGGCGACATCGGACACGTTCGGGGGATCTTGGTGGATGAGCGCAGCTGGGCCATCCATTACGTCATCGTCGACACCAGCAATTGGTGGCTGGGTCACCAGGTCCTCATCGCGCCGGAGTGGATCGACAGTGTCGACTGGCCGGAATCAAAGCTGGTGGTGGATCTAACGCGAAGGTCGGTCAAGGATGCACCTCCGTACGATCCCGACGTTCCAATGACCCTCCAGCGCGAAAAGATATTGCACGGCTACTACGGACACACCGGCTATTGGCCGGCAGCCGGTGCTGCGAAGGATGTCGGATGAGCGGAACAGCCGGTAGCCTGCGTCATGGCGGTGACTGAGTTACCGGCAGACGAGTTGTTCGTGCGCATACGTGCCACCGAGACACGCCTTTCGAGATAAAAAATGCCCATCGAATTTGGCGAGTTGGGGCTCCAAGTATTGCTATAGTTCTCCGTCAAGCGGTAACCAGGCGAGAAACCGCGCCTTGAAACGTTGCCAGAGCCCCCGGCCTGGCTCGGTGAACTGAGCGGCGACGACTCCGTGTTCCTCGCTTCGCCAGACCAGATGGTCCCGATGTTCACCACCTGAGTTGTTCAATTGGACGGAATAGGCTTCCGTGAGCTGGGTCAGTTCATCGAATCGTCTTCCGGCGCCGGCCGCAATCGGGGGGCTGTCGATGATCACTCCGATCTCCGTGTTGATCCTTTCCGAGCGCTGGTCGAAGTTCATCGATCCGACGAATACGGACCGCCGATCGAAGACGTAGAGCTTGGCATGCAGTCCATAGTTGCCGAACTGGGATATAGCTTGAGATTCTCCGGTGCCGATGGTGCTCTCCACACGCGCACGAATCTCGTGAAGTTCGATGCCCTGTTTCAGCATCTTCGGTCGGTCTTTGGCGTAGCCGGAATGGGCGGCCAAATTGGGCGCTGCTGCCAATGAATTCGTCAGCATCCGGATCCGGACGTTTCGATCCCGCAGCCGCTGCAGCAAATCCTCCTCGCGCGGTGACGGGACCAGATACGGCGTGATCATCAGCAGTTCCAAATTCGTTTCGCCCATGCGATCTTCCATGGCGTCGGAGATCAGCCGTCCGCGGGCCACATGTTCGACCACCTCTTGCTTGTCAGGGCTGTCATAGATCAGCTTGGCCTTGGCCCAATTGATGTCGGCGTGATTGCCGGTGACATCGGCAAGCGGTTCCCGCGCCGCCAACCGACTCGACAAGTCGTTTTGCAGCGAAGCGGTTTCCGGACGTTGCTCGAGGAATTGCTTGAATGCGACCAGGGCCTTCGCCGAGCTGTGTTTTTTGTCGATTGCACCTATTGGAATCGAGATAGGTGCGTTCCAGAATTCATCGAAGACGCCGGACAGGCGGGCGACCAAGAAGCCCATCACCGCGGCGTCATCGTCGCCGAACTGGGAATGCGGATCGATTTGAAAATATTGATCGCCGAGGTTGCGACCCCCGATCAATGCGAGGGAATTGTCGACGACCAGCAATTTATTATGCATGCGGTAGTCGAGCCGGTTCTTGTTGAAAACAAATTCCAGCGCACGAAATACTCTGACATGACCGCGGTATTTCAACGGATTGAAGACGCGGATCTGGATCTTGGGGTGGGCGGCAAGTGCAAATATGCGTTCGTCGCCCGCAACGGATTCGCCGTCATCAACCAGGATGCGAATTCGTACACCACGGTCGGCCGCCCGCAGCAATGCCCGCGCGATGAGGCGACCGGATTGGTCGGCACGAAATATATAGTATTGCAGGTCGATGCTGCGTTTGGCCGCATCGATCGATTCGAGGCGCATGGCAAGGCCATCGAGGCCGGCCCCAATCATGCGGAATGCCGACTCGCCGGGGTGCGCATGCTCCTCCGCAGTCGTTACACCGATGGCGCCCGAGAACGGCGGCAGAGCCCGCGATTCCTGACGCGGCTGATCGTGACCCGGCGGTAGCGAGCCGCACGCCGATACGAGGAAAAAAGCTGCAATCGCGGGGATGCGCGCGAGATTAGGTCTCATGATGAAGCGATGTCTTGCATTCCGTTGGTAGCTACAGCATAGGCAATGAGTTTGGCTACCGGCTGGGACAGGCTCGTGAATTGCGTCCGATCCAAATAGTGCGCTCGGGCCGGATAGGCCGATCCGACGGTAGTTGCCAGACCGTCTGCAAGCTGCGCGAGATCTGCACCGGTGATGAAAGGATCCTGCAGCGCCTGTTGCTGTTGTTCAGCGAACGGCAGAAGGCCCGACTGCTTGACAACCCCTGTTCGAATGGCGCCGGTGACCGTGTAATTGGCGGCCAGCGCGGCGGTGCCTTCCGGTGTTTTCGACGACACGGTAACGGGTGCGAGCCCCTTCAGCACCGGCATATCGGTGGCGGATAGCCCGCGTGCCGGGAACGGCTGTATCACGCACAGCAAGCCAGTCAGCAGACATAGTTCGATTGTCATCTTTCGATGAACTCTATACGGGTGCGACGTCCGCGGCCAGCCTCGTAGAAGCTCCGTCAATCGGTCTCAAATCGATTTTAGGTGCGGCCGCCGCTTGGTGATCGCGCGCCTCCGCACGGATTTCACCGTCGGCAGGACCGATATCAGGGCGTTGGCGCCTAGTTTCATGATCTGGTGAACCGCCCCCTGTCCCGCAGAGCATTCGATCAGGACGCCCGTGAGCCAGTGGACCGGATTCATAGCGTGTTACCTGGATTTGGTTGCCGTGCCTCGGAAGGTTGCGCTGACGCCATGCGTGGACTACATTCGCGGGCATGCAGCGCCAGCTGATTGCATTGATCCTCATATCGGCCCTCGTTTTACAGGGGTCATTGTCCGCTTTCGCCGGAATGTCGCAGTCGACGCAGCGTGACGATCAAACGTCTTTCAAAAGTCATCACCATGCTTCGCACAAGGCCTGCTGCCCGGGTATGACACATGACCCGGCGCATAAGATGGGTTGCTGTCTCGGTGTCAGCTTGATGGTTGCGGCCTCGATGACGCCACGATCGTCGATTTGGCAGGGGCACGCCGGTCCGAGCCCGCAATTCTTCACGAAGAACTTCGCCTCGCGTGGTAATTCGCCGCTGATTCGCCCGCCGATTCTCTAGAGCACTCGAGTTCCGTCCGCTTCAGTGGTCGCGCATTTATTGTGCCGCCATTTTGAACTCGCGCGTCTTTTTGGAGAAAGAACATGTTTTGCTTTTTGTTTGAGCCACCCGCGTGCGTGGCCTCGCCGTGTCGCACCCGCCCGCGATCGACCGTTATGGCGGTCCAAGTGGGCCTATTACTGTTAACTCTCAGCGATGGCGGCCACGCAACCGAGTTAAGCGCCGAATTATCGATGGATGAAGCGGTGCGTCTGGCAATGACCGATCAGCCGTTGCTTACGGGGCGTGAAGCGAAGATTCAAGCCGAGGAGCAGCAGGCGGTCGCTGCGGCACAATTGCCCGATCCACAGCTGTCAGGCGGACTCAAAGAGCTGCCGATCGATACGGCGGAAGCCTTGAGCGTCCGCCGCGATAACTTCACGGAATTCACTGTTGGCTTGAGTCAAGAGTTTCCACGGGCGGAGAAACGGCGGCTCGCGGGCGCCCGCAAACAGCTCGACGCCGATACCGATCGAGCCGGTCTCGACAACGATCAGTGTATCGTACGCCGCGACGCGTCGTTGGCTTGGCTCGACGTGTACGAGGCCGAGCAAGGAATGAGTCTTTCCCAGCGGTTGGCCGACGAAGCGGCGCTGCAGGTGCAATCGCTCGAGAAAGATTACGGCAGCGGTCGCGCGTCGCAGGCGGACTGGCTCGCGGCCAAAGTCGAGACGGGGCTGGCCGTCGATAAAGCGCACGACTGGCTGCATCATGTGTTGCGGGCGCGATCGGGTCTCGCGCGGTGGATCGGTGATGACGCGCAACGTCCGCTGGCCGCGTCATTGATGCTGCCGGCCGTCGCGATCCCGTTGCCCGCTCTCTTGGCGGGCGCAGACCATCATCCCGTCATCGGGGGTTTGGATAAGCAAATCGAAGCGTCCACGAACGATGTCGCGCTCGCGCGCCAGTCCTTTAAGCCGGACTATTCGGTGGAGGTTTATTACGCCTACCGACGCGATTTCGCGGACTTCGTCGGCATCCAAGTCAAGGTTCGGTTGCCGTACTTCACCAAAAATCGCCAGGATCGAGGTCTGGCGGCAGCGCTGCAGCAAGCGCGCGCCAGCGAAGATCGCAAGCGCGATCTTCTGCGAGAGTTGCATGCCGAAGTCAGTCAAGACTACGTTGATCGCAGACACTACCAAGAACGCGTGGCGGAGTTCGACGCGACCATCCTGCCCGATGCCCAACGTCGCATCAGATCGGCGCTTAGCGCCTACCAGTCCGGGCGCGGTAGCTTCGATACGGTGCTGCTCGCCCGCCGGGGACTCCTCGATGTGCAGCTGCAACGGCTCGTCCTCGCCGTCGAAACCGTGCGAGCACAGGTGCGCCTCGACTATTGGAGCGCGGTGCGGCCCGCCACGGGGGACACGCCATGACCCGCAAGGTAACGATCATAGTGTGCGCATGTGCCCTGGTGGCGACCGCCGCCATGGTTTTCGGGTGGGTGCACCGGCCGCATTCTGCGGCGAGGGAACCGAGCGCCGGCCAACCAACAGTGCGTTACTGGTACGACCCGATGCATCCGGACGAGCACTTCGACAAACCCGGCAAGTCGCCATTCATGGACATGGCGTTGGTGCCCAAATATGACGAGCCGACATCCGCAAGCAATGCGGGTACTGCAGTCACTGCCGGCGGCATTACGATTGATTCGCGCGTCGTCGAGAACTTGGGGGTACGTCTTGCGTCGGTCGAGAAAGGCGCTTTCGCACGCACCGTCGCGGCCGTCGCCGTCCTCAGCGTCGATGAGCACCGTATCGAGGTGATTCAGGTACGTGCATCCGGCTGGGTGGAACGACTTGGGGTGCGGGCGGTGGGTGATGCCGTGCGCAAAGGCGAGTTGCTTGCCGGCGTGTATTCGCCGGATCTGCTGGCCACGCAACAGGAGCTGCTGATTGCCGGCGACAGCCAGGACCCTGCATTGATCGCGGCGGCACGGCGTCGACTCGGATTGTTCGGTCTGGCCGATGCGCAAATCGCTCGCATCGAGAAGGCCGGCAAGGCGGAGCGCCGGGTCGGTTACTACGCGCCTTTCGATGGCTACGTGCTGGAGTTGGGCGTCCGTCAGGGTGCCGCCGTCGAAACTGGAACGACGCTGTTTCAGCTGGCCGATTCGAGCAACGTCTGGTTGATTGCCGAAGTGCCCGAGAGCCAGGCTGCCTGGCTTCGTACCGGCGACGCTGCCACGGTTGACATATCCGCGCTGCCGGGAGCGACTTTCACTGGGCACGTCGACTATCTCTATCCGGAACTCGCGCAAGCGACGCGTACGTTGAAAGCGCGGGTGGTTCTTCCCAACCCGCGACAACAGCTACGTCCCGGTATGTTCGCGAGGGTGCAACTGCAAGGCCATACCCTCGAGGATGTACTGACCATCCCCACGGAGGCCGTCATCCCGACCGGTACACGAAGCATCGTCATCGTCGCCGACGATGACCATCATTTTCGTCCGGTTCTGGTGCGCGTCGGCGCCGAGCAGGAAGGTCGCTCGGAAGTTTTGGCAGGGCTCCATGACGGGCAGCGCGTCGTGGCGTCAGGCCAGTTTCTGATCGACTCCGAGGCGAGCCTGCGCGGCGCATTTGATGACCTCGCCGGTGGCCGCTGACATGCTCGCATCCCTCATCCGCTGGTCGATTGAAAACCGTTTCTTGGTGTTGATGACCACGGGACTGCTTGCGGCCTGGGGTGTGCATGCGACCTTAGCGACGCCGCTGGATGCGTTGCCGGATCTGTCCGATACGCAGGTCATCATCCGCACCGAGTATCCCGGGCAGGCACCCCAGGTCGTCGAGGATCAAGTCACATATCCGTTGACGACCACCATGCTGTCCGTGCCCGGAGCGCGCACGGTCCGCGCATATTCTTTTTTCGGTGACTCCTACGTCTACATTATTTTCGATGACAAGACGAATCTGTACTGGGCGCGATCCCGGGTGCTCGAGTATCTGAATCAAGTCACCGGGCGGCTGCCGCCCTCGGCAAAGCCGATGCTCGGCCCCGACGGCAGCGGTGTAGGTTGGATCTACGAGTACGCGCTCGTCGATCGCAGTGGTCAAACGGACATCGCGCAACTGCGTACTGTGCAAGACTGGTTCCTAAGATACGAGCTGAAGACCGTGCCGAACGTCGCCGAGGTGGCCAGTGTCGGCGGACTGGTCAAGCAATACCAGATCGTGCTCGATCCGGATCGCTTGCGCGCACTCAACATCACCATTGCGCGCGTCAAACAAGCGGTGACGAACTCCAACAACGAGGCGGGCGGCTCGGTGCTCGAACTAGGCGAGACCGAATACGCGGTTCGCGCCACCGGGTATTTGAAAACCCTCGATGACTTCCGCCACGTGCCAGTGGGTTTGAGCGGCAGCGGGACGCCGATTCTGTTGAGCGACGTGGCGCGCATTCAAACGGGTCCGGAGTTGAGGCGTGGAATCGCCGAATTGGATGGTCAGGGAGAAGTGGTCGGCGGAATCATCGTCATGCGATCCGGGAAGAACGCGCTTGAGACGATCAACGCGGTCAAGGCGAAAATTGCGAGTCTGCAGGCGAGTTTACCGGCCGGCGTCGAGATTGTTCCGACCTATGACCGCTCCCAGCTGATCCAGCAGTCGGTGGCGACGCTGCGCAATCGACTAATTGAGGAGTTCATCGTCGTCACGCTGGTGTGCGTGCTGTTTCTGTTCCATTTGCGCTCCGCTTTCGTGGCGCTCGTGAGCTTGCCCTTGGGTGTCTTGGCTGCCTTCGCCGTCATGGATGAGCAGGGCGTCAATGCGAACATCATGTCCCTGGGCGGTATCGCCATCGCCATCGGAGCGATGGTCGACGCCGCTGTGGTGATGATCGAAAATGCGCACAAGCACCTCGAAGGGTGGAACCGCGACAACCCCGACCGGCGTCCGAGCATGGCGGAGCAGGTCAGGCTGGTGACTGCTGCGGCTGTCGAAGTCGGACCGGCCTTGTTCTTCAGTCTGCTCATCATCATGTTGAGCTTCTTGCCAGTGTTTACACTCGAGGGCGAAGAGGGAAAACTGTTCGGCCCGTTGGCATTCACCAAGACGTATTCGATGGCGGCGGCGGCAGGTTTGTCGGTGACGCTGATACCGGTGCTGATGTTCTATTTCATCCGGGGTCGAATTCCGGACGAGCGTCGCAACCCCATCAGCCGATTGCTGATCGCTTTGTATCGGCCGCTGCTGGACGCTACGCTGCGCCATCCGTGGTCGGTGCTCGTCGCATCCGCATTGTTGATGCTGATGACGATCGTGCCGCTAACCCGCCTCGGCAGCGAATTCATGCCACCGTTGATCGAGGGCGATCTGCTGTACATGCCCTCGGCATTGCCGGGTATTTCTGCCGACAAGGCATCGCAGCTTCTTCAGCAGACGGACAAGATATTGAGCCGATTCCCCGAGATAGAACGCGTCTTCGGTAAAGTGGGGCGCGCTGAGACTGCAACCGACGCCGCCGGGTTGGAAATGTTCGAGACCACCATCCGGTTCAAGCCTCGCGCACAATGGCGGCGCGGCCTCAGCCAAGATGAGTTGATCGACGAGATGAATGCGGCGCTGCGTATTCCGGGTCTGGCGAATCTGTGGGTCCAACCGATTCGTAACCGTATCGACATGCTTTCGACCGGCATCAAGAGTCCGCTCGGCGTCAAGATCGCAGGGCCGGACCTTGGCGTGATCGAGCGGATCGGGACGCAAGTCGAAGCGGCACTTAAAACGCTGCCCAATACCCGATCGGCATATGCCGAGCGAGTGCGCGGCGGGCGTTACGTCGAGGTGCGAATCGATCGGCTCAGGGCCGCGCGTGTCGGACTTTCGGTTGCCGACGTACAGCAAGTGGTTGCCCTCGCGATCGGCGGCGAGAACATCGGCGAGACCGTCGAGGGCCTGCAGCGCTTCCCGATCAACATCCGCTATCCGCGGGAGTTGCGCGACTCGGTGGACATGCTTCGGGTGTTGCCGATAGTCACGGATGGCGGCGCAATCACCACCTTGGGCGCCGTCGCCGATTTGGTGGTCACGGACGGACCGCCACAGATCCGTAGCGAAAACGCGCGCTTGAATGGCTGGGTCTACGTCGACATCACCGGCGGCGATCTGGGTCGTTACGTGGCCGCTGCGCAGCGCTTGGTCGCGGAGCGGGTGTCGTTGCCGCCGGGCTATTCGATTTCGTGGTCGGGTCAGTTCGAGTACCTGCAGCGGGCCACCGCGAAGCTGCAGCGGGTGGTACCCGTTACTCTCGCCATCATCTTCGTGTTGCTGTACTTGACTTTCAAGAGCATCGGCGAAGCCACGCTCATCATGGTTACGCTGCCCTTCGCGCTGGTTGGTGGGTTGTGGCTGATGTTCCTGCTCGGCTACAACTTCTCGATAGCCTCCTCCATCGGCTTCATTGCGTTGGCCGGTGTCGCCGCGGAGTTCGGCGTCATCATGTTGATTTATCTGGATCAGGCGATCGCACGGCGGCGTCAGTCGGGCTGCTTCACGAGTTACCGGGACCTGATCCAGGCGATCGAGGAAGGCGCCGTGCTGCGGGTGCGGCCGAAGGCGATGACGGTGACCGTCCTCGTCGCGGGACTTCTTCCCATCATGCTCGGCGGCGGTACGGGTACGGAGGTGATGCGGCGGGTCGCCGCGCCCATGGTGGGCGGCATGATCACCGCACCGCTGTTGTCGATGTTCGTGCTACCCGCGGTCTATTTGCTGTGGCACCGGCGCACGCTCATACGGTAAGCGCCCGCCATGGCGCGCGCAATGGGCCTCACGCCGCGGCGTTACCGCCGGCGATTTGCGCCAACGCAGCGAAACCCGCTCGTAAATCGCCGATCAGATCGTCGACGGCCTCCAACCCGACATGCAGTCGCAACGCCGGGCCCGCGTGAGACCACAATGACGCCGAGCGACCACCCCGAGGATCGAACGGCATGGCGAGACTTTCGAAACCGCCCCAGGAAAAACCGAGACCGAACAATTCCAGTCGATCGACGAAGCCACGAAAGGCGGCCGGTGTGCAGGGCTTGAAGACGACGCTGAACAACCCGGACGCGCCCAGAAAATCGCGCTTCCACAGCGCGTGACCCGCAGCTCCCGGCAGCGCCGGATGCAATACGTCCGCGATCTCCGGACGGCCGCGCAACCAGTCGGCGATCTGAACTCCGCTCTGCCAATGCCGCTCCATGCGCAAAGCCAGGGTGCGCAGCCCACGTTGTGCGAGATACAGATCGTCGGCTCCGGTCGTCAGCCCCGTCGCGAAGGCGTATTCGCGGATCCGATCCCAGTGTTCTCGAGTCGCCGTGATGACGCCCATGGTGGCATCGGAATGGCCGACGATGTACTTGGTCGCCGCTTGTACCGACACGTCGATACCATGCTCGAACGGTTTGAAATAAAGAGGAGTCGCCCACGTATTGTCCATCACCACCACGGCGCCGTGAGCATGCGCCACTTCGGCAATCGCAGGGATATCCTGGACTTCGAGCGTTTGCGACCCCGGTGACTCGACGTACACCAAACGGGTGGCGGGGCCGAACAGCGCCGCGATGCCGCCGCCGATCAGCGGCGGAAAGAACGTTGCGGACACGCCGAAGCGGGAAAGCACCGTTTCAATGAAGTGGCGCGTCGGTCCGTAGACGCTGTCGCTCACCAGAATATGGTCGCCTGCTTGCACGAAGGCTTGGATGGCACTGACGCAGGCGGCCAACCCCGAGGACGCCATGAGGGAGCCGTGCCCTCCCTCGAGCGTCGCCAACGTTTTGGCCAAGGTGAAACTGGTCGGTGTTCCCTTGCGTCCGTACCACAATACGTTCTCGCCTTCGTTGAGCTGACGTTCGCGCGATTCCATATCCGCCATATCGCGAAACATCACCGTCGATGCGCGATGCACGGCCGGATTGACCATGCCGCCTTGGGCATGCGGGTCGCCGATGCCATGAGCCAGAAAGGTGTCGGGTCGGCCGACTGCAGGAACGTGGGCGGTCATAAGCGGTGTCTCGGTCGAGGGTTCGTATATTCCATGCTAGCGGCAGACGAGCGCAAAGTGCTTGCAAACACCGGGCATTGTTTGGCTCGAAGGGGTAAATAAAACTCTCAAAATATAATACAACAAAAATTTATTGCTTAAAGCTAGTAGTTAAAGATATCTTGGGCTCACTCCGCTATCGTTGACGAGTATGGGCCTGGATCGCATCGACCGAAAAATTTTGGCGCTCCTGCAGGTCGACGCTAGTCTTTCCATGGCGACGATTGCCGAACAGATCGGTTTATCGACGACGCCCTGTTGGCGCCGCATCCAAAAATTGGAGGCCGACGGCTTCATCACCAAGCGGGTCGCGTTGCTGAGCGCCGACAAATTGAATGTCGGCGTCACGGTGTTCGTTTGGATCAAAACCAGCCAGCACGACCGGGAATGGTTCGAACGCTTCAACGCGGTGGTGCTGAAGCTGCCGGAAGTGGTCGAATTTTACAGGCTGAGCGGCCAGGCGGATTATCTGTTACGCATCGTGGTTCCCGATATCGCCGGCTACGATGCGGTTTACCAAGCATTGATCCGCAATACCCAACTCGCCGACGTGAGTTCAAGTTTCGCGATGGAAACCATCAAGCTCACCACGGCCTTGCCGCTGGATCATCTTCCCGAGTGAGCGTGCCTTGAAGCACCACGAAACCCGTTGAATTTTGTACTTACAAAATACCATGCGCCGCAGGGAATTTCCTCCGGCATCCGTCTTAAGCGAAACTCAGTGGCTGCATATCCAAACAAAATATTGACATCGGATTTCCAGTGAGAGATTCTCATTTTGTCTAGACAACAAAAGAATTTAGGGGATCGTTGGCTTGAACCGCAAAGCAAATAATGGGCAACGTCATGAGTAAAGGGATCTGGAGAAATGCGCTGACAGCGACGATCGCCGGCGTCATCGTGGTGGGCCGTGCGATGGCAGGCGACACCGGCGACACGGGAACGCAACCTACCGCCGGCGAGCTGGAAGAAATCACGATCACCGCCGCCAAGCTGCGCTCGTTGGAGCAATTCACTCCCACGGGCAGCCGGCTGGGCTTGAGTCAACAAGAACTGCCGGCGACGCTGGACGTCATCGACAACGATCAGATGATCGGTCGCGGATTCTTCAACGTCCAGGAAGCGGCGGACAGTCAGCCTGGCGTGACCTCGGGCGGCTCTCCCGGCGACCAATCGCAATTCTCGATGCGGGGATTTACCGGCAACCAGATCACGACGCTGCGCAACGGGCTCTACATCGGTCCGTCGAACATGACCACCCGCGATCAGAACTCGTTCAACGTCGCGAGCGTCGAAATTTTAAAAGGGCCCGCCTCGGTGCTATACGGGCAGGGTGCCATCGCGGGTGCCATCAATGTGGTCGACAAGGCGCCGAGCTTCGGAGCTTCCCAAATCGAAGGCCTGGCAACCAGCGGCAGCTACGGCAGCACCAACGTGGGCGTCGGCGGCACGACCCATTGGGGCGATACGTTTGCCATTCGCGCGGATTTCAGCCGCACGGCGACGGATGGCTACATCCACAACCCGTCGAACACCACCGAGGCGACCGTCACGGCTCTGTGGAAAGCCTCCTCGACGCTGGACGTGCAATTCACCGTCGACTGGCTCGAGGACAATCCGTCGGAGTATTACGGCACACCGTTGGTCCCCGCGTCCTTTGCGGGTAGTCAGGCGCAGAGCGGTGTCGTGAGCGGCGTCAATTCGCAAGGTTTTGGGACGATCGATCGGCGCACCGAGGGCATCAACTACAACGTCGCCGATGCCTATATCCATTCCCAGCAGGTGTGGCCGCAACTGCTGTTGAAGTGGACACCGCTCGACAACCTGACGGTGCAGAACTTCACGTATTATTTTCATGCGCACCGTGAATGGGACAATGCCGAGACCTACCAGTTTACGACCACCGATCTGAACGGCAACGCGTTGGCGAGCCCGGAGATCAACCGCGACCGCTTCTATGTTTTCCACAAGCAGAACCTGATCGGGGATCAGGGCAGCGCGAGCTATAAGAGCACGATTTTCGGCTTGGCGAATACCGTGGTCGCCGGCTTCGATTACAGTCATTTGAACTTCAACCGCATTCGCGGTTTTCCCGACAATGACCTGGTCGATCCCTTCAAACCCGACCCGGGCTTGTTCGGACCGATATTGGAACCCGGCGACCTCACGCCGCGCCAGAGCCCGACGCATTGGAACGATTATGCGGCGTTCTTCGAAGATGCCATCGATCTTGCGCCGGGACTCAAATTGGTGACGGGCGGTCGCTATGATCGGTTGGACCTCGTCCGGCAGAACTTCAACACGCAGGGTGTTGAAATGACGAACGGCTTCAGCCAGGACTATTCGTCGGCCAATTGGCGTGTCGGGGTGGTCTATAACGTGACGGATTACGTCACGCCGTACCTGTCCTGGACGACGGGCAAGGATCCCCCCGGCACCAACAACATATTTCTCGTCAATGCGCCCGAGGGTAACTTCGCCCTCAGCAGTTCCCATCAGATCGAAGCGGGGGTCAAGGCCCGTACACCCGACGGCAAGGCGGACCTGACGCTGTCGGTCTATGACATCAAGAAGTCGAACTTGTTGGTACAGACCAGTGAAGAGGATCAGGCGACGGCGGACCAGACGTCCAAGGGCGTCGAGGTATCGACCGACTTCAAGGTGTTGCCGAATTGGACGGTGAGTGCCAATGCTGCCTACACCGACTCGGTTTATACCGCATTTACCGATCCATCGACCGGTGCCAATTACACCGACGTGCAGCCGGCCAACATCCCTCGGGTGACCGCCAACTTGTGGACGAGCGTCAAACGAGTCGGCGGATTGCCGCTCGAGATCGGCGGCGGCGTGCGTTACATCAGCAATCGCCCGGGTAACACGGCCAACACCCTCATTCTCGATAAGTACGCGTTGACCAACGGCTACGTTTCGTACGAAGTGAAGCCGGGGATCTTGGTGACCGGGCGAGTCAACAATTTGTTCAACAAAGAATATGCGCAGTGGGCCGACATCTATTATCCGTCGGAGATCCTCTTGGGCCAGCCGCGCTATTGGGAAATCGGGGTGTACTTCAAGCTCTAACGGAATGCGTTCTCTCGGGTTCAGCGTGAATCGATTGCTCACCTGGTTTCATCGCTGGGCGGGGGTGGGTTTGTGTCTGCTGTTCGCCGTTTGGTTCGCGAGCGGTGCCGTATTGCACTTCGTGGGTTTTCCCTCGCTGTCGCCTGCGGCGCAGCAGTCGGCCGGCGAAGCCATCGATTTCTCCCGGGTAGCGATCGATCCCAACCGTGCGCGCGCACGCGTACCTGATGCCACCGAGGTGCGCCTGATCACGGTGGCGGGGCGACCCGTCTATGTGCTTCGGCCACCCACCGGCAGCGTGGTGGGCGTCTCGGCAGAGACGGCCGAGGTGCTGCCGTCGTTTTCCGCCGTCACGGCGCGCACCGTCGCCGAACGGTTCGCGGGCGCTCCGGTGGCGCAGGTATCCGATCCACTGGACTACGACCAGTGGATCGTGCATCAGCGCTTCGACCCGTTTCGGCCGTTTTACCGAGTACGACTCAACGATGCCGCGAAAACCGACTTGTACGTGTCCGCGCGTAGCGGCGAGGTTTTGCAACGTACCCGTTTTGCGGAGCGCGCATGGAATTGGACGGGCGCCATCATCCACTGGCTCTACTTCACGCCGCTGCGCAAGAGTTTCTGGGCGTGGAATCAGGTCGTTTGGTGGGTCGCGCTCGCCGCGTTGTCATCAAGCGCCGTCGGCACGTGGCTGGGGTTCTACCGGACTGCCCGCAATCGAGCCGCGGGACGTCGGGGCCTGTCGCCCTTTCGCGGTTGGCTGCGATGGCACCATCTCATCGGGTTGTTCGCGAGCGTCATCGTGATGACCTGGGTATTGAGCGGTTGGCTGTCGATGGATCATGGACGGTTCTTCTCGCGCGGCGAGGCGAGCGCGCAAGAGACGCTGGCGTTGCGCGGCGTGTCGGTCGAGACGATCACTCGCGCTGCGACGCTCGAAGCGATGCGCAAGCTGGCCCCGGCCTCCGAGATGACCTTCAGTGCGCTCGCCGGCAGGGTATTCCTGACCGCCTATGGTCCCGGCGACCGAGACGTTCGCGTCGAGATTCTCGATGCCGTACCCGCGGCCATGTTGCCCGCGGTGCCCGATGACCTGATGCTCACCGCCGTGCGGCGGGTGTGGCCGCACAGTACGCGAGTAACATCGATTTCGACCGGTCGGGATGCTCTTTATCGTCTGGCCGAGTCCACCCCGGGCAGTGCGGCGGCGTTCGTGGTGTCAGGGGATGCCTCCCTGCGGATCTATGTGGATCGCTATAGCGGCCGATTTTTGACGGTGATGAATACCAGCCGGCGCAGCTACGCCTGGATTTATTACGCGTTGCATACCCTGCAGTTCCCGGGACTCATCGAGCACCCCGGACTTCGAACGTTCCTGGTTTTGAGTTTGCTTGCCCTGGGGTTCACGGCGAGCATCACCGGCGTGGTGTTGAGCGTCAAACGTCTACAGCGAGAATTCACATGAAAGATCAACTCTACTTGTTGCGGCCGGGGTTCATGAACGCAGGCATGGGGCCGCTCTACTGCTCGGACTCGGCGCCGGTGGAAGGTGTTTTAAGTTTCTTTCCGCAGTTGCGCGAGCTGCTCGATATTCACTATCTGGAATTCCCACGCCCGCGTGCCGCGCTGGTCGAGCGGCTGGGGGAGAGAAATCAATCGCTGCCGGTATTGATTCTCGCGCCCAATAAAAAAATCAAAGATGGAGCGCTCGAACCCAGCTTCGCGCAGGATCATTGGTTCTTCACCAATGAGAGCAGCATTCGCCAGTATCTATCGACGCAATACGGGTTGCCGCAGGCCAGCGAATGAAGGCTATCGTGCCGGTCTGAAGTGACCGACCAGGTTGTGGCGCGAATCGGGGTGCCAGAGCCGGGCGAGGGTCACCGGCGTACTTTGATTCCACGTCCGTCGGTCCACGACGAGACATGCGGTGCCGGGCTTCACCCGCAGTTCCGTCGCTACCTCGGACGGTGCCTCGCGGGCAAAAATCTTGTGCTCAGCGTCGGTCCAGGGCACCTGTGCCAGCAACCAGCTGCCCGGTCCCTGGGTTTCGAGCGGCTGACAAGTGATGTTGGGAGCGGCATTGATGTTGATGAGCCGCTCTTCCAATTGAATCGGGGTGCCGTCGCTCAAGTGCATACAGCGCATCCACAAAATGGGTGTTCGCAACGACACGCCCAACAACTCGCGCCGTTCGGGATCGGATCCTAGTTTTCGACATTCCAACAGTTTGTACGCGTAAACGCCGCCGTTGCGGGCGACCAAATCGGCGATGTCCCAAATTTCGAATACCGGGCGCTCTTGAGCTCGCTCAGCCACCAAGGTGCCGATTTTGCGTCGACGTTGTACCAACCCGTCGGTGACCAAGGTTTGAATGGCCTTACTCACCGTCATGCGCGAGGTGTTGAATTTCTCCGTGAGCGTGGTCTCCGTCGGAATACGGGTGCCGGGGGGCCACTTACCGTTCAAGATGGGGTCGGCCAGCGCGCGCCGTATCTGCTGCCAGATGGGTCCTTCGCCATCGAGCGTCGGAATGACGGGATAGGGGCGCAATTCCTTGGAGATATGTTTACTGGCCACGGTAACGTTGACTCCCATGCTTCGGTGCGAAGCGGGGTTGATGAATCGTGTCTATTTGTATAGTCTAATAACATCAAAGGTTTTCTTCCAGTATGGCATGCAAATGCGCGGCCGTACGCCGCTTGCCGGCCACCCTTCCGCCAACTTGATCGTGAGAAGTCCATGAGCGAATCGAATCCTCTCAGCGTACGCCACGAGCATGTATTTCTGGGTGCCGGCCACGAGAAGAACGAGCGCAAGACATGGGCGGTCATCGTCCTTTGCACCCTCATGATGGCCGTTGAGATCGTGGGGGGCAGCTTGTTCGGCTCGCTGGCATTGGTTGCCGACGGCCTGCATATGTCGACGCATGCCAGCGCGATGTTGATCGCCGCGTTGGCCTATTGGTATGCCCGCAAACATGCGCGAAATCGCCGGTTCGTTTTCGGCACGGGCAAGCTCGGCGATCTTGCCGGTTTCACCAGCGCGGTGATTCTGGCCATGATCGCGCTGCTGATCGGTTACGAGGCCATCACCCGTTTCCTCGCCCCGGTGCCCATCCGGTTCACCGAGGCCATCCCCATCGCCGTCGTCGGTCTCATGGTGAACATTGCGAGCGCGTGGCTGCTGAGCGGCGATGATCATCACCATGGTCATTCGCATGGCCATTCGCACGGGCACGAAGGGCATGAGCATGACGGTCATGAGCATGCCGAGGAGGTCAAGCTCATTCAAAGCGCCGCGGGGCCGTTGGCGCTGGCCGTCTTCGAAGAGGGCGTTCCGCCAGTGTTTCGTTTGACCCCACAAAGCGGCTGCGCGATGTTCCGCAGCGACGCCGTCAAGGTGACGACGGTGCGCCCCGGCGGGCTACGGCAGACCTTCGACTTCGTGGATCGAGGTGATTACCTCGAGTCCACGAGGGACATACCCGAACCGCATGCTTTCAAGGCGCTCGTCGACATTGCCGGCATCGAGCACGAGGTCGAGTTCGAAGAGCATGCCCACGATCACGGTGCGGGGGTCGATTCGCGCGATCACAACATGCGTGCCGCCTACGTCCATGTGATTGCCGATGCCGCGGTGTCCGTGCTCGCCATCATAGGACTACTCCTCACGAAGACGTTCGGCTGGCTCTGGATGGACCCGCTGGCGGGCATCGTCGGTGCGTTCGTGATTGCGAATTGGTCCTACGGTCTGATACGCGATACGGGTGCGATTCTTTTGGACGTCAGTCCGAGCGACACGATCGAGAAGAGGATCCGCTCGGCGGTGGACGATGCGGGCGATACGCTCGTCGATCTTCACGTCTGGCGTCTGGGTCCGGGCCACTTTGGCGCGGTGGTCTCGGTGGTGACCGACGTCGCGCGACGCAATCCCGCGTTCTATCACTCGATTCTGCGCGGCTTCGAGGGCCTCTCGCACATCACGGTCGAGGTGCATCCGCAAGACAGCGTGGCTTAGCTAGGGCTTAGCTAGATCGATCATAAACAAATAGCGTCCGTGCCTACTCCGCCGGCTAAAAACGCTTCGAAAAACCCACCGATAAGCCCCCCGGCAAAAATTCCACCGACAGCGGTAGGGCGCGGGTGGTGCTCCAATAGCCTACGCCCGTCCCCAAGACCCAGCCGGCGATGACATCTGACTGCCAATGCGCCTGACTCTTCATGCGCGCGAAGGCGTCGTATACCGGGAGGATTTCGAGAGCCCAAATCCACGGATCTTGCCGGCCGTAATTTGCTATGAATGGCGTGACGAAACTCGCCTGCAGGGTGACTTCGCCGCTTGGAAAGCTCTGATAACCACTGCCCTTGAACCAGGCGTTGGGATCGTTACCTTGATAGGGACGCGCCCGGCCAAACGATCTCTTCATCACCACCGCGCCAATTCCCGAGATGGCCGAGGCATCGATCGTCTGCCAGAAGGTATGACCTAGCTCGTTATCGTTGCCGAACCACAAACTTCCCGCCAATTCTAAAACGATGACCCCGTTCTCCAGTCCCGTCTGATATCGGCGCGCCCAGATGCCGTTTTGGTCGAGCGGCAATTCATGATCGAACCCCGCGAGTGCCGGACTCGACGCGAGCGTGCATGACAGTAGCAGTAACTTAGGAAAGCGGCTCATCAACATGCCTTCTGCGCTTGCAAATACACCGCTCGCTCAGTGGTGATATTTTTGCCGGACTCCACGGTCGGTCGAACCAATTCCTCAAAGAACTGACGCTCGTCTGCGGTAAACCTGTGGGCGAAGATCTCCTTTAAAGTCGGTGCCCACGATCCGCATAAGTCCCAACGATCGTTTGCACGACGCGGCCGTAGGCCGAATCGAATTCATCGGAGCCGCCGCATGTTTGAGTCACTCAAAACGGCATATCCCGGGGCGACACATTTTTCATCAATACCGCGCCGCTCAAACTCAATATCCTCTGGCGCATCGCTTCGGGGAGTGCGCGCAGAATGAGGCCGTGCGGGAAGTCGAGCGGGTAGGGTCGGTTGATTCGCTGCGACTCCTCGAGGCTCGTAATGACGTCATGAGATCGCCATGCATAGTGTCCAAAGAATGCGAACCAGTCCTTGACGTCAAAAAGAAACGGCGCAGCTTTGAGCTTCTGCTCCCATCCCCTCGGTAAACCGCGCCTACCGGCATTATCGAAATCCTGGATCCAGTAGCGGATAGAACGCGTGGCATGCAAGTCTCGCGCGAGTGTCGCAACGTCATGTACCGAGAAATACGGTAGGACTCCTTCGGTGATCACCAGCGTATTCTTCGATGTGGCCGCGTAACGGGCGAAGACTTGTGTGCGGGTCGGGCGATCGAGGAGGTCGAGGCCGATGCGTTCAAGCCGGCAAACCGGCGAATATCCGTCGAGTTTGGCGTCCTTCAATTCGACGATGTTGGGGAAATCCAGCTCGACCCATCGCAGAGAGGTCGGCAGCGTCATTCGATAAGGGCGAGTGTCGAGTCCGGCGCCAAGGTTCAAGACCGTGTCGACGCCATCGATGAGCGCCTCACCGATGAGTCGATCGATGGCCGAGGTACGAACGAGCGTCGACCATTCGACCATGGCCGCGCGCGAAATCGAGCGTGCAATCGCATGACCTCGCTCACCCGCCAACATAGAGGCTAACGGATCGGCAAAGGCGGCGTCCGGGCGCTGTCCTTCTTGGGTTCTAAAGCTAGCCACCCAAAGAGCGGTATCACTGACGTGCCGAATTTCGGGATCGATCGCCCCACCTTGCGCGGCACAGGCTACCGGCAACGCGATGCCCCTACGCCACGCTATCGCATGGGGCATACCCATACCCTTTTTTAATTTTAACAAGTCCTCCGCTTCCCGCATTTCTCGGCAATGCGGGCTGCTCGGTCCCGCTCCACTAGAGAAGCATAAGTTCATGAGCTTTGCAATGCAAAGCATTTCGTCACACACGACGGCAGCGTTTTATACAACGGCTTCAAACTGCGCACGTTGTTCGTCACACCGCACGCGGCTAAACGCGAATTTTTTTCTATAGCGCCGGTGTCGAAAGACCTGTGAGACGCTCGTGCCGGTCTATTTGCCTGTCAACGCACCTTATTCAATATTGAAACGACTCGCGTTCCCCCGATAGAATTTTGTTGTCGGCGCGAGTTTCCGGCATCGCCAGCCACAGCAGCACGAAGGCCACCGCGGCTACGGCCGCCAGAAATAGAAAGCCCGCATCGTAGCCGAATCGATGAACGATCCCGCCCGCTATCGATTGACTCAAGGCGGCGCCGATGCCGACCGCGGTCGTGACGAACCCTAGGGTTAAATTGAAGCGTCCGGTCCCGCGCGTCAGATCGGCGATGACCAGCACCGACACCACGCCAAAAATGGCGGCGCCGATGCCGTCGAGAACTTGAATCGCCACCAGCCAGGACGCCGTGTCGGTCACGGTGTACAGGATTCCGCGTAGCGGCAACACACCGAACGCCATCAACAAGAGCGGCTTGCGACCCCACTGTCGGGCCTTGATACCCGACCAGGACGCGAGCAGCGTGACCACGAGCTGGGTGGTAATGACGCAGGCCGACATGAACATCATCGAGGCGCGGCCGTGCCCCTTGCTGAGCATCTCGCCCAAGAGCGGCAACATCGCGGCGTTGGCGAAGTGAAACAAGACGGCGCACATTAAAAAAATAGCCAGGCGGCGGTCCTTCCAGAGCGGTGCCATGCTTGAGGACTGTATTGCCCTCGAGGACCGTGTCGACCGAGCAGCGTCTTGCGCGCCCCGCGCCGTTTCGTAGTCTATTTCGCTCGCCTGCACGCGGCTCAATGCCCACAGCGTCGGGATTGTGAAAGCTACGACGAAGAAGAAGATTCCCCGATCGGCAATGAAATACCCGATGAGACCCATGGACACCGCCGCGACGACATTGCCCGCGGAATTGAAGGTTTGATTACGCCCCTGTCGCCGGTCGAAGTGTTGTCGACCGACCAGACCGAGCGACAGCGCCACCACCGTAGGCCCAAACACGCTGGAACTCACACCGATCAACGTTTGCGCCGTCATCACCGACCAGAAGGATGGGTAGAGGGCGATCAGCAACGCGCCGGCCGCGAGCGCGACAACCGCTGCCGCGATCAATGCGCGTTTGGAACGCATATGATCCGCCAAGGCACCGGCGGGTGTCTGCGCGATGATGCCGGCAATGCCACCGCCCGTCAGCGCAAGCCCGACGGTCTGCTCGTTCCATCCCGAACCTGCGAGATAGATGGCCAAAAATGGACCGACGCCGCTTTGCACGTCGGCAAGAAAGAAATTCAACCAGTCGAGACCCCGGAGGCTGCGTGTCGACGCATGCCGGGGCCCAACTGGTACCGCCGAGCGGTCCATTCAATCGAGCGTCACTTGATTGACTTCTTGCGCTTCGATCAGAGGCGTGCCGAGTACCGTCATGCGCGTCTCGCCATGCGCCACGACTTTCGATCCCACGTCGAGCTTGAGTTTTTTCATTCCGGCGGGACGCGTATGAATGAATTCGCCCGACTCGAGGATGACGCCGTTGGGCTCGCCGTGTTTGGCATAGTGGATGGTCGCCACCACGCCGTTGATAGGATGTTCGGCGCCGTTGGGTTTCATTGCCTTACCTGCAATCTTCGTGATGAGTTCCAGTTTGTAGACGGGATGCACGGCCTGTTTCGTCTTCGGCGAATGATCAGCCGACGCCGTGACTTCGATGGGTTTGCCAACCGCGTCGGCCAGCGCGCGAAAGTCCGCGGTGCCGTGCTCCATCGAGACTTGCAGCGACTTCGATCCTTGCGTGAGCAGCAGACCTTCGATACCGCCTTTCGGGCTGAAGAGGAGGCGTTGCAGGTCGCCCTTGAGGGTTTCTGATTTTGCATGATGTGGCATGGGAAAATTCTCCAGATAAAATAAATAATGAGGGAGTAACGATTGAAACCTGTGGTCAGCCGAACACTCAACGGACCGGAGGCGCGGGAGGCACCGGCGCAGACGGCGGCGACGGAGGTGCAGGCG
>CAZZXZ010000040.1:0-25093 GCA_964658135.1 uncultured Acetobacteraceae bacterium | reverse complement strand
AGCACGCTCGGCGACGATTTGGCACCTTTGCAATCGGGGCTCGATTACCACTCTTTTGCCAACGTCGATGCGTTTCGCGTGACGCATCTGGAACTCGATTTGCGGGTCGATCCCTTTTTCAAGACCGTGCGCGGCGTGGTCGCGCTCAAGATCAAGCGCCTCGATCCGAACGCGACGCAATTGATACTCGACACCCGCGATCTGGCCGTGAGCGACGTCACCGTCAAGGCGCAAGACGTGCTTGGCGCCACCTCCGACAGCGAAACCACGTGGGTGAGCCGGCCGTTTCATTTCGAGAAGAAAGATCCGATTCTGGGCCAGGCGCTGGTCATCGACGTGCCGCCGTCCAAGCATGCGACGTTATTGGTGCGGATCGATTATGAAAGCTCCCCGACGGCACCCGCGCTGCAGTGGCTGACGGCCAAGCAGACGGCCAACAAGCGCAAGTGGTTCTTCTTCACGCAGTCCGAGCCGATCGGCGCGCGCAGCTGGATACCGCTGCAGGATACGCCCCAGGTACGCGTGACCTATACGGCCACCATCCACACGACGCGCGACGTCATCGCGGTCATGAGCGCCAAGAACGACCCGCAGGCACCACATAACGGGGTGTATAAATTCGACATGCCGGAGGCCGTGCCGTCCTACTTGATCGCGCTGGCCGTCGGTGATTTACGCTTCAAGGCCACCGGACCGCGCACCGGGGTGTATGCGGAAAAATCGGTACTCGATGCGGCAGCCAAGGAATTCGCCGACACCGAGGCGATGATCGAGACCAGCGAGAAACTGTTCGGTCCGTATCGGTGGGATCGCTATGACATCCTCGTGCTGCCACCGAGCTTTCCGATCGGCGGCATGGAAAATCCGCGCCTGTCGTTCATCACGCCGACGGTGATCGCGGGGGACAAGAGTCTGGTTTCGGTCATCGCCCATGAACTGGCGCATTCCTGGTCGGGCAATCTCGTCAGTAACGCGACGTGGCGCGATCTGTGGCTGAATGAAGGGTTCACCGATTATCTGGAAAGCCGCATCATGAACGCGGTATACGGCGAGCCGCGCGAGATGATGGAGCGGGTGCTGGGATTGCAGTCGCTCGAAGCGGACCTCACCCGCCTGAAGCCCGCCGATCAAATTTTGGCCATCGACCTGCGCGGCCGAGACCCCGGCGCGGTGTTCAGCGAGGTGCCCTACGAGAAAGGTCGTTTATTCCTGACCTATCTGGAGGCCCGTGTCGGGCGCGAACACTTCGATGAATTCCTGCGCGGGTATTTCGATCACTTCGCCTTCAAGAGCATCACCACCGAACAATTTCTGACGTATCTGCAGCAGAATCTGCTGGACCGCTATCCGGGTCGCGTGACGCGCGAGCAAGTCATGGCCTGGGTGACCCAACCGGGTCTGCCGCCGGACGCCGTGCTGCCGACCTCGAGCGAGTTTGCGCCGGTGGATCTGGTGCGCACGGCCTGGCTTGCCGGTCAGACCCCGCCGAAGCAGCTCAAGCTGGATACGGCGGGATGGCTGGCGCAGCAATGGCTGTATTTCTTGGACAACATGCCGGCGCCGCTGCGCACGGCACAGATGGCGGAGCTGGAGCGTACGTTCGCCTTCACGCGCACGGCGAACGCCGAGATCGGGCACAGTTGGTTTCTGTTGGTGATCCGTAACCAATATCAGCCGAGCTATGCGCGTCTCGAGGAGTACCTGGAGACGATCGGGCGGCGCAAACTCATCGCACCGCTTTATCAGGAGTTGATGAAAACACCCGCGGGCGCCGTGCAGGCCAAGCGCGTTTACGCGCTTGCGCGTCCCGGATACCACCCCGAAACGGCCTCCGCCATCGATGCCATAGTCAATCCGCCCGCCGAGGAAACCGATGAGTAGCGAATGGATGAAAGTGATGCTCGACGAGATTGCGCGCAAAGAGAGCGCCGCAGAACAGGATCGCCTCGAACTCGAACGCCGTCGGCGCGAGCACGAGGTTCTCCCCGCAGACAAAGGTCCCGATGATCCCGCTGAAGGATGACACGCCGTCCGCTCGTAAGCCGTACGTCACGATTTCGCTGATCGTCGCTTGCGGCGCAGTTTTTTTGTGGCAGCGGTCGTTGGATAGCGGCGACGCTCGGCGCGCGGTGGACGCGCTCGGGGCCATTCCCGCGGTGTTGTTGACCGACGCGCGACTGCCCGCCGACTTGCAGTGGATGCCGCGCTACGCGGCACCGTTGACGGCCCTGTTTTTGCACGGAGGTTGGCTGCATCTGCTCGGTAACATGCTGTTCCTCTGGATCTACGGCGACAACGTCGAAGAGTCCATGGGCCACATGCGGTATTTCGTCTTCTACCTGGTGTGCGGAACGGCCGCGACTTTTGCGCAGGCCTTGTCGCAGCCGCACTCCGCCTACCCCATCGTCGGTGCGAGCGGCGCGATCTCCGGCGTTCTCGGTGCGTATCTCCTGTTATTCCCGCGTGCGCGGGTGCTCACGCTGGTGCTGCTGCCGTTTTTCTTCACCACGCTGCGACTGCCGGCGATGCTGCTGCTGTTGCTGTGGTTCGCCGTACAACTGCTGAGCGATCTCGCGGCGCATGACGGCGGTTCGAGCGTGGCGTTTCGCGCGCACATCGGCGGCTTCCTGACCGGCCTCGTGCTGGTGCCCTTGTTCAAACGTCGCGAGGTCGCATACTTCTCGGGCTGACCAGGGCATGAGTTGCCGACTTCCTGTGCTACAGTCCAACGGAAGGTTGCGGAGGGGAGTTCTTGAGTGACGCCGAGCAGCTTGGGATTTCAGATCGATGCAAGTCGGAATGCCGAACCGGACACCGCGGAGATTGCGCAGATCGCACGGCTGGGCACGGCGCGCTCGGCCTTCGTCGGCCGCACGCTACGCGGTCCCGTAAACCGCCCGATCTTCCTGACGAATTTCGCGCAGTTTCACGACATATTCGGCGGCCTCTGGCAACCGAGCACGCTCGGTTATGCAGTGGAACAGTTCTTCGACAACGGCGGCCGCGAAGCGCTCATCGTGCGGGTGGTCAATGGCGCCCGCTCGGCCACCTTGACCCTGCGGGCCGGCGGCGATGGCGGCGGCGGTGGTTTGCGGCTCCGCGCGTTGCGTCCGGGTACGCGGGAGTTTCTCCGCGCGAGCGTCGACTACGACAATCTGGCCAACGACAACTCGACGGATTTCAATCTGACGGTGCAGCGCGTGCGCGCGGCCAACACCGCGCAGGTCGAGGATCAGGAAATCTTTTTGCGCATGTCCATGTTGCCGGAGTCGAGCCGGTCGGTCGCCGCCTTGTTGGCCGAATCGGAGTTGGTTCAGCTGGACGGTGAACTGCCGGCCGAACGACCCGAGCGCACTCTGGACGTGGCGAGCGGCCTGGCAACACGCTACGTCAGCTCGAGCGGCGACGGCGATGATGGGGCGCCTCTCACCGATTATGATGTCATCGGTTCGCGGCTCGAGGCGACGGGCCTGTTCGCTCTGGAGACCGGCGAGCCGTTCAATCTGCTGTGTATTCCGCCGCTGTCGCGCGACCAGGATGTCGGTTTGACCACCCTGTTGGTGGCCGCGCGGTATTGCAAAGATCGGCGCGCGTTGCTCATCGTCGACCCGCCGTCTAGTTGGCAAACCGCGGAGGAGGCATTGCGCGGCAAGCGCGAATGGGATTTCTCGAGCGAAAACGCCTTCATGTATTTTCCGCACGTGCTCGTGCTCGACAAACTGCGCGGGAAGTTCGAATCGTTTGCGCCGTGCGGCGCGGTGGCCGGCATGTTGGCTCGGCTCGACGAGGCGGCTCCCGTCTGGGGGGCTGCGAAACCCGACGGCGCGGTACTGCGGCCCGGTTGCCGACCGGGCTGTCTGGTCGGCGAAGACAAGCGGATGCGCCTCGCGGCGCAGAGCGTCAATACCCTGCAGGCCGTGCGCTCGGCGGCGCGCATCGGCGTGCAGCCGCGGACCTTGGCGGCCGGCAGCGCGGGCGCGTCGGACTGGCAACATCTGGCCGCGCGCCGCTTGGCGCTGTTCATTTTGAATTGTGTGGAACGTGGTACCCGCTGGGTGATCCGGAGCGAGTTCGCCGCCTCGATCGCGGCACGCACAGGATTGGTTGCGCTGCGTGCCGAGACGCAGGTCATCAATTTCTTCGAAGGATTGCACGAGGCCGGTGCGTTTGGCGAGCGTTCGCCGGCAGAGTCTTATTTCGCGATATGCGACAGCCGTGTGAACACGGCGCAGACGGCGGCCGCGAACGAATTCCACCTCGTGATCGGTTTCGCCGCCGAGCGCCGCGGCGAGTTTCACGGTTTTCGCATCGCGCATTCGCCGGCCGGTAGCAGGATCACGGCGGTGAGCCTCAACCGACTGAATTCGGCGCAGTACAGTCCGCAGGAACTCGAGTGGGTCGACAGTCTGGCGACGCAGCTCACATGACCACGGTGGTGTTCTCGCACGGCAAGGAGAGCGGACCGTGGGGCGCCAAGATCACCGCCATGGCCGCCGTGGCCAGCGACCTGGGGTCAAACGTCGTATCGGTCGATTACCGGGGAATCGACGATCCGAGCGCTCGTGTCGAAAAACTCGTCGATTCGAGCGCCGGACTCGAGGATGCCTTGGTGCTGGTGGGTTCGAGCATGGGCGGGCACGTCGCCGGCGCCGCCGCGGCGCAGCTCAAGCCCCGGGGTTTGTTCCTCCTCGCGCCGGCGTTCTACATGCCCGGCTTCGAGGCCTACACGCCGCAGGAAGTCGGCTGTCCGACGGAGATCGTGCACGGCTGGCACGACACTATCGTCCCGGTCGACAACAGCATCCGTTGGGCCCGTGAACACGGTGCCGCGCTGCATGTTCTCGACTCGGACCACCGGTTGGAGGATCGCATCGAGGTCATCTGTCTGCTGCTGCGCGCGTTCCTGATCGGTCGCCGTTAAGGCCTCGATTGGGGGTTCGGCGGCGAGCCGTGCGGTGACGCCGGCGGCGCTTGAATGCTCGCGGGCGGCAGATCCTGTTGCGCCGGCATCAGTTGGGCCTGCGCCAACTCGCGTAAGCTCTCGCCGAGCTGTTCGCCGGTGCGCCGACCCATGGCATCGTAGCCGGCGCCCATCGAAGCGTTATAAGCGACGGCGTAGCGCTTGCCCGACGTCGATTCCATGAAGGCGACGATATGCGTGAGCTCCGAGTCGCTCAACTCGCGATAGCCGTAAGCTAAAAAACGGCGCATGGGTTGCCGCATGTTGTCCTCCAGTCCCGCGCGACTGGCTTCGCCCGATTTGCGCGCGCGCTCCTCGACGCCGGCGGTATCCATGCCGGATCCCACCGCCGTGCCGACGGCCACCGCTTGCCCCATGCTCAAAAAAATCTGTACGGTCGACTCCGTGGCGTGGGTGGCGCGTTCCAGGCGCTCGACTAGAGCATCGCGTTTCGGGGTGGAGGGCGCCGAAATCTCGCCGCTCATCACCTTGTCGATATTAGCTTCGCCGAAATTCGCGAGGGCCACGTCGGCCGCGACCATCCGTCGTCCCAGATCGCTCGCCAGGAAGGCGTCGGTCTTGACGACGGTAGCATCGTCGAGGTGGTCCGCCAACGCCCGCAGGGCCGGCGCTTCGAACACGTCGATGCGAAACCCGCGCAGCGCTGCCGCATTGACCGCGGCGAGTTGCGGTTCGGATAATTTTGCGGAGTCGTCGGTGGAGAACAACTGACGGATGTGTTCGGGCATCGCCGGCAGCGACGCACGCACCTGTTCGCGCAATGCCGCGGCTTGATAGATCTTCGCCGCCGTATCGATGTCGACGGCATCCGCTGCATAGACATTCGCCGTCAACACCAAGGCCATCAATCCTAAGAATCGAATCATTCACGAACTCCGAGTGACTGCTGGTTGCCGAGGATTGTACACTCAAGGCCTCCGCGGGCTGGCGGTTACTGGGTGGCACTTTATGCTGAAGATGTTGACCGTTGCGGCAGCGCTTTCGTTCATTTCGGGCTGTTCTTCGCACCACGATGCGACGGCTTCTCGCCAGGCTACGGCGGGGCCGGAGACGTCCGCGCCGCCGCCGGCCACGGTGTTCGATCCGCTGACTCAGCAGCTCAAGAATGCGCGCGACGTGCAAAAAACCGTCGATCGAAACACGGACGAGACGCGCCGCGCGGTCGATGGGGAAGAACGCGGCGATGGCGCGGAGCGCGCCGACGGCTCTCCTCCGTAATCGCCCGAGTTTTCTACATGACAATTTTCGATGGTGTGCGCCATGCCTGGCATTGGAGCGTGCGCCGGGCTTTGCGGCGGTGGGTGCGCATCACCATCAAGCCCGATGACGCCGCCGAGGTGATCGCCGCCTGTGCCCGCCCGGTCTGCTACGTCCTGGAGCACGAGAGCCTGACGGATCTCGCGATACTCAACATGGCGTGCCGCGGATTGCAGGTGCCGGACCCCGGCCGAGCGTATTTCACCCTGTTCCGGCGTCCGCGGCTGTTCGAGCAGAGTGTGGTGGCGCACGCGCCGCGCTATCTGGAGCAGTTGGTCGAGGCCGCCGCCGCGGACCCCACCTTCGACGTCGACTTGGTGCCGGTGGCGATCTACTGGGGTCGGGCACCGCACAAAGAAGCGAGTTTGTGGCGCCTGCCGTTCACGGAGGATTGGCTGCTCGCGGGACGCATCCGCAAATTGCTCAAGGTGATCGTCAATGGCCGTGCGACGCTGGTGTACTTCGGCGCGCCGCAACGTTTGCGGGAGGTATTGGAAGAGGGGCTGAGCGCACCGCGCGGCGTGCGCCGCATCCTGCGGGTGCTGCGGGCCGGCCTGCGTGCTCAACGGGTCTCGACCATCGGGCCGGATCTTTCGCACCGGCGCACCTTGGTGGCGCAGATCGTGAAAACTCAGGTGGTACGCGCCGCCGTGCGTGACGAGATGCAGTCGCGAGCGGCCGCGGGGCGTCCGGTGAAACGCCGTGCGGCGCTGCAGGCCGCGCGGCGGCATGCCGTGGAAATCGCCGCCAATTACTCGCCCGCTTTCATCACCTTCATGGCGGTGGCGCTCGGCTGGTTGTGGAACTGGCTGTACGACGGCGTCGAATTCGAACATGTCGAGAATCTCAGCGAGCTAGGCGACGGCGCGGAGATCATCTACGTGCCCTGCCATCGCAGCCACATGGATTATCTGTTGCTGTCCTATGTGATTTATCGCAAAGGTTTCGCGGTGCCGCATGTTGCCGCCGGAGTCAATCTCAACATGCCGGTGATCGGGCGCTTCCTGCGCAAAGGCGGCGCGTTTTTCTTGCGCCGCAGCTTCAAGGGCGACGCGCTGTATGCCGTGGTGTTCACCCAGTATCTGGGCTTCATGATGGCGCGTGGCCATCCGCTCGAATACTTCGTCGAGGGCGGGCGCAGCCGCACCGGGCGCCTGCAGGCGCCGCGCACGGGTATGTTGTCGATGACCTTGCGCAGCTTCCTGCGCGATCCGAAGCGGCCCGTGGTGTTCATGCCCGTGTATTTCGGCTACGAGCGGATCGCCGAGGGCCGGACGTACATCGGCGAGCTGTCGGGCCGGCCGAAAGAAAAGGAAAGCGTGCTCGGATTTTTGCGCGCGTCGGTCGCGGTGTTGCGCAGTAAATTCGGTCAGGTGCACGTCAATCTGGGACAGCCCATCGCTCTAGAGCACGTGTTGCAACGACACAACCCACAGTGGCGTGGCTGGGTACCTTCCGGCACGGGCGCGCGGGAGCCGTGGATGACCGCCGTCATCGACGAACTCGCGGTCTCGATCGCCACTGGGATCAACGCCGCCGCAGCGGTCACGCCCGTCAATTTGGTCGCCATGGCGGTACTCGCGACGCCGCGCCAGGCGCTGCCGGAGGCGGTGCTCGTCAGCCAGGTCGAGTTGTATCGGGAATTGTTGCAGCGCGCGCCTTATGCGCCGCTGGTGACGGTGACCACCGCGGACGGTGCGGCGATGATTCGTTACGTGGTCAGCATGGGCATGCTCGAACGGCAACACCATCCGCTCGGGGACCTCATGCGCATGAACGCCGAGAACGCGGTGCTGGCCACGTATTACCGCAACAACATCCTGCATCTGTTCGCGCTGCCGTCCTTGATCGCCTGCTGTTTCATCGGCAACGCAAGCATGCGCACGGCGGATCTACGCCGTCTGGTGGGCCGCGTTTATCCGTACATTGCCGCCGAGTTGTTCCTGCGCTGGGAGGAAACGCAACTCGGTGCGGTGGTGGACGGTCTGCTCGTGACGTTCGCCGAGCTGCATCTCTTGACGACGGATGCCGACCGTGGCGAATGGCACCGGCCCGCCCCGGCCGCGGTCGAGTCCATCGGTTTGTCCTTGCTCGCGCAGGCCACGCTGCAGACCTTGGAGCGCTACTATCTCGTCGTCGCGCTGCTGCTCCAAGCCGGTTCGGGCGCCATCGGCCAGGCGGCGTTGGAAGAACGCTGCACGTTGATGGCGCAACGCCTGTCGGTGCTGTACGGCCTCGACTCGCCGGAATTTTTCGACAAGAGCCTGTTCCGTAACTTCATCGACTTGCTGTGCCGCCGGGACGTGGTGCGGACGTCGGCGCAAGGACAGCTGGAATTCGGCGAACTTCTCTTAGGAGTGGCCGCCGACGCCCAACTCGTGTTGTCGGAGCAGATCCGGCACAGCATCCTGCAGGTGACGTCGGGCCAGTAGCGCAGGCTCGTGGCGAGCGCGGTCGCCTCAATCCCAGCTCTGCGTGCCGCGGCCCTGTTTGGTGCTGCCGCGCCGTTTCTTGGAATCCATGCGGCGCTCCTTGGAGGCTTTGGTGGGCCGGGTCTTCTTGCGGATCTTAGGTTCGATCAGCGCGGCGCGCACCAGTTCGGCGAGCCGCTCAAGCGCGTCGCGCCGGTTCTGCTCCTGGCTGCGCTCGCTGCGCGCGTTGATGAGAATGGTGCCGTCGTCGTTGATTTTCTGGCCGGCGAGCCGCCTGAGCCGATTTCTGGCGGCGACCGGAATGCTGGTGTTCTGCGGCAGCATGAAGCGCAGCTGAGCGGCGCTCGCGACCTTGTTGACGTTCTGACCCCCCGGGCCCGACGAGCGTATGAATTTCCACTCCAATTCCTCATCGGGAATCGCGACCTCCGGCGTGATGACGAGAGGCACGTTCGTCAGTCGAGATCCGCAAGCGCATTGTGCAGCCGAACCTCGTGCTGCGCGACGGGGATGGTGATCCGGTGCTCCTTGAACAAGCGCCAGATCGCTCGATTCACGTCGGAGCGGACGTTGTTGACGCCATCCTGAGGGTCCGATATCCAAAAGCGCAGTTCGAGCTCGATGCCGCTGTCGCTGAAATGCATGAGTCGCGACACCGGCTGAGGATCGCGCAGAACGCGTCGATGGCCGTCGCAAGCCTGCAGCAGCAGCTGCAGCGCCGCTTCCGGATCGTCACGGTAGCTCACGCGGATCGGCAGCTTGAGGCGGATGCGCGGATCGGTGTAACTCCAATTGATGACGGCATTGGCGATCAGTTGTTGATTGGGTACCAACATCTCCACGCCGTCGCGATCGCGCACGACGACATAGCGGCCGCGCAGTTCTTGCACCCAGCCGAAGTTGTCGGTGGAGGTTCCCGATTGCCCCGACAAGCTGATGACGTCGCCGGGCTTGATCGAGCGGTCCAACAGCAGGACGAAGCCGCTGACGAAGTTGGCGGCGATGGATTGCAGGCCGAAGCCCAGGCCTAAGCCGATGGCGCCGGTCAACACGGTCAACGCGGTCAGATCGACGCCGGCCGCATTCAGCCCCATCAGGATGCTGAGGCCGATCAGAAAGGCGTTGGCGAATTTTGCGATGCCGATGCGGGTCGAGGGCGCGAGCGTGCTCAACCGCTTCAAGCGGCGATCGACCCACCGGCTGATCCAAGCGGCCACCAGAACGAACAGCGTCAAGGTGAACAGCAGCTTCAATATGGACCAGACCGTGATGCGGGTCTTGCCGGCGGCGATGCCCACGCTGTCGAGCACGCTGATGATGGGTCCGAGCCAGTCGAGGTATTGCGCCGCGATGATGAGCCACAGTGCAACGGACAGCCGGGTTTCCCAGTTCTGCATCCACGATTTATTGCCGAGACTGGCGGCGAACAAAAACACGCCCGCGCGCACGATGACGTAGGCGCCGATCAGACGGGTGGCGGCATCCATGATGGTGACGTCGAAATGCGCGGCGAACAGCAACCCGTGTGCGGACATCACCAACAACAGCGCCACCACCACGGGCGCCACCACGATGAAGCCTTGCGAGACGAGGTACCTCCAGCTCAGAGCCGTCGGCATGAAGATGCCGCGACGCTGGTAGCGGTTGCGCAGCGTGGCGCCGAGAAACCAGCCGACCCACAGGCAGACCGTGACCGCCGCGATCTCCGTCATCACGTTGCGCGTCAGCAGAATATCGAAGAAGCCTTCGATGCGACGCCAAAATTCCATCACGCGTTGAGATCCGGAATCAACTGACTTTCCAAGCGGGTGATTTGATCCTTGAGCATGAGCTTGCGTTTTTTCAAGCGCTTCATCTGCAACTCATCGACTCGGAAATCCATGCTGAGTCGTGCGATGACATCGTCCAGATCGCGGTGCTCGATGCGCAGCTGCCGCAGACGTTCGATGTTCTTGAACAAGTTGGTATTGACGTTGGTTTCTTCGTCGCTCATGTGGATAACCCATGGCCCTGCCACACCGGGACCACGCCGGCTGGCAGCTTAAGGGACCTCCCCAGGGGATTCCACGTATGTCGAGGATCGTGAAAGTCGGAGCCCACCGAGCCTGCCAGCCCGTACCGGATGGCCAGCATGGCTGATGCTTCGACGTGCTGCGCGCCGTTGCCGCCGGTGACGACTTCGAGCGCGGTGCCGCCGGCCGCCGCGAATTCGGTCAACAACTGGCGCCGGGCGCCCGCTGACAAGGCATAACGGGCGGGATGGGCGAGGGCGGCCACGCCGCCCGCGTCCTTGATCCAGGCAATGATCTGCGCCAGCGGCGGCCATTCGGCGGCGAAGTGGGCCGCCTTACCCTTACCGAGGTATTGACGAAAGGCGGCGTCGGCGCGGCCGACGTGGCCCCCGGCAACCATGGCTTGAGCCAGGTGCGCGCGGGTCGGCAATCCCGGCAGGGCCGTCACCGCCGCCAACAGCTCGTCGCCGGGCAGACCCAGTTGGGTCAGCCGGGCGCAAATCTTCCCCATGCGGGTATGTCGACGCGCGGCCTGCGCGGCCAGCTGCGCGATCAAGGACGGTGCGGCGGGATCGATCCACAAGCCCAGGACATGAATGGCTTGCGCGCGCCAGGATGCCGAAATCTCCACCCCCGGCACCAGGCGGATGCCCGCGGCCGTCGCCGCGGCCGCCGCGTCATCCAAGCCTGCCGTGGTGTCGTGATCGGTCAATGCCAGGACGCCGACGCCCGCGCTAGCCGCCCGACCTACCAGCTCTGCCGGCGCGAGGACGCCGTCCGACCGGTTCGAATGGGTATGCAAGTCGATGATGAGATCCTCGCTCACGAGAGGCTCGCGAGCCCCACGGACTCGAGCCGCCGCCCGTCGAGTACGACGAAGCCCTGCGCGCGTTCGAAGCCGTCCGCGGTGTAATCGAAGGTGTAGGTTCGCAACAGGCGGCGTCGGCCGCGCGCATCGCGGTTCAGCCGGTAGCCGCCAAACGCAACCGTGCCATCCAGCAATTGCACCCCGGCGCTCGTGCAGGTGTCCTTGGCGATGCCATTCGCCGCTTCGCGAGAATCGAGCGATACCTGCCATACCTTGTAGGCCGCGCCGAGGCCGCCGGCCAACGCCACCAGCCATAGAAGGTCGTCATTCATGGCGCGCAGCTTACCGCACCTCAGGCCCTGGATTTCCGCTGAACGCACCCCATAGACAAATGCATGAATACAACCGATTTGACGGTCCGGGTCGATCCCGACGAAATGGTGCGCTACGTGTACGATTTGATGACCTCGCCGAGCGGTAAAGCGGCGGACAAACCGGCGGCGATCGCGCGCGCGCAGTGGGGCGGCGATACGGCGGTGGCCCGTGCCGCGCAGATACGCTGGACGGCGCTCAACCGAGCCTTCGGCGATGCGCGCGTGAGCACGTGGACTTCCGCGCGAAAGCGCGATCAATTGCACGTGCCAGCGGCGCTGATCGCGGCGGCCGGAGTGGCACGGCTGCAGGTGGCCGAGGACGAAGTCGTTTTCGACATCCCGACGTTGCTCGATGCCACTCTGGAGCTGTGCGAGGCCGTGGGTCACGCCTAAGCGGACGGCGGCGGTGCAGCGGACGGCGGCAGGGCGTGGTTGAACGCCAAGAAGTCCCCGTTGAGCAGGCTTTCCCGGCAGTTGTAGCGCAGTCGGTGACCGTCGAGGCGCGTCACCTGTCCGCCCGCCGCCTCCAATAACGCTTGACCCGCCGCGGTATCCCATTCCGAGGTAGGACCGAAGCGCGGGTACAAATCGGCTTTGCCTTCGGCGATCAGACAAAATTTCAGTGAACTCCCGACTCCCGACAGCTCATGTGGACCGAGCGTCGCCAGATAGCGGGACGTCTCGGCACTGGCATGCGAACGGCTGCCCACCACCCGCAGCGGCCGTCCGGGAGGCGACACCTGAATACGGCTTTGAGTCTGCCCGCGATGCCGGGTGAACGCACCCAGATCCTTACCGCCCCAGTACAAGAGCCCCTGGGCGGGAGCTGAGACCAGTCCGAGCACTGCCTCATTGGCTACCACCAGGGCAATGTTGACGGTAAATTCGCCGTTGCGTTTGACGAATTCGCGGGTGCCGTCGAGGGGGTCGACCACCCACAATGCCGGCCAATGACGGCGTTCGGCCCAGGGCGCGTTTGCCGACTCTTCGGACAGTACCGGAATGTCGGGGGTCAGGCGCGTCAGAGCCTGCAAGATGATGCGCTGCGATTCGAGGTCGGCGGAGGTCAGCGGTGAATTATCGTCTTTGCGCTGCACCGTGAAACCGCTGTCATAGATGTGCATGATCGCGGTCCCGGCTTGAGCCATCGTCGGCATCAGGGCTTCGGCAAGGTCTGGAAGAGGTTTCATCGCTTGGTATCATACGCACATGGACCCTGCTGACGAATCGACCGGCGCTCCGCTCGACTGGTCCGCCATCGATACCGTGCTGCTCGACATGGATGGCACGCTCCTCGATCTGCGGTTCGATAATTGGTTTTGGCGCGAATTGATACCGAGCCGTTACGCCCTCGCCAACGATATGACGGCCGATACAGCCTGGTCGCTCATCAGTCACAAGTTCAGGTCGGTGCAGGGGACCATGCAGTGGTACTGCCTCGATCATTGGAGTCGGGAGTTGCGCTTGGACATCGCGACCCTGAAGCGCGAAGTGCACGACCAGGTGGGGTACCTCCCGGGCGCGGAGGAGTTTCTGCGTAAACTGCGGGCGAGCGGCAAGCGCTGCGTGCTCGTCACCAACTCTCATCCGGTGACGCTGGCCATCAAGACTGCGCGGGTGGGGGTCACGGCCTATTTCGATGCGTGCTATTCGACCCACCCATTCCGCGTTCCCAAGGAGGACGCCGCGTTTTGGCCGCGCTTGCAGGCGGCCGAGCCGTTCGTCGCCGCTCGGACCCTCTTCGTCGACGATAGCTTGCCGGTGCTGGATTCGGCACGGCGATTCGGGATCGGCTGGCTGCGCGCCATCCGTCGACCCGACAGCAGCCTGCCCCCACAGGCAACGGGCGCTTACGTCGCGGTCGATCGCATCGCCGATTTACTGTAGTTGAGCGGGCCGGGATCGCCGGCCTAGCCGGGACTGGAAGCGCCGGGATTCGGCGTGCCGCCGGCCGGTCCGCCACCGCCCCGGTTGCGCCGTCGTCGACGCCGTGCGGCACTTCCCGGCGCCGGCGCGCCGGCACCTTCCGCACCCGCACCCGTACCGACAGTCGATGAGCCGCCGCTCGCGACACTCGCGCCCGTCGATTCACCCGCGGCGCCCACACCGGCGCGGCGCGGCGTGGGGGAGCCACGATTGCCGCCGGAGCGGCCCGGCGGCCCGGAACGACCGGAGGAGGGAACCGGTCGCCCGCCGCCACCGCCGGGTCGCCCGCCCCGCGCCTGACCGGCGCGCGGTGCGCGCTCGCGCCATTCCGCCGGCGGGGGTGCGGTGACGGCGGCCAAGTCGGCGGTATCGATGGAGGCGCGTGGAATCTGGTGGCCGATGTAGCGCTCGATGTCCGGCAGCGAGATGGCGTATTCCTCGCAGCCGAAACTGATGGCATCGCCATCGGTGCCGGCCCGCGCCGTGCGGCCGATGCGGTGTACGTAGTCCTCGGCATCGTTCGGCAGATCGAAATTGAACACGTGGCTGACATCGGGGATGTGCAGACCGCGCGAGGCCACATCGGTGGCGATCAACACCGCGATCTCCCCTTCGTGGAAATCACGCATCATTTTCAGCCGCTTGTTTTGCGGTACGTCGCCGGACAAGGCCTGGGCGACGAAACCATTCGCCGTCAGCGTGCGCTCGAGCACCTCGGCGATGCGCTTGGTGTTGACGAAGACCATGGTTCTGCGCGCATCTATGCGGCGCAAAAGTCCCATCAGCAGCGGAATCTTCTCTTCGGTGGCGGGAAAATACAGTACCTGCTTGACACGATCGACCGTCATCTTGTCCGGTTCGATGCGGATCAGCTCGGGATTGTTCATGTGCTCGTACGCCAGCTCCATCACACGATGCGACAGCGTGGCGGAAAACATCATGGTGAGGCGTAAGTTAGGATGCGGTAAACGCCGCAAGATGAAGCGAATGTCCTTGATGAAGCCCAAATCGAACATTCGATCGGCCTCGTCCATCACAGCCACCTGAATGTGACGCAGGTCGAACACTTGCTGCTTGAAATAGTCGATGATCCGACCGGGTGTGCCCACCAGGATGTCGACCCCTTCCTCGAGGATGCGGCGCTGTTTTTCGTAATCCACTCCGCCGAACACGATGGCAAGCTTGAGTCCTGCATACTTTGCGATGCCCTCGGCATCCGAGTGAATCTGCACGGCAAGTTCCCGTGTCGGCGCGATCACGATGGCGCGCGGCGCGTTCAAGGGGCGGTTCTCGGCACCCGGATCGGTCAGCAGCCGATTGAATAGGGCGATGAGAAATGCCGCCGTCTTGCCGGTGCCGGTTTGCGCCTGACCGGCTACGTCCCGTCCGGCGAGCGCCACCGGCAGGGTTTGCGCTTGGATCG
The DNA here is from genome assembly GCA_964658135.1 of uncultured Acetobacteraceae bacterium. Classification (GTDB taxonomy): domain Bacteria; phylum Pseudomonadota; class Gammaproteobacteria; order Steroidobacterales; family Steroidobacteraceae; genus Bog-1198. The sequence continues at coordinate 9,880 of CAZZXZ010000040.1, read as the reverse complement.
GCGTGCAGCGCGTATAGCCCAGTTCGGCGATACCCCGCTTCAACGATTCGGCGATGTTGAGAGATTCGAACGTGAGCTGACTGAGATGGGAGTCTGACATTTTCGCTTTTTGGTGTGCGGAAACTTGCAAAATGGTAAGCGACCGGTTAACAATACCGTCATTCCGGAGTCGGCCTTACCGCTCCCCTCAACCGTATCATCGGTACCGCTTTAAGGTAATCAACACTTCTATAGCTCTATATTGTGCCCGAACGGCCGCGCATCGTCATCTTTGCGTAAGGCTTATGGGGCTTTTCTTCCGCACACGCTACCCCGCTAAAAACTTCAAACGAATCTCCAAAAGGAGGTATATCCGCAGTGAGTAACCCTAGTATCGTCCATACCAGCGACGCCACGTTCGATAAGGACGTGCTGAAATCCGAGAAGCCTGTTCTGCTCGATTTTTGGGCCGAATGGTGCGGCCCGTGCAAAATGATCGCGCCCATCCTCGATGAAATTGCCGATCAGTACAAAGATAAGCTGCGGATCGCCAAGCTGAACATCGACGACAATCCGGCGACCCCTCCTAAATTCAACATCCGTGGCATCCCGACGCTGATTCTGTTCAAGAACGGCACGGTCGAGGCGCAAAAAGTCGGCGCCGTCACCAAGTCGCAGCTCGCCGCTTTCTTGGATAGCAACCTGTGAGAGGCTATCTAGGGAATCAATCGCGGGGCGGCGGTCAGGGCGGTAACCAGGGCGGCCAGCAAGGCGGCGGCGGTCAACAAGGTGGCGGACGTTCGAATCGTTCGAACCGGGGACCGCGCAACGACAACCGGAACGGGAACGTCAACGGCAACGGTAACGGCGGCCGGGCTCCTCAGGAAGATTACGGCGATTTACCGGAGGGCGGCGACGATCTAGAAATCATTGCGCCCATGGACCTCGCGCGCAGCCGCAGCTCGATGAACCTCACCGAGCTGAAGAAGCGTCCGATCAGCGATCTCGTGAAACTCGCCGAGACCATGGGTCTCGAGAACATGGGCCGATCGCGCAAACAAGACATCATTTTCGGTGTACTGAAAGCGCACGCCCGCAAGGGCGAGGACATTTACGGCGACGGCGTGCTCGAGATCCTGCAGGACGGGTTCGGCTTTCTGCGCTCGTCTGATTCGAGCTACCTTGCGGGTCCGGATGATATTTACGTTTCGCCGAGCCAGATTCGCCGTTTCAATTTGCGCACCGGCGATTCGATTTCCGGCCTGATTCGGCCGCCGAAAGACGGTGAGCGGTATTTTGCTCTGCTGAAGGTCGGCGAAATCAATTTCGATTCGCCGGAGAGTTCGCGCGGCAAGGTGCTGTTCGAGAACTTGACGCCGCTGCATCCCACCGAACGTTTGAAGCTGCAGCGCGGTAACGGGTCCACCGAGGATTTGACGGCTCGCGCCATCGACTTGGTCGCGCCCATCGGCAAAGGACAGCGCGGTCTCATCGTCTCGCCGCCGAAAGCCGGCAAGACCATGCTGCTGCAGAATATCGCTACCGCCATCACGGCCAATCACCCGGAGGTCTATCTCATCGTCTTGTTGATCGACGAGCGGCCCGAGGAAGTGACCGAGATGGCCCGCACCGTGAAGGGCGAAGTGGTGTCGTCGACGTTCGACGAACCGGCCAGCCGTCACGTGCAGGTCGCCGAAATGGTGATCGAGAAGGCCAAGCGTTTGGTCGAGCACAAGAAAGACGTGGTCATTCTGCTCGATTCGATCACGCGACTGGCGCGTGCCTACAACACCGTCGTGCCGAGTTCCGGCAAGGTGCTCACCGGCGGCGTGGATGCGAATGCATTGCAGCGGCCGAAGCGTTTCTTCGGCGCGGCGCGCAACATCGAGGAAGGCGGCAGCCTGACCATCCTGGCGACCGCCTTGGTGGACACCGGTTCGAAAATGGATGACGTCATTTTCGAAGAGTTCAAAGGCACCGGTAACTCGGAGATCCATCTGGATCGCCGTATCGCCGAGAAGCGCACTTTTCCGTCGATCAACATCAATCGATCGGGCACTCGCAAGGAAGAGCTCATCACGGATCCGGCCGAGCTTTCCAAGATGTGGATTCTACGCAAGCTGCTGCATCCGATGGACGAACTCGCCGCCATCGAGTTTTTGCTCGACAAGATGAAAGACACCAAGACCAACGGAGAATTCTTCGACGCCATGAAGCGGTAGGCATTCGAGGAGTTCGAACGCATGCAGTGGTGGGCCTGGATCGCCGTCGGTACCATTCTGCTCGGATCGGAATTGGCGTTCGTCGATGCGCAGTTTTACCTGGTGTTCGTCGGCGCCGCGGCGCTGGTGGTGGGCTTGGCAGCGTTGAGCGGTCTGGCCCTCGCGGTTTGGCTGCAGTGGTTGATCTTCACGGTACTCGCCGCGGTATCGATGGTGACTTTCCGGCGGCGGATTTACGAGCGAATGCGGCGCAATCTGCCGACCATGATTCACGGTCCGACCGGCGGCATCGTGATCGTGCCGGCGGGGCTGCGACCGGGCGAAACCTGCCGCCTCGAATATAACGGCAGCTCGTGGAGCGCCGTCAACGGCGGCGACTCGCAGATCGATGCCGGTACTCATGCACGGATAGAGCGGGTCGACGGCCTCACGCTCGTGTTACGTGCCGTCGCAAAACTTTAGCGGGAGAACGTCTTGGATATTTCCTTAGGCTATGGAGCGATCGCGCTCGCCGTCGTGGTCGTCATCATGTTGGCCAAGACGGCGACCGTCGTGCCGCAGCAGATGGCGTTCGTGATCGAGTATCTGGGCAAGTACAGCCGCACGCTGCAGGCCGGCTTTCACATCCTCATACCGTTCGTCGAAAAAGTCGCCTATCGACACAGTCTCAAGGAGATCGCGATCGATATCGCCGAACAGATCTGCATCACCCGCGACAACGTGCAGGTGGGCGTGGATGGCGTGTTGTACATGCAGGTCCTCGATCCGCACCTGGCGTCCTACGGCATCACCAACTTCGGTTTCGCCATATCGCAACTTGCGCAGACCACCCTGCGCAGCGAGATCGGCAAGATCGAACTGGACCGCACGTTCGAAGCACGCGGCACCATCAATGCCAACGTCGTCAGCGAGTTGGACAAGGCCTCCGCGCCCTGGGGCGTCAAGGTCCTGCGTTACGAGATCAAGAACATCACGCCGCCCCGCGACGTGCTGCAAGCCATGGAGAAGCAGATGCGCGCGGAGCGTGAAAAGCGCGCCGTGGTGCTGACTTCCGAAGGCGAGCGCGACGCGAAGATCAATGCGGCCGAAGGCGACAAGCAGCGCGTCATCAAGCAATCCGAAGCCAACAAGCAGCAACAGATCAACGAGGCGGAAGGTCAGGCCCAGGCGATCCTGGCGGTGGCCACCGCGACGGCGGAAGGCCTGCGCCAAGTGGGTATCGCACTGTCGGATCGAGGCGGCATCGAAGCCATGCAGCTACGGATCGGGGAAGAGTACGTGAAACAGTTCGGCAAACTCGCCCAGGCGGGAACCACGTTGGTGGTACCGGCCAATCTCACGGACCTCGCGTCCATCGTCACCATGGCCACGAGCATCGCTCGCAAGAGCGCAGGTTGACGCGGTGACGGAGCGCGCACCACCGGCGGCCACGATCGGCTTTGCGGAATTCGTGGGATTGGTGGCGGTCATGATGGCCTGTCAGGCCATTGCCATCGATTCCATGCTGCCCGCGTTTCCCATCATCGTTCGCGCGCTGCACGTAGCCAACGAGAACCACGGTCAATGGATTCTTACCTTCTACATGGCCGGCCTAGGCTGCGGTCAACTGTTTTGGGGGATGATATCCGACCGCTTCGGCCGGCGACCGGTGTTGCTGGGTGGGCTCGCCCTGTACGCAGCCGCGGCGCTGCTGTGCAGCTTGAGTACCAGCTTTCACGTGTTGCTCATGTGGCGCTTCATCCATGGTCTCGCCGCCGCCAGCGTTTCGGTGGCACGCTCGATGATTCGCGACCTCTACTCGGGCCGGCCGATGGCCCGCGTCATGTCGCTGACGTTCGTCGTCTTCATGATGGTGCCGGTGATCGCACCGAGCCTCGGGCAGCTCATTCTCGTCCTGGCGCCATGGCGGTATATTTTCGTATTTTGCGGCGTGTTTGCGCTGATCGCGTTGGTGTGGGCTTGGTTGCGCATGCGCGAGACCTTGCATCCGGAATATCGGATGATCCTCACCGTGGGTCACGTCACGAAAGCCGCCCGGCTGGTGCTCGGCAATCGCACCTCGTTGTTCTATACGTTTGCGCTGACCGTCATGTTTGGATCGCTCATGGCGTATGTCGGCATGGTGCAGCAGATTTTTTCCGAGGTGTTTCACCGGGCTGCCCTGATGCCGAGCATGTTCGCCCTATGCGCAGTGACCATGGCCGTGGGCGCTTTCTTCAATTCGCATTTCGTCGAGCGCTTGGGCATGCGCTTGATCTCGCATTGCGCGGTACTGATATTCATCGGTATCTCGCTGATACATGTGGCGGTCGCGGCGCTGGGCCTCGAGCAGGTGTGGACGTTCGTGATGTTTCAAGGCGCGTCGATGGCGTGCTTCAGTCTGGCGGTTTCCAATTTCGGTACGATGGCCATGGAGCCGTTGGGGGCGGTGGCAGGCATCGGAGCGTCGCTGCAGGGATTCATCTCTACATTCGGCGGCGCGCTGGTCGGCGCTATGATCGGCAGGCAATTCAGCGGCACCACGTTGCCGCTGGCCGTCGGCGCTCTATGCAGTGGATTGGCCGCTCTGTCGTTCGTGCTGGTGGCCGAGAATGGCCGCCTATTCACCCAGCATCATTCCGTGGCCGAGAACGGCGGCGACATCGCCGTCGACGCACCCGATCGCCACGCGGCGCTCTGACCGGCCCGACGGCGGCCCTTCCTGACCGCGCGTCGCTAGGGCGCGCCGTTTGTCCGCTCGCGCTCGACGGCGCGGAAGCCAATATCGCGGCGGTACTGGACCAGGTGCCAATGAATCTGGTCGACCAAGTCATAGGCCTGACGCTGGGCCGCGCCGACGGTTGCGCCCAAGCCTACCGCGCACAGCACACGTCCGCCGGCGGTGACGACGGCGCCGTCGCGCGTCCGGGTCCCGGCGTAAAAAATCTTGCCGGGCAGGCGCGCTGCATCATGCAGTCCGTCGATGACATCGTCCGTGCGATACGTTTCCGGATACCCGCCGGCCGCCATGACGACACCCAGCGCCGCGCGCGAGTCCCAGTCCAATTCGACGCCGTCGAGAGTGCCCTGCAAAGCCGCTTCGCACAGGTCGATGAGGTCGCTCTTCAGACGCATGACGATGGGCTGTGTTTCCGGATCACCCAAGCGGCAATTGAACTCGATCACTGCGGGGGTACCGTCGGCGGCGATCATCAATCCCACATACAGAAATCCCGTATACGAAGTGCCGTCGCTCTGCAAGCCGCGCAGCGTCGGTTCGATGACCTCGCGCATGATCCGTTCATGCAGCACCTGGGTGACCAAAGGCGCCGGCGAGTAAGCACCCATGCCGCCGGTGTTGGGTCCTAAGTCGGCATCGTCGCGGCGTTTGTGATCCTGCGAGGTGGCGAGCGGTACGACCTGGCCGTCGTGCGCGACGACGATGAAACTCACTTCCTCGCCGCTCAAGAATTCTTCGATCACGACGGTATTGCCGGCGGCACCGAAGCGGCCGCTCAACATGGCCGTGGCCGTCGCGAGCGCGGCGGCATGCGTATCGCAAATGACCACGCCTTTCCCTGCGGCCAGGCCGTCCGCCTTGATCACCAACGGCAGGCGCTGCGCCAAGACGTAGGCTGGATCGAAATTAGCGGCGGTGAACGTCGCGTAGCTCGCCGTCGGGATGCCGTGGCGGCGAAGAAAATCTTTGCTGAACGCCTTCGAGCCTTCCAACCGCGCCGCCGCCCGAGTCGGACCGAAGCAAGCCCGATTTTCGGCCATGAACCGGTCGACGATGCCGGCTACCAAGGGGCCTTCCGGGCCGACGATGGTCAGGTCGATATGTTCATTGGCGACGAACACGAGCAGCGCATCGATGTCGTCCGCCGCGATGGCGACGTTGCGCACCTTGGGTTCGAGCGCGGTGCCGGCATTACCCGGGGCGACGAACACCTGCGTCACCCGAGCGGATTGCGCGCATTTCCACGCCAGCGCATGTTCGCGACCGCCGCCACCGATGATCAGTACGTGCATACGAAGCTCCGCTCAATGGCGGAAATGCCGCATCCCGGTAAACACCATGGCGATGCCGTTCTCGTCCGCGGCGGCAATCACCTCGGCATCGCGTTTCGAGCCGCCGGGCTGGATTACCGACTTGATACCGAAGCCTGCCACCACATCGAGTCCATCGCGAAACGGAAAGAAGGCGTCGGAGGCCATCGCCGCCGACTGCAGCGAGAGCTGCGCGTCCGCAGCCTTCATGGCGGCGATCTTGCTGCTGACCACGCGGCTCATCTGACCGGCGCCGATCCCCAACGTGGTGCGATCCTTGACGCAGACGATGGCATTCGATTTCACGAATTTGGCGATGCGCCACGCGAACAATAAGTCAACGAGTTCCGCAGGCGTCGGCGTGCGTCGGGTGACGACACGCAGGTCGTGAGCGTGCAGGACGCCCGCGTCGCGGGTCTGGACCAGCAATCCGCCGGCCACGCTCTTGTAATCGAGGAGCTGCGTCACCGGTTTCGCGAGCTCGCCCACTTCGAGGACGCGAATGGCGTCCTTCGACGAGAGTAACGAGCGAACGTCGCTCGCGACATACGGCGCGAGGATCACTTCGACGAATTGGCGCTCCAGGATCGCGCGCGCGGTGGCCATATCCAGTTCGCGGTTGAAGGCGATGATCCCCCCGAACGCCGAAGTAGGATCGGTGCGATGTGCGCGCGCATAAGCGTCGGCGAGTTGTTCGCTCAGAGCGACACCGCAGGGGTTGGCGTGTTTTACGATGACGCAGGCCGGGCTGTCGAACTGGCGTACGCACTCGAGCGCCGTGTCGCTGTCCGCGATGTTGTTGTAAGACAGCTCCTTCCCTTGCAGCTGACTCGCCTCGGCGACCGACGCCCCGATGCCACGCGGGTCCCGATAGAACGCCGCGTTCTGATGCGGGTTTTCACCGTAGCGCAAATCCAACTGTTTGCGGAACGAAAGATTCAGGTCGTCAGGGAACGTGCCGTCCTCCGCCCCGATGGCACCCGTAAAATAGGCGGACACCATGGCATCGTATTGCGCCGTATGCGCGAACGCCTTGGCGGCGAGCTTGCGCCGGATCACGATGTGGGTCGCGCCTTGGTTGGCGGCCAGGTCATCGAGCACGCTGCGGTAGTCGTCGGGGTTGACGACCACCGTGACCGACGCGTGATTCTTGGCAGCGGCGCGCACCATGGCGGGCCCACCGATGTCGATGTTTTCCACCGCATCGTCGTAACTACAATCGGCGCGCGCCACCGTGGCGGCAAACGGATAGAGGTTGACCGCCAGCAGGTCGATGGGCTCGATCGCATGCTCCTGCATCACGGCCTCGTCCATCCCACGGCGACCCAATAAACCGCCATGAATCTTCGGATGCAGCGTTTTGACGCGACCGCCCATGATTTCAGGGAAACCCGTATGTTCGGCGACTTCTTTGACCGCAATGCCGTGCTGTAGCAACAACTGAGCGGTGCCGCCGGTGGACAGCAGTTCGATGCCGCGCTCCTTCAATTCGCGCGCGAACTCGACGATCCCTGTTTTATCCGAGACGCTGAGCAGCGCGCGGCGGACGGAGATGAGCGATGCCGTCATTACTCGGTGATACCGAACTCTCTGAGTTTTTTCCGCAACGTGCCGCGATTGATGCCAAGAATGGTAGCGGCACGGCTTTGATTGCCTTGGACGTGTCCCATGACCACCTTGAACAAAGGTTCTTCCACCTCACGCATCACGAGCTGATACAGATGCGCCGGCTTATGACCGTTCAACGTCTCGAAATAGCAATGCAACGCTTCTTCGGCTTGCGACCGCAAGGGAACGCCCTTGCCGTTCACTTTCAGATCGCGACCATTGAAAGGCGGCGATGATTCCTTGCGCGGTTTCGACTTTTTCTTTGCGACCATAGCCCACCCAGATTCCCTGCCGCCCGCACCGCTTTTCTCAACCAACGTCTGCATGATCTGCGCGTTGCACGCGCGTCTCAAAATGCTCCAACAGCGTTGCCAGTTGCTCGCCAGGGGTTTCGATCGTGACGAGACGATCGCGCAACGCCTGTTGACCGGGGTGCTGTCGAAGATACCAACTCAAGTGCTTACGTGCCACTCGAACGCCGGTCCGATCGCCATACAAAGAGTACAGGTCTTCGAGGTGGGCGCGCATAATATCACGGACTTTTTCAAGCGCCAGCGCCGCGCGCGGCCGGCCGGTGGCGAGGAAGAAATTGACATCGTCGAAAATCCAGGGCCGACCCTGCGCGGCGCGGCCGATCATCAATCCATCGCATCCCGTATGCGCCAAAATATGGCGCGCCTTCTCCGGCGAATCGATGTCGCCATTCGCAAACACCGGTATGTGGACCAATGCTTTGATCGCAGCGACACTGTCGTGCTCGGCGTTGCCAAGATACATATCGGCACGTGTGCGGCCGTGAATCGCCAGCGCTCGAACACCGCAGTCTTCTGCAATTTTTGCGATCCGAATCCCGTTTTTATTTTGCTGGTTCCAACCGGTGCGCGTCTTCAACATGACGGGCACCGGAACGGAGCACACGACGGCATGCACGATCCGGGCAACCAGCGCTTCATCCTGCATGAGTGCGGAACCCGCAAGGCGGTTACACACTTTCTTCGCGGGGCAGCCCATGTTGATGTCGATGATTTCAGCGCCGGCATCAACGCTGCGACGCGCGGCCTGCGCCATCATCTGGGGATCGTAGCCGGCGATCTGCACGACGCGCGGACTGGGTTCGCCCGTGTGATCCATTCGGCGCCGCGATTTGGGCGTTTTCCACAATCCCACATCGGCGGTCAACATTTCCGACGCGGCGAGGCCTGCACCAAAGCGCCGACACAGCAATCGAAACGGCCGATCGGTCACGCCCGCCATCGGAGCGAGCACGATGTTGGAGGGCAGGGTATAGGGACCGATGGTAACGGGCATCAATGCGCCCGCGCCGCGGTTTCCCCGGAGCACACTATTTTTTTGTCGGCGCCGCGTACGCAGACGTCGATTTCGAAGCCTTCCGCGTCCTTGCCGGGATCGACGATGTCGAGCGTCGCGTCGACCCGTTCGCCGGGCGACAGCAGGCGGGCATTGTCGTGCCCCAGATAGTCTGCCGGTTCGAATTCCCGGGCGGCCACGTGCGTGCCGAAACGATCGACCAACATCACGCGCAGCAACGGGTACGGCTGCAGTTGCGCCGCGACGTTCATGATGCTGGCGCGCACGCGCAAGGTGCCTTTGGCGTCGGGATCGCCGGTCACTCCCCATTGGCGCAACTGATAAGCAGCCAGCGTGGCGGATGTCTTGGCACCGCCACCCAGCGTGTGAGCGGCCAGCCAGTCACCATTGCCGCGGATGATTTGGATTGCCAACAAAAGGCTCAGGAGGACGGCGGCTGTCACCCAGGCGGCGAGCGGTAGACGCCGCCGCGGCTCGTCGAGTGACGGCAAGTCGTTCGGCAAGACTCCCGACAGCATTTGATTGCGGACTTCTTCGGACACCTCCAAACCGGTGACCCGCTGCGTCGGCGTCGGCGTGGGGGCAGGAGCAGGCGCGGGCGCGGGCGCGGGCGTGGGCGTGGGCTGCATGGGCGTGGGCACCGGCATGAACTCGGGCGCCGGCGCCGTGGGCATCGGCACGGCCGCAGGCGCGAGCGGCACGGCCGCAGGCGC
>CAZZXZ010000039.1:0-25106 GCA_964658135.1 uncultured Acetobacteraceae bacterium | reverse complement strand
GCGCAGAACGCGCTGCGGGGCGATTCGAGCGCCTTCGATGCGCTCGCGAAAAGCGCCGCGCATCTACAGGAGTTGCGCGGGACGCTGACCAACGCGCAGTTGGCGGGCGATCCGGCGTGGCGTCAGATACGCGAGCAGATCGACACGGTGGCGCTCGCGCGACCCGCGGTGGAGACCATTCAAACGGCGAACCGCGAAACCCGCGAACTGGCACCGAAGCTGCTGTCGGAACTCGGCGATCTGGCCAGCGCGGTCGGAGCTCAGAAGCTCGAAGGCATGAGCCGGTATCTCGAAAGATTCGAATTGACCGCGCAGCGGGTGCAACAAGAGTTGAGCGGACTAGGATCCGGATCGAGCGAAGCCGTGCCGGCCGCGCAACGCCTGGCGGACAGTCTCGAGTTCTTGAATCAGGTGATTCGCGGCCTGTCGGGCGAAGAGTCCGGCATGGCGTTGCCGAAGGTCACCGGCGGCGACGCCGAGCAGAAACTACGCATCGTCGAGAAGCGTAACCAACAGTTCGCGGCCGCCGTGCGTAAGGCCATCGCGGTGGCAGAGCCGCTCTCGAAAGCACAGAAAGCGGCACACGACCTGCCGCCGCTGACGAGCACCCTCGTGAGCACGATCGGCGCGGCACCGGCGCAGACCACGGACTCCGGCGCCGGTCACAGGGCGTCGATTTTGACGCTGCTGGGCGTGGCCGCGGTATTGCTCGCGGCGGTGAGCTGGATTTTCTTCGAAGCGGTCAACGCGCGTCGTACCACCGAATTGCGCGTTCGCGAGAACGAGCGTAATCAGGACGCCATCATGCGTTTGCTCAATGAGCTTTCGAGTTTGGCTGACGGCGATCTGACCGTTCAAGCAACCGTGACCGAGGATATTACCGGTGCGATCGCCGACTCCATCAACTATGCCATCGAGGCGCTGCGGGAGTTGGTGACCACCATCAACGATAGCGCCATACAACTGGAGGGCGCCACCAAGCAGACACAGGGGGCGGCTGCCAACATGGCCAGAGCCAGCGGTGCCCAGTCGCGGCAGATCTCCGCGGCGAGCGAGTCCATGGAGGACATGGCGGCGTCCATCGAAGAGGTGTCGGGAAATTCCGAGCGATGCTCCGACGTGGCACGCCACTCCGTCGACATCGCGCACAAGGGCGGCGATGCGGTCAGACGCACCATCGACGGTATGAACGCCATACGGGAAACCATTCAGGAGACCAGCAAACGGATCAAGCGTCTCGGCGAGAGCTCGCAGGAAATCGGCAACATCGTCGAACTCATCAACGACATCGCCGAACAGACAAACATCCTTGCACTGAATGCATCCATTCAGGCATCGATGGCCGGCGAGGCTGGGCGCGGTTTCGCGGTCGTGGCGGACGAAGTGCAACGGCTCGCCGAACGTGCCGCCAATGCGACCAAGCAGATCGAGGTGTTGGTGCGCACCATCCAGACGGATACCAACGAGGCGGTGGTCTCCATGGAACGCAGTACCACCGACGTGGTGGGGGGAGCCCTTCTGGCCGAAAATGCCGGTGCCGCCCTCGAAGAGATCGAGCAGGTGTCCAATCAGATCGCGAGTCTGGTGCAAAACATCTCGGCCAGCGCGCGCCAACAAGCAGCGGCTTCCGGAAACATATCGAAGAACATGCAGGTGGTGCGTGAAATTTCGTCGCAGACCGCCGAAGGGTCGACGGCCACCTCGACATCGATCGGCAAGCTCGCCGCATTGTCCGCGCAGCTGCGCAAATCCGTGGCGGGTTTCCGTCTGCCCGACTACGGCGATAGCGCGGCCGAGGCGGCGCCGCCTCAGGCATCCTCGCCGGCGCTCCAAGCGAGCGGCGTCGGCGCTTAGCCGACTGGCTTTTTACAATGCCGGCTACCGACATCAGTTCGCAGACCTTGCACATCGTCGCCAAGGAATTGGCCGGCACCCTCAATGAGGCGCGTGCCGCTCTCGAGATCTACGCTGACCGTCCCGACCAGAGCGCTGCTCTGGAGCGATGCGCCGGTCATCTACATTCGGCGCACGGCGCCTTGCGGATGGTGGAAGTCTACGGGGCAGCCCTGCTCGCCGAAGAGATGGAGCACGTCACGCGCTACCTACTCGCCGCGGGCAACGACCAGAAACGTCAGATCGACGGTCTGGATGCCTTGATGCGCGCTATGGTGCAGCTGCCGGCTTATCTGGAACGGGTCTTGTCCGGTGGCCGCGATTTCGCGTTGGTGCTGCTACCGCTGCTGAACGACCTACGGTCGGTGCGCGGCGGTCCCCTGTTATCCGAGGGGACGCTGCTGCTGCTAAACCTCAAGTCCGATCAGCCGGCGCAGCCTCACCCGAACTCGGGCGCCGATCCGGCGTTGAGCATCCAACAATGGGCGCGGCGGCTCAGGCCTCAGTTCCAGGTGGGTCTGCTCGGCTATATCCGCGGTCAAAACACCGTCCAACACCTGGAGATGCTGGCGAGCGTCGCCGAGAAATTGGAGTATCTGGCGACCACACAGTCGTTGTTCCAATTGTGGTGGGTGATCGGCGCGCTGTTGGAAGCGGTTCGCGCGAATGGCTTGGAAAGCAGCGCCACGTTGAAACGGCTTCTCGGCCAGGCCGACCGCCAGATCAAGCTGCTGTACGAATTGGGCGAAGCGCGCTATTGCGAAAACCCGCCGATCGACTTGCTCAATAACCTGCTGTATTACGTCGCGCGGGCATCAACCGACGGTGGCCGCGTCGCCGCGGTACGCGCTTCTTTCAAGCTTGCAGAATTGTTGCCGGTGGATGATGCCATCGAACAAGAGCGCGAAAATCTCTCCGCCCCGAGCGTCAAACTGATGCGCACGGTGGCGGCCGCGATCAAAGAGGACCTCTCCAAGGTCAAGGACGTGCTCGATATCTTCGTGCGGCGGGGCGGCGGCCGCAGCGAGGAACTCGGTCCACAGCTCGATTTGCTGAAAAAAATCAGCGATACGCTGGGCGTGCTCGGGCTCGGCGAGCTGCGCCAACGAATTCAGCGCGAAGTCGTCGAGTTGTCGGTCATGGTCGCCGAAGGCAAGACGCCTTCGGATGCCTCGCTCATCGACGTGGCGGGCGTGCTGTTAGCGGTCGAGGACAGCCTCGACGACGAATTGGTGCGTCTGATACTACCGAGCGCCGCGATGGACTCGCACCTGCCGGCCGATTCCGATCATGAATTCCGCCTCGTCAGCGAAGCGGTGCTCCGCGAATGCATAGTGAATCTCGCACGCGTCAAAGAAGCGGTCTCCGTCGCCGTGCAGAAGCACGCGGGTTTCCCGCCCCACGGCTTGGACAACGTGCCGCAGCTGTTGCGCGGAATCACCGCCGGGCTGTTGATGCTCGGGAAGGTGCGTGCGGTCGATTTGATGGATGCCATCGGCACCGAAGTGCGCAGGCTGCTCGAGCCCGGTTCTGCCGTCCCGGATAGTTTCCGGCTGGAACATATAGCCGATGCCATCGTCAGCATCGAGTACTACATGGAGACGCTGCAGAACGGCCGCAATGATCCTTGGTACATGTTGGACAACGCGGAGATTTGCCTCAAGGCGCTCGCGGACGACACTCCGCCCGGAGTATCCGAGGTGTCTACGGCGCAGGTCGACACCGCGAACCTGGCTCACGCGATCGACGCGGAGACAATGACGGCCGAACAGGCCACGAACGGCCAGTCGATGACGTACCCGTTGCCGGTGCTTCCGCTATCGGATGCCGTCGATCCGCAGTTCCTCGAGTTGTTCATCGAAGAGGCCAAGGAGGAGCTTGCCTCGATACAGCAAATTTTTCCGATGTGGGATCACAATCCCATGGACCTCGACTCGCTCAACGTACTGCGCCGCAGCTTTCACACGTTGAAAGGCAGCGGTCGGATGGTTGGAGCGTTGCCAATAGCGGAATTCGGCTGGTCGATAGAAAATCTATTGAACCGAATTCTCGACAACACGCTGACGCGGTCGCCGGCAATCATGGCGCTGCTGCGCAGCGCGGTCGCCATGCTGCCGCATCTGGTCGAGGAATTGGCCAGCGGCAGCCCCACCGGAAGCGCGGCCAACGACCTCATGACGCGTGCTTTCGCTTTGGCCGAGGGACGCGACACGGAGACCGGTTCTCTCGAGATAGCGGCAGCGCCGGCAGCCGATGCCGAGCGCGACGACGTGGTGCCGGACCCAACCGAGCATGCGGACGACGCGTCGACGCCATCCGTGCAGCCACAAAAGGCGATGATGGACCCCCAGCTGCACGAGATATACAGCAAGGAAACGTCGAGTCATCTGGCGGAAATCCGCGATTATCTTGAAAAGAGAGTGGAGCAACCGCCGCCTCACTACGTGCCTGAATCAGTGTATCGGGCCGTACATACCTTGAGCGGCAGCTCGAAGATGGCCGAGGCGCGGCTCGGGATCCGCGTCACCGAACCCCTCAACAACCTCATACGCAAAGTTTACGACAGCGGGCATGGGCTGTCCGATTCGGGACTCGTTGCACTGGCCGATGCGGTTCGCGAAATCGACGAGGTCGTGGCGCACATCAACGAATCCACCGGCTATTTTGCCGCGCAACCCGCACTGCTCGCGCGACTTCATGCATTGGAAAGCGAGTTGGATGCGCAGCTCGCCGAGACGCCGTCGGCGGACGCTCAAGCGGGTCCGGCATCGACGGTCGAGTCCGGCGCGCCCCGGGCAGCTGACGAATTCGATCACGAGATCGCTGCGATCTACAGCGAAGAGGCCACCGAACTGCTCGAGGCGGCGCAGATCTCGCTGGGCGCTTGGAATCGCGATCGAACCAATCGAGAACGAGTCGCCGATTTGCAGCGTCAGCTGCATACGCTCAAAGGCGGGGCGCGCATGGCGGGGATCGCGGCCATGGGCGACCTGAGTCATGAGCTCGAATCGGTGGTCATTCACATCGACGCTGGTTCAGTGGCGGGGAACGATCACGCGTACCGGGTCATGCAATCGAGCCTCGACGAATTGGCACGCATGCGGGACACCGTGAGCGCGGGCAAGATGCCGGTCGCCGCGACGGCACTGCTGGCTCAGATACACGATTTGGAATCCGGTCCGGAGCCGGTGGTACCCGACGAGGTCGTCCTGCCGCAGACGCCGGCCGAGGCCGGCATCTTGAGCGAGGAATCCGTGTCCGCTCTGGACCTCAGCAGCGTCTCGGTGCTGCCGGGGCGCGAAGGGGTGCCGGCCGAACGCGTGGAAATGGCGCGTGTCGATGCGGAGCTGCTCGATACCATGCTCAACAACGCGGGCGAGGTCAGCATTTTTCGCGCCCGCCTCGACCAGCAGATCAACTCCATCGACTTCAATCTGGCCGAACTCGCGCGCACCGTCATCCGTCTCAAGGAACAATTGCGCGGCCTGGAAATAGAGACCGAAGCGCAGGTGCTGCATCGCCACCACGATGAGGAGCCGAGGCGCGACGATTTCGATCCGCTGGAGCTGGACCGCTATTCGACCCTGCAACAATTTTCCCGCGCGCTGTCGGAAACGTCGGGCGACGTCGCCAGCATTCAGGGTCTGCTGGAAACATTGATTCGTGAAGCGCAGAACCTGCTGACCGGCCAGGCGCGAGTCATCACCGAATTGCAGAACAGTTTGATGCGTACGCGCATGGTGCCGTTTCAGCGGCACGTGCAACGCTTGACGCGTCTGGTGCGTCAGGCCGCCAACGATACCGGCAAGCGTGCCGAGTTGGTGGTGCAGGGTGCGGCAGCCGAGCTCGATCGGCAGATGCTCGAGCGCATCCTCGCGCCATTGGAACACATGCTGCGCAATGCAGTGATTCACGGCATCGAGTCGCCGGAGCGGCGTGCCGCAGCGGCCAAGCCGGAGGTGGGCCGGATTTCCGTCAGTCTCACGCGCGACGGCGCCGAAGTGGTGGTCGTCGTCAACGACGACGGGGCGGGCATCAACGTCAAGCTGATCCGCGAGAAAGCGCTTTCATTGGCGCTGATCGATCGCAACGCGAAACTCACCGACGAAGAAGCCATGCAGCTCATCCTGGAACCCGGCTTTTCGACGGCTGGTCATCTCACGCAGGCGGCGGGCCGCGGCGTCGGCATGGACGTGGTCGCGACCGAAGTGAAGAAATTGGGCGGTGGACTGTTCATCGAATCGACCATGGGGCAAGGTTCCCGCTTTACGATCCGGCTTCCCTTCACGCTTGCCATCAGTCAGGCGTTGATCGTGCGGGTCGCCGAAGAAACCTATGCGTTGCCGCTCGCCACGGTGGAAGGCGTGGTGCGGTTACCGCGCAACATCGTCGCACGGCATCTGGGTAAAGATGCGCCGATGTTCGAATATGGCGGTCAGAAATACCGCTTCCAACATCTTGGCTCCTTCGTCGGGCTGGGCGCAAGCCGCCTGCCCGAGCTGGACGTGTCGATGTCGGTCGTGCTGGTTCGCGCCGGGGAGCACTCCACCGCCTTGGTGACGGATGAGCTGGTCGGCAGCCGCGAAATCGTCGTGAAATCTTTGGGCCCGCAGGTCTCGGCCATCCGCGGTATCGCGGGAGCGACCATTCTGGGCGATGGCCGCATCGTGATCATATTGGACATGGGCTCGCTGGTGCGCGCGGAATGGCGGGCGAAGGCCGGCGAAACGCAGGTGCTCGACCAACGGGACCGCCGAACTTTCGCCCTGGTGGTGGACGACTCGATCACGGTACGACGAGTCACGCAGCGATTGCTCGAGCGCAACGGCATGCGCGTGCTGACGGCGAAGGACGGCGTGGACGCCGTTTCGCTGCTGCAGGACAATCTTCCGGACATCATCTTGCTGGACATCGAAATGCCGCGGATGGATGGCTACGAAGTCGCCGCCCACGTACGCAACGATGAGCGTTTGAAGGACATTCCCATCGTGATGATCACCTCGCGGGTCAGCGAGAAACATCGGGCGCGTGCGATCGAACTGGGAGTCGACGACTATCTGGGCAAACCGTACCAGGAGAACCAACTGCTCGACGCCATCGAGCCGCTGGTCAACCGGCGCAGCGCCGCAGTACAGTAGGGGTCGAGATGTCCGATCTGCGTGACGAGCTCTACAGCCTGCTGGTACCGCTCGCCGGCGAGCGGTTGCTCGTGCCGCGCGCGTGTGTCGCCGAGGTGATCGGTTACCAGGCACCCGCCGACCTGAAGAACGCGCCTTCTTGGTATGCGGGACTGGTAAGTTGGAATGCGCGCAACGTGCCGATCGTATGTTTCGAGGGCGCGTTCGGACAGGCACTGCCGAGCGTCACGAGTCGCACGCGAATCGTCATCTTCCATGCACTCGGCGGCAAATTGCAGGCCGGCTATTTCGGCATGTTGACGCAGGGGTTTCCACAGTTGGTGCGAGTCAATGCGGACGTGATACGTCCCGACCCATCGCGAAGTTTCCCGGAAAGATCGCCGGTCATATGCCAGGTGCGCATGATCAACGAAACGCCGCTCATCCCGGATCTCGAACGGCTGGCGCAGATGATCGCGGAAGAGACGTCGGTTACAGCTTAGACGCCGGGTGAGACGCCGGCCGCGCGAAGGTCGCCGTAGCGGGTTTGCAGCCAGGTCAGAGCGGCAAGCGCCGCGGTTTCGGTACGCAGGATGCGCGGCCCGAGCTGCACGCCGACGAACCTGGCAATCCGGAACGCGTCGAGTTCCTCGGCACCGAATCCTCCTTCGGGTCCGATCGCGATCTCGACCGCGCCGTCCACGGTCGCAGGCGTCGCGCTCTGGCCGTCGGGATCCAATAAAATACGGCGGCACGCCGCGACGCTGCTGCCCAGATAATCGATGAGCGCGACCGGCGAGGCAATGGTCGGCAGACGATTACGGCCGCACTGTTCGCAGGCACTTACCGCAACGGCGCGCCAGTGAATCACCTTCGATTCGGCTTGCGTGTCATCCAGTCGCACGACGCTACGTTGGCTCAATACGGGCACGATTCGCGTCACGCCGAGCTCGGTGGCCTTCTGGACGATGAAGTCCATCCGGTCGCCGCGCGGCACGCATTGCACGAGCGTGACGGCGAGCGACGATTCGCGATCGACCACGGCTCCCGCACCGACGACGACGGTGACCCGCGAGCCGCGCACGCTGTCGATTGCCCCCGAGAACTCGCATCCGTCGCCGCCGAACAGGATCAATTCGTCGCCGGGGCGCGCGCGCAGGACCTTGGCCAGGTGTCCCGCCGTGTCGGGCGGCAGTTCGATGACCGCTTCCGCGGCCAGCGTGCTCTCGACATAGACCCGAGTCAGTCGCATGTCGCTTGCTCGATCCCTTCGCCCGCAATCCGCACCATGAGATCCATTTCCGCCGTATCGACGATGTACGGCGGCATGAAGTACACGACGCTGCCGATCGGCCGCAACAGAACGCCGTGCTGCAGGGCGTACCTATAGACACGCTGACCGCGGCGTTCGGTCCATGGATAGGGCTCACGGCTGCGTTTGTCCTTCGCGAACTCCACCGCGACGATCATGCCGCATTGCCGTACTTCGGTAACTTGGGCGAGGCTTTCGAGTGCGCGAGCCCGCGATCCAAGATAGTCCGCCTTCGCGCGGTTGGCCTCCAAGACGCGATCGGTGCTGAAAATATCCAGGGTCGCAAGCGCCGCCGCGCAAGCCAGCGGGTTGCCCGTATAGCTGTGCGAATGGAGAAACGCGGTCATGTTGGCATAGTCGTCGTAAAACGCGGCGTAGACATCATCGGTGGTCAAGACGGCCGACAGCGGCAGGTAGCCGCCGGTCAGTCCCTTCGATACACACATGAAATCCGGTGATATGCCGGCCTGTTCGCAAGCGAACAAGGTGCCGGTGCGGCCGAAACCCACCGCGATCTCATCGGCAATCAAGTGCACTCCGTAGCGATCGCAGGCAGCCCGCAGGCGGGTCAAATAAATCGGGTGGTACATGCGCATGCCGCCGGCGCATTGCACCAACGGTTCCACGATCACCGCGGCCACCTCGTCGGCGTGTTCACGCAGCATACGTTCCATGGGCTCGAATTGACGCAACGAATACGCTTCCCACGACTCGCCGGGTTCACGGCCGTAACAGTCGGGCGAGGGCGCGGTGAGGACGTCCATCAGCAGCGGCTTGTACAAAGACTTGTACAGTTCGACGTTGCCGACCGCCAAGGCGCCCAAGGTTTCGCCGTGATAGCTGTTGGCGAGGGTGATGTAGCGGGTTTTGTGCGATTTACCGCGGTTGAGCCAATACTGAAAACTCATCTTGATGGCGACTTCGACGGCCGCGGAGCCGTTGTCCGCGTAAAAGCAGCGTGACAAACCGGGCGGTGTCAGGGCAACGAGCCGCTCGGCCAGGCGAACCGCCGGTTCATGCGTGAAGCCGGCGAATATGACGTGTTCGAGCTGCGCCAGCTGAGCACCCACCGCGGCGTTGATGCGTGCATTGGCATGTCCGAAAAGATTGACCCACCATGAGCTGACGGCATCGAGGTAGCGCTTGCCGTCCATATCTTCGAGCCACGCGCCCGACCCGCGGCGGATGGCGACGAGGGGCAGTGTTTCGTGGTCCTTCATCTGTGTGCAGGGATGCCACAAAACACGCAGGTCGCGTTCTTCGAGTTTCATATCGCCGAGATTGTCGCATATGCTTGGCCTCTTCTCGGTCGTTGGGAGAGTGATTTGCAGGTCGATCTCGAGAGCGGATTTCTGCGCGGGGTCAGACAGGTTGCCTCGCCGAATTGCGATGCTCGGCCGGCGGGCGCGGTGGCGGAGCTCATCGTCGTGCACGGCATCAGCTTGCCGCCCGGTGAATTCGGCGGCCCCTGGATCGATCGCTTGTTCACCAACACATTGCCCGTCGATGGGCATCCCTACTTTGCCGAGGTTGCCCATCTGCGAGTGTCCTCGCACGTGCTGGTCAAACGCGACGGCGAACCGGTTCAGTATGTCAAATTCACGGACCGCGCCTGGCATGCGGGCAAGTCTCGTTTCGAAGGCCGGGAGGCTTGCAACGATTTCTCGATCGGTATCGAACTCGAGGGAACCGACTCGCTCCCCTACGAGAGCGCGCAGTATCAGTCACTCGGCCGTATCGTCGCCGCCCTGTGCGCCGCCTATTCCTCGCTATCCCCCGATCGTCTGGTCGGACACAGCGATATCGCTCCCGGCCGCAAGACCGATCCGGGGCCGGCATTCGACTGGGGCCGTGCGCGCCCGCTCATCGCGCGGGCTTGCGCGGACGCGGCGGACATAATGTTGCCGGGAAAGCCTGGTTTGCGTGGTGTGTGACCTGCGTCACATTTCGCGGCAGCAGAATTCCGCTGCGGCGCCGACAAGCTTGGGTGAGGAATTGATTCCGCTATCTCGCGCGAAGAGGAGGCCCATTGACTCGACGGTTTGCAGACCTCTCCATCGAGCGGAAGTTGCGGTTCGTGATCATGGCGCCGGCAATGGCGGCGTTCGGCATCGCGATGCTCGTGCACGTGTTTGCAAATCTGTTTCACTGGCGCGAAGAAATGTTGCGCCGATCGTTCCACGTGGCCCGGGTTACCGGGTCCCTCGTCATCACCGATCTGGAGTCCGGCCGCGATCGGCAGGCGATCGAAGCGCTCAAGGTTCTGCACGATGAACCTTTGGTCAGCGTCGCGGAGGTGTTTCGCAACGACGGCAAGCGGCTCGCAGTTTACCGCCGGGACGGCAACGCGGCGCGCTTGGAGTCCACCGCCGCGGGTCGTGCGACAATTTTGCCGCCTGAATTTCCCGCCGGGGCGCGCAGCCACGGAAATTTGACCTGGCGCTCCGGCGCATTCCACATCCTTGTCCCCGTCGTGCGCGACGGCAACCCCATCGGCTACGTCAGCATCGTCGCGCCGCTCGGCGCGCTGAACCTGGACTGGCAAAGTTACCTGCTTTTCACGTTGGCGGCCGTAGCGGTGGCGGTGGGCGTTGCTCACTGGTTGGCCGCCTATCTACAAAGACAGATTTCAGGTCCGATCGTCCAGTTGGCGAACACCATGAAGCGTGTATCGTCGGAACAGGACTACAGCCTGCGCGTCGAGCGTACCTCGCACGACGAGATCGGATCGCTCATCGACGGCTTCAACCAGATGCTCGACGAGACGCGGCATCGCGATTTCCGGTTGGAGAAGTATCGTCAATTCCTGGAAACGCAGGTGGAGGAGCGAACGGTCAATCTCGGTAACGCCAATCGCGAGTTGATACACGCCATCGAAGCGGCCAACCGGGCGAAAGATGCCGCCGAAAACGCCAGCAACGAGAAAAGCGAGTTTCTGGCGCGCATGAGCCACGAAATTCGTACGCCGATGAACGGCGTCATGGGCATGTCCGAACTTCTGCAGTCGACGGAGCTGACCCCGCGTCAGCGACGGCTGTCGGAAACCATTTCGCGCTCGGCGGAATCTTTGTTGCACATCATCAACGACATCCTCGATTTCTCGAAGGTCCAGGCGGGCAAGCTCGAGCTCGAGCGCATCGAGTTCTCGGTGCGGGATGCGGTGGACGAGACCATCGACATCTTTGCCAGCAGCGCACAGGCCAAGGGAGTCGAATTAAGCTTCCTCATCGAATCCACCGTGGCCCGCGTGGTACGCGGCGATCCCATGCGTTTGCGTCAGGTGCTCAACAACCTCGTCGGCAATGCGATCAAATTCACCGAGCGCGGCGAAATCGTCGTTCGCGTGACGGCGCCGGGCCCCGACGGTGTGACACGTTTCGAGGTCGTCGATACCGGTATCGGTATTTCCGCGGAAGCCCAGTCGCGCATATTCGACGCCTTCAGTCAGGCCGATTCGTTCACGACCCGGAAATACGGCGGCACCGGGTTGGGGCTCGCCATTTGCAAACAGCTGGCCACTTTGATGGCCGGTCGGATCGGCGTGCTGAGCGAGGTCGGCAAAGGATCCACGTTTTGGTTCGAAGTGGTCTTCGAAGAGCCGGCGACGCTGCCGGTGAGCCTGCCGCCCGGCGGTGGGTCCGCGATGCACGTGCCCCGCATCTTGCTGGTTGAAGACAACGCGGTGAACAGAGAAGTGGCCATCGGCATGCTCGAGAGTCTCGGCTGCCAGGTGGTGGTCGCCGAGACGGGGTGTCGGGCCTTGGAGAGCACCGCGGAATGCGCCTACGATCTCGTGTTGATGGATTGCCAGATGCCCATCATGGATGGCTTGACCGCTACGGCTGCGATACGCCGACGGGAGCACAGTGAAGGGCGGCGCCGGATCCCCATCATTGCGCTCACCGCCAACGACATGGAGGGCGACAAGGAGCGGTGCCGCGTGGCTGGCATGGACGATTTTCTCAGCAAGCCATTTTCGCAGCAGCGTTTGGCGGCGCTTCTGCGGCAATGGGTGGCGCTGCCCGTGCATGTCCCGCTGATCGACGAGACCGTGCTGAACCACATTACCGCCATGTCGCAGCCGAAGTTGCTCGACTCATTGATCGACTTGTATCTGCGGCATTCACCAAAGTTGCTCGATGCGGTCGAAAAAGCCGCCGCCGGCATGCAGGTGGCAGGGCTGACCGAGGCGGTCCACACGTTGAAATCGAGCACCGCAAACCTGGGCGGTACGCGCCTGGCGATGGCGGCGAAGGAATGTGAAGTATTGGTTCAAGAGGGTGGGATTGCGCGGGCCGCACCGCTGATTTTGCGAATTCGTGAGGAATACAGGGAGTTTTGTACTGCGCTGCTGCGCGAGCGGTCGGGTCATGCAGCCTAGCGTCGACCGCCGTCTCGCCAATCGACGCAATACCGAGGCACGCAGCGTATCGGAGGATGCGATGAGTACGAGGGAGAACACCGCCAACATGTCGGTCAACGTGTTGATCGTGGATGATGATCCGGGCGCCCGGCTGTTGATCGGTACGGCGCTGGAGATCGCCGGCTTCAACGTCACGACCGCAGTCGATGGCCCCAGCGCTCTGGCCGAATACCACAGCCGTCCGGTCGATTGCGTCATTCTCGACGTCGTCATGCCCGGAATGAATGGATTCGAGGTGTGCAGCGCTCTGCGGGCGATTCCCGAATGCCGTCACGTACCCATCCTGATGCAGACCAGCCGGGACGACATGGAGGCCGTCAACCACGCCTACGATGCCGGTGCAACCGACTTTTCCTCCAAAGGCATCAATCCGATGCTGCTCGCGCAACGCGTCAAGTTTCTGGTTCGTGCCAAGGAAACTCAGGATCAATTGCGGGAAAGCGAGGCACGGGTCCGCTATCTCGCCTATTACGATTCGCTGACCGCGCTGCCGAATCGGTCGCGCCTGCTGGAAATTCTCGAGCAACAGGTGGCCGTTGCCGGTTCGCGAATCAACGGTATCGCCGTGTTGATGCTCGACATCGACAACTTTTCGATAATCAACGACACGCAGGGTCAGGCAGTCGGCGATGCTCTGTTGAAGGAAATCGCGAACCGGCTGCAATTGTGCGTGCGAGACACGAGAAAAAGCGGCGACGCGGCCGCGGGCGACGCACAGATCGAGGACTTGAACGATTGGGTGGCGCGTACGGGCGCCGACGAGTTCGCGTTGGCGCTTCCCGGCGTAGGCAGCGAGCAGGCGGCACTGGTCGTCGCACGCCGGATTCAGCTGGCGTTGGAACGTCCCTTCGGCATCGCCGAACAAGAAATTCCCGTCTCTGCGAGCATCGGCATCAGCATGTTCCCCGGCGACGCCTCCGGCGCGGAAGCGTTGGTTAGAAATGCCGATGCAGCCATGCACCATGCCAAGAAAATCGGGCAAAAAGGCCTGGAATTCTTCAAGAAATCGATCAGTACGCGGGCCGCCAAGCACCTCTCGCTGGAAGCAGATCTACGCAAGGCGTTGGAGCGAAACGAGTTTACCTTGCACTATCAACCGCGGCTCGCGCTCGACGATTTGCGGGTCGAATCGGTCGAGGCCTTGCTGCGCTGGTCGCATCCGCAGCGCGGCGCCGTGCCGCCGGATGAGTTCATTCCTCTCGCGGAACAAAGCGGTCTCATCGTCGACATCGGCGATTGGGTGCTGCGCGAGGCCTGCGCGCAGGCGCGCAGCTGGAAGGATGCCGGCGGCCATGCCTGGAAAGTGGCGGTCAACGTCTCGGGCGTGCAATTTCGTGACGGAAGCTTGGTGCGCCGGGTCTCGAGCGCCATTGCGCACGCGGGCATCGATTCGCGCACCATCGAACTCGAGTTCACCGAGGGTGCGCTCATCGAGTATTCGAGTGCGGTCAGCAAGGCGGTCAAATCATTGAAGGACCTCGGCGTTGCAACCGCACTCGACGATTTCGGCACGGGGTACAGCTCCATGTCGTATTTGCGCCATTTCCCGATCGACACATTGAAGATCGACCGCATTTTCGTACGCGACATCGCCTCGCAGACCGCCGGCAATGCACCGCTGGTGGATGCCATCATCGCCATGGCGAGAAGCCTGGGGTTGGCAACGGTGGCGGAGGGAGTCGAGACCGAAGCGCAATGGCATTATCTGCGCGAGCGCAATGCAACGCAGGTGCAGGGTTTTCTATTTTGCCGGCCGCTGGCGCTCGGCGACCTCGAGCGTTGGCACGCGGATTGGTTGTACTCCAATCAATCGCTCTCGAGCGTGGCCTGAGTCGAGCGTAACGGGTCAGGTCTTGGCGCGGCGCCAGATGACTTCGGCGCCTCGCTCGTGGCGCGCCAAGACGCGGGCCAGAACGAACAACAAGTCCGACAGCCGGTTCAAATATTTGAGGGCCTCGGGGGAGGTTTCTTCGACGCGCGCCAGCGACCAGCAACGACGTTCGGCGCGGCGGCAAACTGCGCGCGCCACGTGACACGCCGCGGCCGCCGGACCGCCGCCGGGGAGGATGAAATCCTTGAGCGGTGGCAATTCCTCGTTGAAGTTGTCGAGCGTCGTTTCGAGGCGCGCGATGTAGTCTGCGGTGATGAGTCGATGGCCGGGAATGCACAACTCGCCGCCGAGATCGAACAGATCGTGCTGGATCTCGGTCAGGCACGCCTCGATCGCGACCGGGAGGGTCTCTACCGCGAGCACCACGCCGATGGCGCTGTTCGCCTCGTCGACAGAGCCATAGGCTTCGACCCGCAGACTCTCCTTCGCAACGCGCGCGCCGTCACCGAGACCGGTGCTCCCATCATCGCCGGTACGGGTGTAAATCTTGGTGAGACGGTTGCCCATGATTCGCTAGCTCCTGTTTGGCGAGCGACGGTAGCACAAGGTTTGCTAAGGTGGGTGCTCACACCGGAGGCTCGCCCATGAATTTCTCGCCCGAATTGCAGGCGGCACTCGACGCCGCGGAACGCGCCGCGGGCATCGCGCGTTCGCTCTACCAGCATAATATCGAGGTGCGCATCAAGGCCGATAAATCGCCCGTGACCGAGGCGGATGTGCGCTGCGAAAATGCGATTCGAGAAGTGCTCGAGTCGCGCTTTCCATCCTATGGTTTCTTCGGCGAAGAAACCACGTCGCGCGGCATGGATGCTGAAAACCTGTGGTTGGTCGATCCCATCGACGGCACCAAGGCGTTCGTGCGCGAGTACCCCATGTTCTCCACCCAGATCGCCTTGTTACGGCGGGGCGAGATCGTGCTCGGCGTGTCGAGCGCACCCGTCTACGGCGAGATCGCGTTCGCTGAACGGGGATACGGCGCCTTTCTGAACGGGGCGGCGTTGGCGGTCAGCCACATCGACGAACTCGAAGCGGCGACCCTCTCGAGCGGCAATCTAAAAACCTTGGCCTCGAGCAGCCACTGGAATCGGTACGGTGCCTTGGTGGCACGGGTCAACCGGATTCGAGGTTATGGCGATTTTTTGCATTATCATCTGCTCGCCGCCGGCAAGATCGATGCGGTGCTCGAGAGCGACGTCAACATCCTGGACATCGCCGCGTGCGTGGCGATCGTCAGCGAAGCAGGAGGCCATTTCTCCGACCTGAGCGGGGCGCCGATCACGCTCCAATCGCGCAGCGTTTTGGCGACCAATGGCCGCTTGCACGCGTCCATACTCTCCACCCTGGCCTGAGGAAGTCGACACGCGCTCAATCGGTCGGCTCGACGCGCAGTTCGGCAAGTTCGCCGTCGGCCGAACTATATGAAACCAGCATCGGCTTGCAACACACGGGGCAATCTTCCACGTAAGCCTGTTCGCCGACTGACAGATCGAGCGTCAGATTGATGGTTTCCCAGCAGTGCGGGCAGGTGGCGTCATGGCCCTGCAGCAGATTCATGGCTGCAGACGCGTCACCGACCAAAGCGGTGCGGCGCCGGCAGACGCCGCACCGGCCGCACCGGCCACGCGGGTCCAGCGGGCGCGATCGTGGATTCGATAATCGCCTTCCACCCACAGTTCCATGGCGTCGACCCGCAAGCGAAAGCCGCCCCAATTGGCCGGTCGCGGGATGTAGGTCATCATCGATTCCGGTTCTGGCGAGCCGGGCCCTGCATAGGGAATTCCGAAGCGCCTGGCGGTTCCGGCGACCGACTCGGCGAGTGCCGCGCGCGACTCCACTGGTTGGCTCTGCTGGCTGGCCCAAGCCCCCAAACGGCTCTGCCAGGGGCGACTCTCGAAATAAGCATCGTTCTCCAAGGCGGACATGGGTTCGACGAAGCCTTCGGCACGTACCTGCCGATGGCGCTGATCCCAATGAAAAACGACGGCTGCGCGCGGGTTTGCCTGAAGTTCGCGACCTTTCCGAGACTGATAATTGGTGTAGAACTTGATGACGCCCTCGAGCGCGGCAATTTCCTTGCACAACACCACCCGCGCCGACGGTTGGCCGCGGTCATCGACGGTGGCGAGGACCATGGCGTTGGGATTGGGTTGCGACGCATCGATACGGGCCTGTTCGAGCCACTGCGCCGCGAGTTGCAGCGGATTGTCGGGCAGCGGGTCGGGGAGGGTTTCAGTCCAATGGGTTTTTGCTGTGGCGCTCATGCGACCATGGTATCGATGCCAATGCGCTTGCGGTAGGTCTCCTTGCCCAGTAAAAGAGAAGCCGGCATGAAAAAGGGACCGTTTCGATATGACGCTCGATGAATTGCGGATCACGTTGACTGAACTCGATGAGCGGCTGCTCGATCTGGTGGCCGAGCGCCAGGCTCTCAGCGAACAGGTCGCCGCCGTGAAACGCGCCACGGGGCGTGCCACCCGCGATTTCGGTCGCGAGCGTGAGGTGATCGTGCGGGCGCGCAGCACGGCGGAGCGGCTGCACATTTCTCCCGACCTTGCGGAGTCATTGTTGCGGCTGCTGATCCAGTCTTCTTTGACGACACAGGAGCACGCGCGCATGGCGGCTCATGCGCACGGCAGCGGTAAGCGCGCCTTGGTAATCGGCGGCTGCGGGAAAATGGGTGGGTGGTTTGCGGAATTTTTGGCCTCGCAGGGTTTTCGGGTGGCGATCGCCGATCCGGCGCAGACCGCGCATGGATTCGAACGCGTGCCGGAGTGGCAAAACGATGCTTTGGACTTCGACGTGATCGTGCTGGCGACGCCGCTGCGCGTCACGTCGACCCTCCTGCTCGCATTGGCCAAGCTTGCGCCGCGCGGGCTTATTTTCGACTTGGGGTCGTTGAAGACGCCTTTGCGTGAGGGCTTGGGCGCGTTGGTCGACGCGGGATGCCGTGTCACGTCGCTGCATCCGATGTTCGGACCGGATACGGATCTGCTGTCAGGTCGCCACGTGATTTTCATCGATTTGGGACACGCCGCCGCGTTGCGTGAGGCGCAGGATCTCTTCGCGCCCACCATGGCGGAGCAGGTGGTGATGGGCTTGGACGAACACGACCGCCTCATTGCCTACGTACTGGGGCTGTCGCACGCGCTCAATATCGCATTCTTCACGGCGCTCGCGGGCAGCGGTGAGGCCGCCATGCGGCTCGCGCGGCTATCGAGCACCACGTTCGACGCCCAGCTGGACGTGGCCGGCCGGGTAGCTGCCGAAAGCCCGGAGCTGTATTTCGAGATTCAAAGCTTGAACGACTATGGCGGCGAGTCTTTACGGGCTTTGACTCGAGCCGTGGAGCGTGTGGTGGCGGCGGTCGAGACCAAGAATGCGGCTGAATTCTCGGCGCTCATGAACCTAGGCCGGGCTTACCTCGATGTGCGGGCGGCGGCACGGGTGGGTTGATGGACGACGCGCTTCAAGAGAACGAAGAACTCAAGCGGCGGTTGCGCGAAATGACGGCCGAGGCCGCCAACAACGAGACCATTTTGAAGCGCACGCAGGCACGCGAACTGACACTGTTGCGCGCCGACAGTTTGGCGCAACTCTTGCGGGCCATGGTCGACGGCTTGCGCGAGTCCTACGTAGTGGATTCGGTCAGCGTGGTGCTGCTGGATCCGCAGCACGAAATTCGTCATCTGTTGGTCGCCGGCGGCGACCGTCCGGAGGAATTCAAGCAAATTTTCTTCGTCGACTCGTTGGTGGGACTGGCGCCGCAGTTGGCGGCGTTGCACAAGCCGTGGTTGGGACCCTTCGTCGGCGCCGATCATCATCTGTTGTTTCCCGGCAGCACGCAGCTGAAAAGCACGGCATTGATCCCGTTGCCGCGCAAGGATCGCGCCACCGGAGCGCTATGCCTGGGCAGCCGAGATCTAACACGCTTCACGCGTCACCACGGCACCGACTTTCTGGCACATCTGGGTGCGGTGGCCGCCGTTTGCATCGAGAACGCGGTAAACCGAGCGCGCTTGCTGCGCGCCGGTATCACGGATTTCCTGACCGGCTGGCACAACCGGCGCTATTTGCAACAGCGCTTGAAGGAAGAACTGGCCCGCGCGCAACGCCGCGCCGGCAGCATCGCCTGTTTGATGATCGACATCGATCGTTTCAAGAGCGTCAACGACGGGTACGGGCACCTCGCCGGCGACAATGCGCTCAAAGAGGTGGCCCAGCGGGTGGAGACTCAAATCCGCAGCATGGATACCGCCGCCCGGTTTGGCGGCGACGAACTCGCCGTCTTGTTGCCCGAAGCCAGTGCCATCGAGGCTGCGACCTTGGGCGAGCGCATTCGCGAGGTCATCGCGGCGGTGCCCTTCGCGCTGACCGCCCAGATCGAGCGCCATCTGACCGTCTCGGTGGGGGTCGCGGCGGTGGCGCCGGGACGCCACGAATCCGACCTGAAAGCGGTCGCGGACCGTCTGTTGGCGGACGCCGACGCGGCCCTGTATCGGGCCAAAGCCCTGGGTCGTAACCGCGTGCAATTGGGCGCCGGATAGGGCACGTACGTCACAAACGGCCGTGGTTGTGGAACAATCCAACCCATGTCCGTTCAAGCTCAGACACAAAATGATTACATCGACAACGATGGCTTCCGTGCAAACGTGGGCATCGTGCTCATGCGCGAAGCGGGGGAGGTGTTCCTCGGTGGCCGCGTCGGCGGCCGCGGTTGGCAATTTCCGCAAGGGGGTATCAACCGGGGCGAACGCGCCGAAGAGGCGTTATTCCGGGAGCTAAAAGAGGAAATCGGTCTGGAACGCCACGACGTGGAGCTGTTGGGCTCTACGCGCGGCTGGCTCCGGTATCGGCTGCCGCGGCAATACGTCCGCGATCGATGCATTGGTCAAAAGCAACGCTGGTTTCTGCTCAAACTAACGTCCGACGAGTCGAGACTTCATTTCAACAGCACCAACCAACCTGAATTCGACCGCTGGCAATGGGCCGATTACTGGACCCCGGTCCGGGAAGTGGTCTACTTCAAGCGCCGGGTCTACGTGCGCGCGTTGCACGATCTGGGCAAGCTCATCTACCCGCACGGCCTGCCACCCTATCCCGATTGGTGGCCCGAGGTGAGCGCGCCTAAAAAGGTTTGACCGTGGCAAGAATGACGATACCGATCAACAACACGGACGGCACCTCGTTGAACATCCGAAACCATTTGGCGTTCCGTGTCTTGCGATCGTGGGCGAAATCGCGCATGAATTTGAAGCATGTCAGGTGATAAACGATGAGGAGCACGACCAGCGTGAGCTTGGCGTGCAGCCACCCCATCTTGAGATACCCGGGGGCCGCAACCACCATCGCGATGCCGAGCGCCAAGGTCAGGACAGCGCCTATGGTCATGAGGATGAACAAGCGACGTTCCATGATCCGGAACCGTTCGACACTGATCCAGTCGCCGGCGTCCGCGTGATAAACGAACAAACGGGGCAGGTAAAACAGACCCGCGAACCAAGTCACCATCGCAATCACGTGAAAAGCCTTTAACCAGAGCAAGAGTGTTCCTTTACGTTTATCGGGACGGCGATGATAACGCGCGCGCTGCCTTCGTGTAATGTCTGCAACGCGGGCGTCGCGGGTACTCGGCACAGAGCGTCCGGTGGACGGCTGATTGCGATAGGAATGACTGTTCATGGTGGATTTATTCGGCAAGCCCGTCGTCTGGCCGCACGCGGCGAAGCGCCGGGCGCTGCGGCTCGGATTGAGCGCGCTGCTTGCCCTGGTGATTCTGTACTTTACCTTCGAATTCGGCCGCTACGATGCGGGTTACCGAGTGATCGAGTCGGTACGGGGTGCCGCGGCTGCCGATGCGCGCATTCGTGACCTCGAGGCAACGGCCACGCGGCAGCACGAACAACTGGAGGCCGCGGATATCGCCCGCCGCGTCGATCGGGAAGGCTACAAACAGGTAGAACAGAGCCTGGGCGACATGCAAAGTCAAATTGCCCGTCTCACTCAGGATCTGTCGTTTTATCGTGGGCTGGTGCAGCCTGATTCGTCGGTGCATGTGAAAGTGCAGACCATGCAGATCATCCCGGTCGCCGGGCACTTCACGCTGAGATTCGTCTTGATGCAGACCGGTAAATCCGAGAAAGAGGTGTCCGGCAATGTCGCGGTGGCCATCGACGGACTACTGCGCGGCAAGCCCGCCAGTTTGAGCTTGTACCAGGTATCCCCCAGCCGACGGGGCGGACTCGTTTACTCGTTTCGATATTTTCAGGATTACAACGAGCCCATCGAATTGCCGCCCGGGTTCGAGCCGACCCGGGTCAGCATGGAAATCCATTCCGGCCGCGATTCCACGCATGGCTTTCGCCAGGCCTTCGTCTGGAAGGCGCAGGGGATGTCCTTGGAGACCGAGGCGGCCGGCGGTACCCGATCCCCGGTTGAAAGCGAGTGAAAGCTTTGACTGGCCCCCGGCCACGAGTACACTAGCTATATGAGCGTAACCCAAGAAACGGTGTTTCCGACCGAGTCGATCCCGCAGCCTCCGGATGTGTTGGTATTTACCGATGCGGCCGCCGGCAAGGTGGGTGAATTGATCCGCGAAGAAGCCAATCCCAACCTCAAACTCCGCGTATTCGTGTCGGGCGGCGGGTGTTCGGGTTTTCAATACGGCTTCACTTTCGACGAGAAGATGGAAGACGGTGACTTTTGTGTCGAAAAACAGGGAGTTCAGCTGCTCGTCGACCCGATGAGTGCCCAATACCTGATGGGCGCGGAAATCGATTATAAGGACGACCTTCAGGGCGCCCAGTTCGTGATTCGCAACCCGAACGCCAAAACCACCTGCGGCTGCGGATCTTCATTCTCCGCCTGAAATGTTGCTCGTGTAGATGAGCGGCGGCCGTGCCGTGCCCGACGTGCTCGCGGCGGTCGATTTGGGCTCGAACAGTTTTCACATGGTGGTCGCGCGATATTCGCACGGCCAACTGGTCATTCTCGATCGATTGAGAGAGATGGTGCGTCTGGCCGCCGGGCTGGGGGATAGCGGACGGCTGGACGATGCGGCCACCGACCGCGCCTTGCGTTGTCTGGAACGCTTCGGTCAACGGCTGCGTGCCATGCACGCCGACAGTGTTCGGGTGGTGGGTACCAACGCCCTGCGCCGTGCCCGCCGTAAGCGCTGGTTTCTGGAGCGTGCCCGGGCCGCGCTCGGACATCCCATCGAAATCATTTCCGGCCTCGAAGAGGCACGCCTGATTTATTCGGGCGTGGTGCATACCAGCCCATCCAGTCCCGATAAGCGTTTAGTGATCGATATCGGCGGCGGCTCGACCGAAGTCGTCATCGGTGAGGGCTTCAATCCCTTGCTGCTCGAGAGCTTGTCGGTGGGGTGCGTCGGTCTGACCTCCATCTGTTTCGACGATGGAAAAATTTCGGATCGGCGGTTCGAACGAGCACGCACGTCGGTCCGACGCGAACTCGAACCGATACTCGAACCTTACAAGAAGCTCGGGTGGCTGCAGGCTTTCGGCAGCTCGGGCACGGTACGGGTGATCGCCGACGTCGTGCGACGCCTCAATCCGGATTCCCCGCGCATCACTCTGGATAATTTGCGCAGTCTCGCCGATCGGGTGATCGCCGCCGGCCACGTGGACGAACTCGATCTGCCCGATTTGGATGCCGAGCGTGCTCCGGTATTTCCCGCCGGTTTGGCCATCCTGCTGGCCATCGTGGAGAATCTCGGCATCGATCGGATTCGCGTGGCGGAAGGAGCGATGCGGGAAGGGCTGTTGTACGACCTGATGGGCCGTTTCACCGACGAAGACGCCCGTGTACGCAGCGTGCGTGCCATGGAAAAACGCTATCACGTCGATTCCCTGCAAGCCGACCGGGTCGAGTCCACGGCCATGGTGCTCCTGCGACAAGTCGAACACGACTGGGCGCTCGAGGATCCCTTGGCGCAATCCGTGCTGTGCTGGGCCGCCCGACTCCACGAATCGGGATTGGACATCGCCCACTCGAAGTATCATCGACACAGCGCGTATCTTTTGCAGCACGCCGACATGCCCGGGTTTCCGCGCGAGGAGCAGTTGCTGTTGTCGGCTTTGGTGGGCGGCCATCGACGGCAATTGTCGCTCGAGGCGCTCGAAGAACTGTTGCCGCCCTGGGACCGGCATGCAGAGTTCCTCATCGTGCTCCTGAGATTGGCGGTGCTTCTGCATCGTGGACGCAGTCCGCAACCGTTGCCGGAGGTGACGCTGCGTGTGCGGGGTCGCAACGTGACGTTGACCTTGCCGCAGCGCTGGATGAAGGAGCATCCACTGACCCTGGAGGATCTCGAGCAAGAACGGACCTACTTGAAAGACGCCGGTTTTCGCCTCAGCACCGAGTAAAGCCGCGCCGCCGAGTGAAAACGCTAGCCATCGGTGAGCGTGGCGCGGTCGTCGAACACCGTCAACAGCCGGGCTTGCGCGCTCACATTCCCCTCCGTAACGACCCGTGCATACCGGCCGTCCGCCGACAAAGTCCACGCATTGCAGTCATCGGCCAGATACAACAGCAAGTCCTCGGTGACGCGGGCCTGAGATTCCGCCGATTCGATGGGAAAGGCGACTTCGATCCGCCGGAACAAGTTTCGATCCATCCAGTCTGCGCTGCCGCAGTAGATCTCCGGCGTCCCCGCGTTGTCGAAGTAATACACGCGCGAATGTTCGAGGAAGCGCCCGACGATGGAGCGCACCTTGATCCGTTCGGAGACTCCAGCGACGCCCGGTCTGAGACAACAGACGCCGCGAATGATCAGGTCGACGTCCACCCCGGCCCGAGATGCACGAAACAGCGCCTGGATCACGGTGGGTTCGGTAAGCGAGTTGAGTTTCGCGATGATGCGACCGGTTCCACCGGCAAGCGCGTGCTCCGTTTCGCGGTCGATCTTGGCGATGAGCGCGCTATGCAGACTGAACGGCGCGTGCAGGAGCTTGCGCAGGCGGGGCACCCGGGTAAGGCCGGTGAGCTGTAGAAATATCTCGTGGATGTCTTCGCCGATTTTCTCGTCGGCCGTCATGA
The DNA here is from genome assembly GCA_964658135.1 of uncultured Acetobacteraceae bacterium. Taxonomy (GTDB): domain Bacteria; phylum Pseudomonadota; class Gammaproteobacteria; order Steroidobacterales; family Steroidobacteraceae; genus Bog-1198. The sequence goes on along the minus strand of CAZZXZ010000039.1, from coordinate 1,413 downwards.
GTCCGTAGTCCGTGTAGAGCTTGGCGGTCTTCGGATGGTAGTTGCCGGTGCCCAGGTGGCAATACCGGCGCAGCCCTTTTTCCTCGCGACGAACCACCATGACCAACTTCGCATGGGTCTTGTAACCGAAGACGCCGTACATGACGTGGGCTCCGGCTTCCTGCAGTTTGTTCGCCAGCTCGATGTTCGCCTCCTCGTCGAATCGTGCCCGCAACTCGATGATGACCGTCACGTCCTTACCATTGGCCGCCGCATCCGCGAGAGCGCCGACGATGGCGGAATCGCTCCCGGCGCGATACAGGGTTTGCTTGATTGCAAGCACCTGGGGATCGTTCGCCGCCTGCTTGATCAAATCCATGACCGGGACGAAGCTCTGAAACGGTTGGTGCAAGAGCACATCGCCCGCGCGTAGGGCGGCGAAGATGTCGCCGTTCGACTTAAGGCGCTCCGGAATGCTCGGCGCAAAAGCCGCGTATTTGAGCTCGGTCCGATCGACCAGGTCGTACACCGCCATCAAACGATTGAGATTCACGGGTCCCGAAACCTTGTAGAGGTCCTGGCCGCTGAGACCGAATTGCTCCAGCAGATAGCTCAAGATCTCCTGCGGACAGTCCTGAGCCGTCTCCAGTCGCACCGCATCGCCGTAGCGGCGCGAAGCCAATTCGCCTTCGACGGCGCGCAGCAGATCGTCCACTTCCTCTTGTTCGACGAACAGATCGCTGTTGCGCGTGACGCGGAATTGATAGCAGCCTCGCACGCGCATGCCGCCGAAGAGTTCCGACACGAATGCTTCGACGATGTTGCTCAAAAAGACGAAATGCCGGCTGCCCAGTCCGTCGGGCAGACGGATGAGGCGCGGTAGCGAGCGGGGCGCCTGGACCACGACCAGACCGCTGTTACGCCCGAAGCCGTCCTCGCCCTCGACGACGATGGCGAAATTCAAGCTCTTGTTGAGGATCTTGGGGAACGGGCGCGCCGGATCCAGAGCCAACGGGCTCAGCACCGGTTCGACTTCACGTTCGAAATACGCACTCAACCAGTCCGATTGTGCCTCCGTCCACGTCTCCGCGGTGACGAACACGACGCCGTTTTTGGCCAGTTCAGGCATGAGAGAGTCGTTCAACAACTCATACTGCTCGTCGACCAAACGTACGGCCCGATCGCGTATTGCCGTCAATATGTCGGGCACGGGCAGACCTTCGGTGCCCGGCTGGATGGCACCCGCCTCGATCAACTCCTTGAGTCCCGCCACGCGAATCTCGAAGAATTCGTCGAGGTTCGCGCACGATATGCAGAGAAACTTGACCCGCTCCAGAAGCGGAATGCGGGTGTCCTTCGCCTGCTCCAAAACGCGTTGATTGAACTCCAGAAACGACAGCTCCCGGTTGATGTAGAGCTGCGGGGTTTTCAGGT
>CAZZXZ010000038.1:0-25316 GCA_964658135.1 uncultured Acetobacteraceae bacterium | reverse complement strand
GGTCCGCCGGGGTCAGGTCCGCCGGGGCTGGACGCCGCGGCGACCGCGAACAAAGCCGCGGACGGTATCGCGGTACTCGACGTGGCGACCCACACGCTCGGCCGCCAACTCCCCGCAGGTTCCGATCCGGAGGAGTTTGCCCTGAGCAAGGATGGCACCCGGCTGTACGTATCGAACGAGGACACGAAGTCGGCGACGGTCATCGACGTGGGCACACGGAAATCGCAGTACATCATCCCCGTGGGTCAGGAACCGGAGGGAGTTTCCACCACGCCGGATGGCAAATTTTTCTACGTCGCCTGCGAAGCCGGCGGAGACATCTTCGTCATCGACACCGTGCACTACGTCGCCGCCGCGCATTTCAAGGTGGTGGGCCGTCCGCGCAGCGTTGAATTCTCGAGCGACGGCGCGACCGCGTTCATACCCTCGGAGTTGGTCGGTCAGGTCAACGTAATCGACACCTTGCATGACACAGTGACGAAGACGCTGACCCTGCCGCCGGGTTCGCGACCCATGCGGGTGCGCGTCGCGCCCGACGGCAGGAAACTCTACGTCAGCAACGGCCGCGCGGGTACGGTGTCGGTCATCGATGCGCAAAGCTATGAACTCGTCGACACCATCCAGGTGGGAACGCGGCCCTGGGGCATCGTGATCTCACCCGACGGTAAATTGCTGTACGCCGCGAATGGGCCCTCCAACGATGTGTCCGTGGTCGATCTAGCCTTGGATAAGGAGGTCGCCCGCGTCAAGGCCGGCACCAGTCCATGGGGCCTCGTCATCGTGCCGAAGACGTGAACGATAGGCTCGCGCCCCGGCGCGAACGGCACCGCCCGCCGCGGTGAGCGAGCGCACGGGCCGTACGCCATCCGGTGTCCTGGCGGCCACGGTCGGCGCCGCGCTCGTTGCCGGTTTCAATCCGGACGCGCGTGCCGTCGATGCGACCGATGCGGTCGCGCCGGCAGCGGAGATTCTGGTCGTCGGCACGACGCCCGTGCCGGGATTGCGCATCGACGCGGACAAGGTACCCGGTAACGTGCAGAGCCTGGTCAGCGCAGATCTTACGAGAAATGGCTCCGCTGATTTGACGGGCGCCATGAACGACCAGATCGGCAGCGTCAACATCAACGACGCCCTTGCGGATCCGTTTCAGCCCGACATTTTATACCGCGGGTTCGAGGCGTCTCCGGTCCTGGGCACGCCGCAAGGCTTGGCCGTGTATCAGAACGGAGTTCGTATCAACGAGGCGTTCGGCGACACCGTGAATTGGGATTTGATTCCCGACGTGGCCATCGAGCGGATCGACATATTGAGTGCAAGCTCGGTCTTCGGCTTGAACGCGCTGGGGGCGGCGATGTCGGTGACCATGAAAACCGGGTTCAGCTATCAAGGGGTGGAAGCGGAGCTTTCCGGCGGTTCGTTCAATCAGCGCAGCGGCTCGGCAGAAGTCGGCTTCCAGCGCGGGCTGGTCGGTTTCTATGCCGCCGCGCGGGTTCTGAATCAAGACGGCTGGCGGTTTTTTTCGCACGATTCGCTGCATCAGTTCTACATGGACTTGAGTCTGCACGGCGAGGGTCCGACCTTGGACCTGAGTTACGCGCGGGCCGACAATCGTCTCTTCGGGCAGGGTGCCGCACCGGTGCAGTCGCTCGCGATCGACAGCGAAAACGTCTTTACCGGGCCGCAGGACAACATCGACACCTTGGATTTCTTCACGCTGAACGGGGGATACGAGTTAGCCAGGACGGTCGCCGCGCAGAGCGTGGTGTACTTGCGCAATGTTCGACAAACCGTCGCCAACGGCAACAATTCGAGCTACGTCGCCTGCGCCGCGCTCGCCGCTCTGTGCCAAAGCGATGGAACCACGCCGCTCGCCGACACGGCGGGCGGGATCGTCCCGGATCTCACCCATGGCGGCACCACGCTCATAGGTGAAAACGACAGTGAGTCGATTCGTTCGCGGGGATGGGGCGGTTCGCTGCAGCTCACGAGTTCCGCGCGACTGGTCGCTTTGAGCAATGAATTCGCGTTGGGCACCACCTTCGATACGGCGGAAACACGATTTTTTTCCAGCAGCGAGCTCGGCGTGATCAATTCCCAACTCACCGTGCTGCCGTCGCCGTACGTCGTCGATACGCCCGAGAACGCCGGCAATGGATTCTCGGCCACGCCGGTGTCGTTGGACGCCGGCAACACCTACTACGGCTTTTACGCGACCGACACGGTGGACCTGACCGCACGCCTCGCCGTTACCGTGAGCGGCCGCTACAACATCGCCAGGATCGACCTGGTCGACCGCTTGGGTCATGCGCTCGATGGCGACAATCGCTTCGCCCATTTCAACCCGGCGCTCGGCGCGACGCTCAAGGTCACTCCCGACGTCACGGTGTACGCGGGATATTCGATCAACAACCGGACCCCGACGCCCAGCGAAATCGAATGTTCCAACCCTGCGCAGCCCTGTCTGCTGCCGTCCAATCTGTCGGGCGATCCGCCGAACTTGAAACAAGTCATTTCGCACACCGTCGAGGCCGGGGCGCGGGGCAGCCTGATGCTGCCGTCGGTGGGCGGTACTCTCGCCTGGAACGCGAGTGTTTTTCGCACCAATCTGGCCGACGATATCTACGGCATCGCGACGACGGTGAGCACGGGGTTTTTTCAGAATATCGGTTCGACCCGGCGCGAGGGTCTCGAAACGGGTATGAGCTACCAAGATTTGCATTGGCGGATTTCCGGCCAGTTCAGCTACATCGATGCCACGTTCGAGTCGAACCTGCTGCTCAGTTCAGCGTCGAATCCGTTCCAGGATGCGAACGGCAACATTGAGGTGCTGCGCGGCGACCATCTGCCTTTGCTCCCGAAGACCCGCGTCAAGCTCGGTGCCGACTACGCGCCTTTCCCGGCGTGGTCGCTCGGCGCTTCGCTGACCTTCGTCGGCGATTCGTTTTATAAAGGGGACGAATCCAATCAAAATCCGCAGTTAGCCGGATACACCGTGGTCGGGTTGCGCTCGTCCTACCGGATCAACCACCACGTGCAGATCTTCGCCAGCATTCAAAATCTTCTCGATCGGCGCTATTCCACCTTCGGTCTGTACAGCGACCCGACCGGTGTCGGTGCTCCGGGCGTGCCCTCCAATGCTGACTCCAATGCCGCGGGCGTGGATAACCGGTTCCAGAGTCCGGCCATGCCACGCGCGTACGCCGGCGGCGTGCGAGTACAGTTTTAGATCGAGGCGTAGGACTATCGGACCATCGACGTCCCTGGCTCTTGTGCCGGCGCCGCCCACCAGCCGTCGCGCGCCCAAACCGATAGCGTTGCCTCGAAGGCAGTCTCGAGGTTGCGGATCGCCGCCTGTGCGGCGGCCTCGGTTTGCGTCTGCTCGAGTTGCAGCGCCGCCTCTGCCACGGCGGCTGCCGCGACCGACGCCGCGGCACCTTTGAGATTGTGTGCCAGCTCGCGCAGCGCCTGGGTCGAGTGTTCGACCGTCAGGGCGGTGCCGATTCCGGCCAGGGTTTCGCCGGCCGAGCTCACGAACAGCGCGATCAACTCGCGCGCGAACTCGACATCGGCGCCGGTCAGTTCGAGAAGAGCGGCTTGGTCGAACACCGGAGTGGCGGGGGTGGCGGGCATAACAGGCACGGGAGGCTCCATCCGGCGTTTGGGGACCGGGATTGCTTTGTTCAGTGTTTGCAGCAGGCGTTTAGGATCGACGGGCTTGGTGAGGTAATCGTTCATGCCCGCCGCGATGCATTCGGCACGATCCGTGGCGAGCGCGTTGGCAGTGAGGGCAATGACGGGAATATTCGGATTGCGCACCGATGCCGGTGCGGCTCTTATCGCGCGGGTCGCTGCGTAGCCGTCCATTTTCGGCATCTGGCAATCCATGAGGACGACGTCGAAATCCTTGTCCCGTAAGGCGTGCAGCGCGTCGATGCCGTTGCCTGCCACCTGCACCTCGGCGCCCAGCCGCTCGAGCAATCGCGCAGCCAGTCTTTGATTGACCTCGTTGTCTTCCACCAGTAACACGCGCATTCGCGTCAACGGTCGTTCATCGGCAGCATCGGGTACGGGCTGTTGCGCAGGTTCGGCGGCGCCGGTAAGTTCTGCCAGAGCGCGTAACAAAACCCCGGTTTTCGGCGGTTTGCTGATGATGCGATCCATCAAACCTCGCTCGGCGTCGGCAACGCTTTCCGCCAGCGAGGTGAGCAGGATCAGCGAGGCGGGTGGTGCCGCGCAGGCGCGGATTGCGCCGGCGAGCCACGCAGCGTTTCGACCCGCGAAGGAATGGTCCATGATCACGGCCGCCGGCGGCCGGTCGGCCGCGAGCAGGGCAACGTACTCGGCCAGACCATGCTGAGCCGTGGTCGCGAGCGTCAATCGACATCCCGCCGGCGCGAGTTGTCGCTGCAGACTATGACGATGTCCCGGGTGCTCGGTGACGATCAACACCTCGAGCCCATCGAGGTCGGGCGGCGTTTCGCTCAAAGCCGAGGCCCGCGCGGTGGGAAGCCGCACGGCGAGTCGGAACGTCGAGCCCTGACCCACGATGCTCTGGACGTCGATCGTGCCGCCCATGGCTTCGGCCAGCTTCTTGGAAATGGTCAGCCCCAACCCGGTACCGCCGAATTCGCGGGTGGTCGATGTGTCGGCTTGTATGAACGGAGCGAACAACGTGTGAATGCGTTCCTCGGGGATGCCGATACCGCTATCGCGAACCGTGCAAAGCAGATCGACCTGACCGCCTCCGGCCGGTCCGCAGAGCACCGTCAAGCTGACCTCGCCGTGCGCGGCAAACTTGATCGCGTTGCTCAACAGATTCAATAGTATCTGTCGCAAGCACGTCGGATCGCCCATGAATCGGGACGGCACGGAGGGATCGACGTTCACGAGCAGCTGCAGGCCTTTCTGCGCGGCCCGTAGGGCCACCGCCGCGATCGTATCGTCGATGACGTCCTGCAAACCGAACTCGATGCTTTCCAACTCCAGTCGTCCCGCCTCGATTTTCGAGAAGTCGAGAATATCGCTGATGACGGCGAGCAGGAGTTGACCGCTGGAACGGACGGTTTCTGCATATTCGCGTTGGTGGCCGCTCAGCGACGTATCGAGCAGCAAACCCGTCATACCAATGACGCCATTCAAGGGGGTTCGAATCTCATGGCTCATGTTGGCCAGGAACTCGCTCTTGGCGCGGTTCGCTGCCTCGGCGCTTTCCTTGGCGATGCGCAGATTTTCGGCTATCTGCCGAGATTCCGTGACATCCTGGAAGGCGCCCACGATGTGCGCCCAGCGTCCGTCAACCAGTTGTGGCTCGCCGATAGCCCGCACCCATCGATGGCGTCCGTGCGCGGTGACGAACGGCACGACGACATCGAAGGGCTTGCCCCGCTCGAAAGCGGTTTGTACGTGGCCGGTCATGAGTTCGCGGGTTCCCGGCGGAAAAAATTCGAGCATGCGTTCCACGGTCGGCATGTTTCCGACCGGTAAGTCGTGAATGCGATACAGCATGTCGGACCAAAACGTGTTCTTACCGTCGCGTTGCAGTATCCAGCCGCCGATTTCTCCCATTCGCCCAACCGCGGCCGAGAGTGCCTGCTGTTCTGCCAACCGGTTTTGCGCCAATTTCCGTTCGGTGATTTCGGTGCAGATGCTGACCACCCGGGTGGTGCAGCCGCGGTCGTCTTGCAAGGGAACGATCGCCGTCTCCACCCAGTACGATTCGCCGTGTTTTTTTGCGCAACACAGCTCACCGCGCCAGACGTTGCCGGCCTGGATCGTCTCGGCCATAGCGGCGTAGAGCTCCGGCGGGTGGAACGTCGAGCGCACGACTGCGTGGGTCTTGCCCAGCAGCTCCTCGCGTGCATAACCGGATTGTTCGCAGAACAACCGATTGGCGTGCGTGATCACGCCATCGATATCGCTGACGGATACCGACGCCTGTTGGTCCAGCGCGAAGTGAAAAAGCTCGAGGGCACGCAGGTCGCTTTGCGCTTTATCGATGTCGCAGCGCAGTCGACGGTTGTCTTTCTGGGTGCGTCGGAGGGCCGCAAGCGCGGTGCCTGAGACCAGCAGAGCGACGACGATCGACGTCGCGACGAGCCATAGACCGGGACTAGCTAGCATGTAAATCGCCGTGCCGCGGACACTCCGCTCGGCTGATTATCGACCGTGCCGACCCCATTTCGACACGTAAGCCATGGCAATATGACCATGTTGCGTTGCGTAATTCGCCGCCGCCAACACTAAAATCGCGCGGCGGTAGGTTACCCTCTAGCCCCGTTCTTCCGGAGACTCGTCGACCTTGCGGTATGCCTTCGTATTGCTGTTATTCCCCTTCTTGTCACGGGCCGGGGTGCTTTACAACGTCGCCGTCCGGCCCGTCGATCAATCGAGCATCGAGGCCATCGGGTCCGCTGGCCCCCCCGCGACCACGGCGGCCGTTACCGAGTATTTCGTCGAGGGCGGCAAGGTGCGAATCGGCGGGCTCAAAGCCTCCTACATCTACGTTTTCAAAGATCGCATCATGTATGTGGTCGACAACGCGTCACGGACCGTTCACGTCCTGCGACGCGCCACCTTGAGTCAAGTGACGGCGCACTACGCGGATGCGGTGAGGGAACTGCAGACCGCCGCCGCAAACGCACCGCCCGAAGAACGTGCGAACGCGCAGCGCCGTGCGGACGACATGAAAGAGGTCAGCGACCGGATGCGCCAGCCGGTGGCTCGCGACTTCAAGGTCACGGTTCGCTTCGAGTCCGTCGACGGGCACGCCTGCCGTATCTGGGAGGAGCGCGAAAAGGACGCGAAGCGCTTCGAACTGTGTGTGGCGCCCGCGGCGACCATTCCGGGCGGCGTTGAGATATTGAGCGGAGTGAAAACCCTCAGTCAATTTCGCGAGGGTTCGAACTTTGCTTTTGGCGTGGACTTCGGCTTGTCGGACTGGTGGCAGGACATCGACTTGCTGGGCGGATTGCCCATTCTCATCAGAGAATTCAAATACGACAGCCAGATTTCCGAAACCGTGTTGTCGGGAATGCGGCAGGGCGTGCTGAGTCCGGCACCTTTCGATTTGCCGGTTGGATTTCAGGTGATTGAGGGTCCCGACTACCAGCAGTGGTACGTGCGCTGATCGCGCGTCGCGTCTAGGAAACGCAAGCAATCAGCAGGACGTTGGCGAAGGGCGTGCCCTGGCTCATGGGCTGTGGCTCGCTGTCGAAGCCGCATTCTCGCAACAAAGTCTGCCAAGCAGCGACGCTGCGGCAATTAGGTGCCGTGGCGGCGTGGCCCCGCAATGGCATGATCATGCGGTCCACCCAGGCGGTACAGCGATAGCGCACGCCGGCGCCGGCATCGCTGACACGCAACAAGAGCAGCCCCTTGGCCGGCAAAGCTGCGCGAACGCGTTCCAGCACGTCGCGTTGCGCCGCGGCGACCATGTAGTGCAAGACGTCGAGGATGACGACGGCATCCGCAGTACCAAACTTTGCGGTTCGGATATCGTCGGTCACGATGTCGACCGCCGAGCCGAGCGCGCTGCGTGCCCGCGTGACGTCACGCGCCATCATCTCGATACCTCGGGTCGAGGCGGGCCGCGGAGCGGTAGGCCAGTCGGCGGGCCAGTCGCCGCGGTCTTGAATGCGCATGGCGGCCCGTATCCAAGCGGTGAGCAATCCCTGGCCACAGCCAAGATCCAGAATGCTCGAGCGACCGAGCAATAAACCACGTTCGAGAATGGCCCGGTAGACCGGATCCGACGAAAACTTTCCCCGTGCGTAGAAATAAGCGAACAACCCGGCCTTTCGGTAGTCCTCGCAAGCCTCGGTCACCAAAGCGGCGGGCCACGTGCGTCGACTCATCGGCCTACTCGGACTCGGGTAGAGTCACCATGGTCAATGTACGGTGCCCCAGCATGGCGTTGTCGCTCGCCTCGTCGATCACGACGTAGAAGCTGCGAGCGTCGTGCCGCGCACGGTCCGCGAGCAGCGGAATTTGCAGATCGGCGCTGTTCTTGCCGCTTTCGATGACGTCGACGTGAGCCGGGACGGTTTGGAAGTCGCGCCCGGGTTTTGCGGTGCCCGATTCCGTCCACCAACTGAAGCTCACATCGCCTCGCATCGTCCGGGTGCGGCGCACGGCGACGTGCGCGACCGCTTCGCCCGGCACCACGTCCACGTTGTCGACAGCCAGTTCGAGACGTGCCCGCACGGGATTGTCGAGCGGAGCGGCAGGGTCCTTGGCCGTCCCCGTCGCCGTCGCGGCCGGCGGCGCCTTGGTGGCGGGCGACGCCTGGATGACCGCTGCCGAAGAGTCGGGCAAGGTCGGTCGCTTGTCCGCGGCCGCCACCACCGATGGCACGATTGCCGAAGGCGCCGTTTTCACTGGAGCCGCTTTCACCGAAGCGGTTTTCGCGACCGATGGGGCGTGGCGTGGCGCCACGACGGCCGGCACCGGTCCGCTACGTGCGACCCTGGCATTCCATTGTGCGATGGCGGCATCGCGTGCGCGAACCAACATATCGTCATGCGTCGCGGCCCACCAACCCGCACCCGCCAAGACCGCCAGCAATAGCAACCAGGCGACCCCCTGTATTGCACGCATGCCGAGCCCGCCGAGCCGCCGGCGGCCGTTCGCGCGCGCGTCCAACAGGATCGACAGAGCGGGAAGGTGCGGAATGATCTTGCGCGGCAGGAGTCGGCCGAGCCAACCGCTCATGTCCTCCGGCCGGCGGTCGCGCGCCAGCAGCAGGCCCTGCTTGAGCGCCCGCCATTGCCGCGCATCGAGTCCGCTCGGGCGCGCCGGCTTGAGCCGCAAAGTGCGAGCTTTCAGCGCACTGTGGCCGCGGTAAGGATGACTGCCGGTCAACAGACAATACGCCACACAAGCCAACGCATAGAGGTCGTCGCTGACGTCGGCCGTCGCTCCCTCGAGGACCTCGCAACTGGCGAAAGACGGCGTGGCCACCGGCAACCGTTGCGAACTCTCGAACTCCGAGATCGCGGGCGTCAGCCGCAAACGATTCGAGGCGCCAAAATCCAGAACGCGGATCTGGCCCTCGTCCGTGATGTACACGTTGCCCGGATTGAGGTCGCCGTGAACCACGCCGCGTGCGTGCGCATGCTCAATCGCGGCACCCATGTCGCGCAGGATGGCCCACGCATACGGACGATAAAGCGGTTTGGCCGTATGCGCGGCCAGCACGGTACTCAGATGGGTGCCGCTCAAATACTCCATCGTGAAAAAGGCCAGATCCCCATCGCGATCGAATTCGTGCACGCGCACGACATTCGGATGAGAAAGAGACTGTAAGTGCTCGAATTCCCTGCGTAATTCCGCAAACAAACGCGGTCGTTGCATGACGGCCGTATGCAATACCTTGATCGCTACGCGCTGGTCGCCGTCCAGACGATCGAGCCGATATTGATCGATGGCTTCGAACACGGTCCCCATGCCGCCATGACCCAACAACGCCTGCACGCGATAGCGGTCGCGCAGGAGATCGCCCACCGCCAAGACACGTTCCGGTGCAGCGGGGGGCCCCCCAGCAGCCGGCACATAAGCGTCGGCCGACGGCGCGGGTTCCGGCGGCAGCGAAATCGCCGGTACGGGAGGCACGGAAATGGGCGGAGCGGGCGGCCGCGAAATCGCCGCAGCGGGCGCGGGAGTCGATGTCGGCGGCGTCACGCGCAGTGCAGCGCCGCCGCTTTGTCCGCCGCGCATCAAAACATTTTGCAGATGGGTTTTGACGTACCCGAAGCTTGCGGCACTGATCTTGCCACGGCGGAAATATTGATCGAGCAGGGCGAGCAACTCCCACCCCGAATCCGGCGCTTTTTGCACCAGGCCGTTGACGCCGGCTAGAAAGGCGTCCTCGTCGCAGGCGCCCGACGCCAAAGCGTCCAACCACTCGGACGCCGACTTCACATCGGCGTCGTTGCGCGCAATTTTGGTAACGGGCTCTGTGACTAAGTCCATGCCAGCAACTTTCGTCTGATCGCGCCACTTAAGCAAGTAGCGCGGCGGGATCTTCTAGAATCAATATTCTGATAAATCTATAACTGTCTGTTTAACATAAAAAACAACGACGTTAAATTGCAGCTTTGATTATTTCGGATCCTCAAGGGGATAGGTGCGGGGTGCCTCGGCGACGGGTGCTGGGGATGGCGCAGGCTGTGGGTTGACAGCGGCGGGTAGGTCCGCCTGAGGTACGGGCGAGGTACGTATGGCGGTGCGCGTCGCCACGGCCAAACGCTCCAAGAAACGCTGCGCCGTGGCCGGCGCAGCCGGCGCCTGTCCCGAAAAGATGTCGCTGGCCGAGACGCCGTCTCTGCCGTAGAGAGCCGCGTCCGCCGAGCGGTCGATGGCGATGACGCTGCCATCGAGCGCGATCCCACCGAACAAGCCGCGCGTGCGGGCGTAGGAGTAAATTTCTGCGTTGAAGCCCAAGTCGGTGGCGGCAGATCCCTGCCGACCCACCGGCCCGGTGGCCACGGAGGCATCCGCGCCCAGCGTGATTTTGCCGCCGGCGATTCCTTCGATGCCGGCGCGGGTGGTGAACACCAAAATGATATCGGAAGACTGTGCGCCCGCTTGGAAGCCCCAACTGCCGCCGGTCAACGAGACGAACACCGGATTGCTCCAAGGCGCATTGAGCTTGTCGCGGACCACGATCACGCCATTGCCATGCCGACCGCCGAAGATGAAGGCCACCTTGGTCACGTCGGGAATGACGGCTATGCCATACGCACGCGCCAGCAACGCATCCGGAAGGCGCGAATCCGGCGCCGCCTGGACTTCCTCGAGCACTTCGGTGGCTACCAGCAGCCGGCCCTCTTCGCGTGCTCCGGCTTGGGCGCGCTGGACGAACACCGGGGCCGAACTCAGCAGGAGCGTACCGAACACGGCGAAAATGAAGTGGGTTGGCTTGAACATCGTTATTCCTGGTTTACCGCAGGCGCGCATCGTATCGGTACTGGGTGTCCGTCGAGCTCATCGTTGCGCAATCTTAAGCCTAGTGCGGCCGGGGCGACACCGAGCCGCAGGTCGGGCGGGGTACAAGGTACACTCGTCCGCCAGCAATTCGGGAGATCCTGTTTGTCACACGTGGTTGTCATTGCCCATCGAGGCGCGAGCGGAGAGCGGCCGGAACATACGCTCGAAAGCTATCGATTGGCCATCGAACAAGGCGCGGATTACATCGAACCGGATCTCGTGATGACGCGCGACGGCGTGCTCGTCGCGCGTCACGAGAACGAGATCGGCGGGACCACCGATGTGGCGGAACACGAGCGGTTTGCCGCTCGCCGGCGGACCCAGGTGATCGATGGCGAATCCATGACGGGTTGGTTCACCGAGGATTTTACGCTGGCCGAGATAAAATCGCTGCGCGCACGCGAACGGCTGCCCGAACTGCGCCCGCAAAATCGGGCCTTCGACGGTCGCGTGTCCATCCCCACTTTCGACGAAATCCTCAGTCTGGCGAGCGACGTCAATCGAACCCGGCCCGCAGCGCAGCGAGTAGGGGTGTACCCGGAAACGAAACATCCGGCGCACTTCGCCGCGCTTGGTCTGGCTCAAGAAGCGGCCGTTCTACAGGCTTTGGAGCGGTTCGATTTTGCCCGACCGGGCGCGCCGGTTTTCATCCAGTCCTTCGATGCCGGCAATCTTCGCCAACTGCGCGGCATGACGCGCCTGCCGCTCGTGCAGCTGTTGGAACACGGCTTGGGAGATCTCGCCCGGGTCGCCGAGTACGCGGATGCGATCGGTATCGCAAAGGCACTGGCAACCGCCGAAGGTATTGCCGCGGCACACCGTGCAAACCTCGACGTCCATGTCTGGACTTTCCGCGCCGAGAACGAATTTCTGCCCGACGATCTCAAATTCGGCAGCGCGGCCGCGGACCATGGCAAGCTCGAGGAAGAAATCGCGCGGTATCTCGCGCTCGGCATCGACGGCTTCTTCACCGACTTTCCCGCCATCGGCGTCCGCGCCCGTGATGCGGCCCGCGACGCTACATCTCCGCCGTCCACCCCGAACACCAGCCGCTGACGGACACCAGCTTGTCGACGAACAGGGTGCACGGACGGTAGTCGTTGCCCGCTTTCCCCTGCAGCTGCAGACAATTGGCGCAATTCGAGCCGGGTACATAAGACGGAAATTTTTTCGCGTCGACCTGCGCCACGTTCTCGACGTATCCCACGGCGGCGGCGGCGGGATCCTTGACATCGAGTTTAGTCGGTGCGGCGCTGACGGTCTGCCGCAGGATCAGCGTGCCGGCGGCACCCAAAGTCAAAATCTTCACGACGGTTCGGCGCGTGCACGCTGCGTTCTTCATGCGCTCAATATGCCGAAAAACCTCGCCCGAGTCACGCCGATACTCCTGTGGCGCTTTTGTTATGCTGAGGTTTTCGGATGAATCGTGCGCAACATATCGTTTCTGTGCCGGGTCGCTAAACTTGCGTTCTTCAGCGCGTTGATATTCACGTTTTACAGCGCGGTGATACCGCCGCAGCGAGCCCTGCAACTCGTTCCATGGGACAAGGCCGAACACTTTCTGGCCTTCTACGGCTTGACCGGGTTGGCGGCAGCCGCCTTTCCCAAACGTCAGTTGATCGTCATAGCGGGCATGCTGTCCGGTTTCGGCGCGTTGATCGAATACGTGCAAGGGCTGCCGTTCGTGCATCGTGACCGGGACTTCTGGGATTGGGTGGCGGACAGTCTCGCCATCGTCGCCGCGCTGGCACCCATGTTGTTGGTATGGTGGCGTGGCCAGGTCGCTTCGGGTCAGAAAAACATCGACATATAGATCTGGAACACCGTTGCGTCGAAGTGATACAGCGGTTCGCCGCCGGCTGCATACCCCGGCTCGCCATAATCCCTGATGTCCCGGAAATCGAGATAGTGGAACTGGATGCGGCTCAAGTCCAAGGTCACCGTTCCGCGCTTGAAAATCTTCCAGCCGTCGGGCAGGAAGGCGTAGGTGGCCTTGACACCGACGGTGGTGTTTTCGGAAGACGCCAGATCCTGATCGCGGGCCGTAAAATTCTGGGAGTCGGCCCGCGGAAAGAGGTCGCTGTAAAACGATGCGTGGCCCTGCTGGTAGTAGCGTAGACGGCCTTCCAAAATCCATAGATTTCGAATGGGGTGGGTGTAGTCGAGTTCGTAGGTGTTGGCTCTGACGCCCCAGGTATCGTGAAAATAGCGGTACGAGCCCGTGACGGCGGCGCGATAGGGCAGGAAGTACTTCGCCTCGACCTGAACCGCGGTGCTGGTACGCGTGTCGGGATAGACCTGACTAGCCAACGAATAACCTTTGGGATTGGTGGTATCGACAAAGCGGACCGAGCGATACGGGTTGGCCAGGTAACCGTCATCGGTGATGACTTCGAGCGTGGCGCCGCCGATCAGGTTCTTCGTCAATATTTGCGACAGACCGACGTCGTAGCTCTGACTCTCGGCATGCCCCAGCCAGGTGATGACCGGCTTGAAGGCGGTGCCGTCGTTTTCGCCCACCAGATCGCGGCTACGACCCCAGCCGAGGGTCAGCGTGGTCAGATCGCCGAACATGTCCTGGCTCAACGAAAAATTCGTCGTGTTGGAGATGTAGTCACGCTCGGTACTATTGATGTAGGAGAACGAGTACGTGGTCTTGTCGTGCAGATATTGAACGGTGCCGCTTTTTTGTTTTCGTTCATCCTTGATGACGCTGGCGTTGCTCAAGACATCGACCGACGCGCCGCTGACGGTGTCGACGAAATAATTGGCTTCGACGGCCAAATCCTCGGTTATTTTTTTGCGTACCAACACGGACTTGCCGGTGATGTCCATACCACCGCCGCTGTATTTACTGTAGAAAATATCGGCCCGATCGTCCGGCAGCACGTCGGCGCTGGTCGCGCGCATCAGGATCAACGTGGCGATCGCGACGAGTTTGCGCAACGGTGGCCGGCCGAGCGTCATGGGCTTCAATTGCAGCCGCAGCCGCCGCCCGCGCTGCCGGTGGCACCGCGGGCACCCTCGCGCGCCTCCCGAATGTGATCCAGGTAGGCTCGGGAAATGGCGTCGCGATCCCACGCCATGATCGGATCGGCCAGGCGGTCGCGCTCGTAGGGCTTGACCCACGGCTGGACGGTGCAGGCACTCGACGCCAGGACTAGGCTCGTCAAAAGAAGGGCTCGCAAGCTCTGCATCGACTATTCCCGGATGAGCTGACGGATGCGATCCTGGTATTCGTTCTCATCGCCGACCTTGTAGCCGCGGTGAATGAAACGTACCTGACCCTTGCGGTCGATGAAGACGGAACTCGGCATGTCGTTCACGTGGTATTCCTTACTGACCTCGTTCGCGGGGTCGAGTACGATCGGATAGCTCACTGGTTTGCGGTCGAGCAGCGCTTTGACCGGCGGTGCTGCCTTGTCGACGTCGATACCGATCAGGGTGAAGCCCGCAGGTTTGTACTTTTTGTACATTTGATCGAGCAGCGGAATTTCCTGTTGGCAGGGTCCGCACCACGTGGCCCAAAAATTGAGCATGACCACCTGGCCTTTGTATTGACTCAAGGTTTCCTTGACGCCTGCCAGCGTATCGAGGGAAAACGACGGTGCCGGGCTGCCGACGTCGGCGGCGAAAGTCGAACCGGTCAGGATGAGCGCGGCGACGGCGCAGCGCTTGAAAAAGGTCCCGAGGCAGGCGTGCATGAAATCTCTCCTTAGGAAACGCGAAACTAGAAAAACGTCGTCAACCCGACGGTGGCTTCGATGTTGTCGGTATTCTTGGTGCGCCCGGTCAGGTCGGTCTCGAAAATATGGTCGCGCACGTCGATATGCAGCGCCAGCCAATCGGTGATGACGAGCCGTTCGCCGACGCCGAAATTGATCGCGAACTGGTCCTTCTCGGCAAATTTCACGTCGCCCAAACCCACCGTCACGTACAACTGCGAATTGAAGGCACGGCCGCGGCCGAGAAAGATCTCGCCCGGCAATACGTTGTAGCCTAAGTCCAGGTCGTAATACGTGAAATGCCTCCCAGCGTTGCTAACCACCGTAATGTTGGGGAATTCATCCTCCAGGCTGGTCGTGCCGGCCTTCGAACGCGCCAGATAGCCCTCGAAGAAAATGTCTTCGGAGACGTGATATGCCGCGCGCACGCCGTAGACCGGATTGACGCCGAAGTCTTGAATGCTGAGGGCGCCCACATAGGCACCCACCTCGAAGTCCTTGGCCTTGATCTTGGCAACCTTGACATCGCGGCGCCTGACCTGGGGCTCGATGATGGACGGCTCGCCGTCGGGCTCGTCGACCACGGTCTGATTCGGCCTCTCGCCGCGGTGGAACCAGCCGCAGCCGGATAGCAGCGCCGCCGCTAGAAGAACACTGCTAAACCGAATTTCCATTCTTCGAGATCCTCGTAGACGTTTTGATTGTTGAAGACGACGTAATGCCGCCAGTCCGCACGCCACATGAAGCGTCGAGTGATGAAGCCGCGGGCGCCCAACGAGACGTAGGCCATTTGATTGTTGGCCTGGAGCGGCGCGGGCGGCTCTTTGGCTTCGATATGCTGAAACGCCGTTCCGATGCCCGCCGTGGGCGAGAACCATTTCCAATCGGGTATGAAGGTATGGCGCAGCCCGATCGACGCGATATAGCGGTTGTCGATCGTGCCCAAGGCTTGCTGGATGACGAATTCGGCATCGATGCTGGTCGTCAGACCGAAATCGCCGTAGGCCGTCACCAGATTCTGGCGGTTGTAGACACCGTAGCCCGCGCCCACCTCCCAGCGATGCGTGGCGAAGTCGGGGTAGCCTGGTATGGGCGCCGGGTCTCCCGATTCGAGCTTGGTCAGCGATAACTCGGAACCCCGCGCCCAGCCTTCCTGCCCGCGCGGAGCGCGCACCTTGTACCAATCGGTGCGGCTGTAGAGCACCGTGACCACTTCGTCGCGTCCGACCACGTAGATCACGGGATAGCCGCGGCCGGGGCCCGAATGCATTTCCAAATAGGGTTCGGATACCACGAGTTGCAGCAGGGCTTCCGAGGCGCGCGCCATGCCGGCAGACAATGCCTGCAGCAAGAGTCCGAGCGCGATCAGACGTCGCATCGGTTCAGTTCGCAACCGGTGCAACGAATGGGTCGTTGTAGTATTGGCCGCCGATATCAAGCCATTCAGAGATCAAACGCAACTCCGCGGGTGTCAGCAGGCCTCGATGGTCGACCTCCCCCGGTTCACCCGCATTGGGATCCTGATAGGCCGGGTCGAATATCCCCAAAAATCTCGCCACCGAATCGATCGCGCTGCCGGCTGTCATCGGCGGGGCCAACGATACCGGAACCATGACCGTCGTCGGCGCCCCATTTGGGCCGGGCGGCCCCGGTGCGGCCACGAGCAGATTTTGCAGACCGGTGCCGCCCATATTAAGCGTCTGCTCGTCATGTGCAAACAGCAGTTGCTCGTACGAGGTGACGACGGTGGGGTCGACGCTCGATGTTCCGCCGCTCAAATCGAGCTGGCCGGCAGGGACCGTGGCCGCGTTCGACGCGTTCACGCCGTTGTGACATACCGTGCAGGTCATCGCCGTGCTCGTTGCCTTCGCAACCCCCGCGACCCCCGCGGCCGTGGCGGTGCGTGGCAGATTCCACAGCGATTGGATATACACTTGAGTCGTGGCGACGCCGGACAGGGTGGCCGCATAATGTACGGTGCTGCGGCACTGCGCGCTCCACGGCGTGCAGTACGCGTTGGTCGGGGCCGGTTCCTTGAGATCGGCATAGGCATACGAGATCGGGAGATCTTGCGCGCCGGCCGGCAGGGTGACGCCGGTGGTCCAGATGTTGGTGTAGATCACGTCCGCGCTCAAAACCTGCGAACACGTGGGCGAGCTGCCCGTGGCGCAGGTGAGGCGTGCCAGCGTCTGTGCCATGGTTTCGCCTGCGGCGGCGACCAGGCTCGGATTGGTGTTCGGAAAAGGTTGTCCCGCCGCCGGTGCGCCGGTGTTGACCGCCACGGTCAGGCCCGTACGTCCGTGCGACGTTTGATTGACGGTGCTGTGACAGCCATTGCACGATTTCGTCTCGCCCGGCAGCAGCTGTAACCAGCTCGTGTGATGGGCGAAGATGCGGCGTGCGTTGGCGTCCAAGATGTCGATGGTGAACGGTACGTTCGCGGGAACCTCGATCCGCACCGATCCATCGGGCTGCACCGGGGCATAACCCAGGATCTCGCGCATCCCCATGCCGCCGGGCCCGAACGCGGAGGCGGCGATCTTGCGCACCGTCGTGCCGGAAATCTCGACGGCCTTTTCGATTCTGATGAAACGCACCGGACGCTGGTAGTAGCTCAGCTGCCCCGGGTCGGCCTGCGCCGCGAGCGACGGAGTGGCGGTATCGACGCCATCGAAGTCGTAGACGCTGCTGATATCCAAGATCCCGGTACCCGCCGTGACCAAACCTTGCGCGGCGGTGGTGCCGGGTGCGCTGTCCGGAACGAAGGTCGGCGCCGGGGTGCGCGCCTGCAGGATGACCGGCTCGATGATCTCGATGCCCGACGCAGCGCTCAGCACCGGACTCAAGGTGCCGGCGCCGAAGTCGTACACCCAGATCGTGTATTCGGGTGGCGCCAGCGTCACACCGCTGCCCGCGGTATTGGTGCTGTTGCAGATGTCGGTCGAGGTTCCCACGATCACCAGGCACGGCGACCAGCTCACCAGCATGCGATTCGTGCCGTCGTAGAGCGGATAGGCGGAGATGAAACGGCCCGCCAGGGACGGCAGGTTCGCGTCCGTGGTCACGCCGAGGGTGGTCGCGCTCGTTTGTCCTGGGCCGTGCGGACCCATGGGCGTACTGGGTTGCTCGCTCTCGACGAAATCGTTGGCATCCACGGCCAGGATGTCGCCGCCCTGCTGCGTGCCCGTAAAGGGGCGGTCGATGACCATCAATTTACCGTCGGCGCGTTGTCGTGCATTGAGAAACTGGATGACGTTGTTGGCGGTGCCGGCGACGTTGGCGCCGGTCGCGTGACTGTTCGCACCGTAGAAGAGTTCCAGCTTCGTGCCATCGGGATTCGCGCGATACAGGCTCATCTGGTCGACACCGTTGGTCACCTCCCAGCGCGTGAAAACGAGCTGGCCATTCGACAGCACCGATGGCGCGAAATCGTGATTGGTATTGAAGCTGATCTGATGCATGTCCGTGCCATCGGCGTTCATGACGTGCAGCAAGAAGATGGATTGGGCGCCGTTGTCGGTCTGCGCCTGGTATTGCGGCCGACCTTCGTCGATCAGGATGGATTGCGTGGCGAGTTGGCGGGTCGAGGAGAACACGATGCGGCCGTCCGGAAGATAGTGCGCGCCCACATCGTGCCCGGCGGTGATGTCATCGTTGGTCAGCTGCGTCACCGTCTTGGTCGCCGCGTCGTACTGATAGATATGCCAGTTCGGCTGGGTCACGTCGGTGTTGGCCTTGGTCGGATCGAGCTTCAGGCGCAACGAGAACACCAGCTTGCTGCCGTCCGCGGACACGTCGAGGTCGCGCACGGCGCCCTGACCCTGGGTGAGCGCCGAGGTCACGTTGGTTTCGCCACCGCCCGCACTCGCCTGAGCACGGACGTACAGGTCGCTGCCGGTGATCGAGGTGATGAGGTCGCGGACGTCGATGTCGGTCTTCGGAACAGGCTGCTTGACATAGGCCAGCGGATAATTCGTGACGCCCGGCGTCAGCGTTTGTCCACCCGCCACGCCGGGTGCGTGACCGCTCTGCGCACTGCTGCACGCCACCACCGCCAGTAGCGGCCATAACAACGCCGCGACTTTAAAGAAAGCGTGACGGATGTCACGCGGATGGCGGGTGTTCATGAATCGTCTACCTGTGCCGAACGAGAGGGTTGCGAATCTGGGCGTGAGTGTAAAGGTTTGCCGATTGAACTTAATAGCGCTCATCCATGCATCTTCGTTGGATGTCCCTGTGCATTCTGTTAACACATTCACAGAAGAAGTTTCCGGCATCCGTTTCTCTGTGCGGCAGGCTACAGGCGGGATGAAAGCGGTCGATAGGTCGCGCTATACCGACGTCGGGTGAGGGCGACATTTTTTGCACGCGAACCCGCCACGTATATTCGCGCCACATCGAAACCTTACGACAGCAAGTCCGGATGCGCACATGGAAAAGACGGAATGATCAAGTCGCTCAAACCTCGAAGTCGGCCCAAGGCCATGGCCATGGCTGCTGTCGCCGTTGCGGTCATCGGCTCGGGTGCGCTCGTGCTGTTCGCCGCCTCGGCCTTCGCCGGCAACCCGAATGCCGATCAGGCCACGCGCATGTACAACCGCATCGCGGGAATCGCACCATCAGCGACGGTACTCGCTCAGATGATGGCCACGGATTCGGTGAGCGCCGCACTGATCGCCACGCACGACCCGGCGTTCTATAACGACACCCTCCGCAACCTTGCGACACCCTGGACGAATCGAGATCAGACCGTATTCGCACCGCTCAACGATTACACCGCGACCGTGATCGGCATGGTGCATGACGATGTGCCGTTCAACACGCTGCTGAGCGCGGATCTCGTGTACGTCGCCGACTCGGCGGCCGGTGTGCCCGCCTATTCGCCCGCGAACAACGCCATGTACCTGGCCTTGGACCAGAATAATGTGGACTTGAGTGCGCATCTCGTCGCGAGCACGCAGTCGGCGCTCACCGGCATCCCGGCGGCAGCCACCGCCGGCGTGATGACCACGCGCGCAGCGGCCAGTGCGTTCTTCATCAACGGCACCAATCGCGCGATGTTCCGTTTCACCATGATGAATCATCTGTGCAGCGATCTGCAGACCATCATGGACATCACGCGACCGCCGGACCGCATCCGCCAGGACGTGAGCCGCAGCCCCGGCGGTGTCAGCACGCTGTTCCTGACCAATTGCATCGGCTGTCACAGCGGCATGGATCCGATGGCTCAGGCTTTTGCGTTCTACAACTTCAGCAATACCGATACCACCACCGCCGGCAGCATGGGGCAGATCGTCTACACCGCCGGGCAGGTGCAGCCGAAGTACCACATCAACAACACCAACTTCGCGCCGGGATTCGCGACGCCGGACGACAGCTGGACCAACCGCTGGCGCACTGGACCTAACGAAATCCTCGGGTGGAGCGCGACCGGTGCCGGTGGCGGCAACGGCGCCAAGTCGTTGGGCGTCGAACTCGAGGGCAGTGCGGCGTTCTCCAGCTGCCAGGTCACCCGCGTCTTCAAGGACGTGTGTTTCCGCGCGCCGAACACGAGCGCCGACGTCACGCAGGTGAAGTCCATGATCGCCTCGTTCCAGGCGCACAACTATTCGTTGCGTCAGGTGTTCGCCGAAGGCGCCGCCTACTGCATGGGGAACTAAAGCATGAGGGTCAACCGCATCGGCCGCGCGCTCGCCTTGGCAACGTGTCTCTTCGTGTCGGCGTGCGGCGGCGGTGGCGCCCCCACGACGTCGACGCCGGCTGCCGCACCGACGGGCAGCACCGCCGATGCCTACACCGGGCCGGCAGCTGCAACCGCGGACGTGCAGGCCTTCGAGGTGAGTTTCTGGAGCAACGTGCGGGTGCAGAACCGCTGCGGCCAATGCCACAACGCGACCACGCCCGCACAAATGCCGAATTTCGCGCGCAGCGACAACGTGAATCTCGCCTATGCGCAGGCCAACTCCATCGTCAATTTGTCCCAACCCTCGTCCTCGTTGATCGTGACCAAGGTGAGCGGAGGTCATAACTGTTGGCTCGCCGACAACAACGCCTGTGGCCAGATTCTCACCACCTGGATCAGTAATTGGGCGGGCGCCACCGGCTCCGCGTCGGCGACTCAAGTGCAGTTGGTGGCGCCGCCGGTGCAGAGCGTGGGACAGAGTCTCAATTTCCCCGCGTCCGCCGACGATTATCAGGCCACGGTGTATACGTTGACGAGCAAATACTGCGTGCGCTGCCACTCGACCACGGCGAGCGCGGCCGTCGAACAGTCACCATATTTCGCGGATCCTACCCTCACCACGGCCTATCCGGCCGCCATCCCCAAAATTGATTTCACGGGTTGCAACCCGTTCAATGCCACGACCTGTGGCATCAATTCGCGGTTCTATCAGAGACTGCTCACCGACCACCACAACTGTTGGGACAACTGCGCCGCCGATGCGGCCGCCATGCTCGCGCAGATTCAGGCGTTTGCGCAGCTGCTGACGCCCACCAGCATCGATCCGAGCCTGGTGGTGAGCAAGGCGCTGTCATTAAAGCAGGGCACGGTGGCGAGCGGCGCCAATCGCTACGATGCCGATACCATCGCCAAGTACGAGTTTCAGACCGGCACCGGAAGCGTGGCCTACGATACGAGCGGCGTCGATCCGGCCGCCGATTTGACCTTGACGGGTAACGTCACCTGGGCCGGCGGTTGGGGGATCAACGTGGGCGCCGGCGGCAAGGCCCAAGGCACCACCTCCGCGAGCGCCAAACTCTACAATTTGATCCAGGCTACCGGGGAATTCTCGGTGGAAGCCTGGGTCTCGCCGGCGCTGGTGGCGGTCGATAATTCCTACATGGTCGCCTACTCCGGCGGCGACACCACGCGCAATTTCACGCTCGGCCAGACCAACCAACAATACGACTTCATGCTGCGCAGTTCGAATTCGATTCTGAACGGCACGCCGCAGCTGCAGACACCGGCCGCCGCGACGCTGCTACAGGCGTCGTTGCAGCACGTCGTGCTGACCTACGACCCGGTCAACGGCCGCCAGATTTTCGTCAACGGCGTGAATGCCGGGGTGATCGATCCGCAGAAAGGCGGCATCCTGGCCAATTGGGACAGCACCTTCGCCTTGGTCCTCGGCAACGAGGTGTCGGGCGATCGTTCGTGGCAGGGACTCATCAAGTTCGTCGCCATCCACAGCCGCGCCCTGACGGCGGCCCAGATACTGCAGAACTTCAATGCCGGCGTGGGCGAGCGCTATTACATGCTGTTCAATGTGGCGAGCGTCACCGGCGTCGCGCAGTCCTACGTGATGTTCACCGTGAGCCAGTACGACAGCTACGGCTACCTGTTCGCCGCCCCCACGCTCATCTCGCTCGACCCCACCGTCACGACGTTCAGCAACGTCGTGGTGAAGGGCATGCGCATCGGCATCAACGGTACGCTACCCAGCGTGGGCCAAGCGTACATCCCGTTGAATGCCTCCGTGTCGGGCGCCAGCAGTCCCTCGCAGGGCCAGATTCTGTCGAACGTCGGCACCGTGATCGGCCTGGAGAACGGACCTTTGACCGATCAGTTCTTTTTGACCTTCGATCAATTGGGCAGTCAGTCCCACCCGGTGGTGGAAGCGATTCCGGTCGCGCCGCCCACGGCGTTGGGCCCGGTGGTGGCCGACATCGGCATACGCACGTTCGCGCAGGTCAACGCCGCGTTGTCGGCGCTGACCGGGGTGCCCTCGTCGAATCCGGTGGTCAATGCCACCTATCTCGCCGTGCAGCAGCAGCTACCCTCCGATCCGACGCTGGAGAGCTTCTCGTCCGCCAATCAAGTCGGCATCGCGCAGCTGGCCATCCAATATTGCAACGTCATGGTCCAAACGCCGGCGTATTCGGCCACGGTATTCCCCGGCCTGACGTTCGGTGCCGGCACGCTCGCGAGCGCCGCCGGTGTGAGTTCCGTCACCAGCGCGCTCGCGGCCCGCGTGCTCGGCAGCGGGCTGCAGAGTCAACCCTCGACCGCCAGCGTGACCACCGAACTCGGCACGCTGATCGGCGCGCTGTGCGGCACGACGTGTACCACCACCGCACGCGTTCAAGCGGTGACCGCCGCCGCCTGTGCCGCCGCGTTCGGCAGCGCCGACATGTTGATCGATTAGCCAACGATGATCGAAGAGGTCTTTCGCCATGAGTAAAAAGTCACGAGCTCTCGGAGTGCACGATCCGCTGCGGCTGCAGAATCATGCGCGGCCGCGGACGCGCCGTGAATTCATCGCGCAGAGTTTCATGACCGGCGCCGCCACGGTGATCGGCCCCTCGTTCCTCGGGCTGCTCGCTCCACGTGCCGCACGGGCTGAGCTCGCGAGCGATATCGAGCCGTTGCTGGCGTCCTGCGGCATCACCACGGGTGCCGGCAAGATTCCTTTCATCTGTTTCGACCTCGCGGGCGGCGGCAACATCGCGGGATCCAACGTGTTGGTCGGCGGGCCCAAGGGCCAGCTCGATTTTCTCTCGGTCGCAGGCTACAACAAGCTGGGCCTGCCGGGCACGATGGTGCCGAGTCCGAGCACCACGGGTAACTTCATCGACGCGAGCTTCGGGTTGCGTTTCCATGCCGACAGCGCGCATCTACGCGGTATGAAGACCCGCACCAGCGCCAAGGCGATGATGGGTACCAATGGCACGGTCATTCCCGCCTTGTCGCAGAACGACACGGACGTGAATCCGCACAATCCCATGTACGGCATCTATCAGTTCGGTGCGCGCGGCGGATTGCTCAACTTGATCGGTTCCGAGAGCTCCACCTCGGGAGGTAATTCCATGGCGCCGCCGACCATGGTGATCGCCGCGGCACAGCCCACGAAGGTGTCGAGTTCCGCCGATACCACCGGCTTGGTGAGCACGGGTCAGTTGAGCGCCCTGCTGCCGAATCCGAGCGACGTCACCAACGTGCTCGAATCGATGAAGCGCATCAGCGATGCCAAGTATGCGAAAGTTCAGGCATATCCGGGCAATGCCACCCTCAATGCCACGGCGCTCGGCGGCACGGTGAACGGCACCGCGGTGCCGGGCATCCAGGCCTGCGGGTACACCAAAGCCGCCTACATCGTCGACAAATACAACAGTCCGTCGGCGGTCAATCCGGACGTCGATCCGAACATCGTGGGTCCCAGCGGCATTTTCACCAGCGCCGAGTATCAGGGGAACGCCGATTATCAAAAAACTGCCGCGGTGATGAAGTTGGTGATCGACGGCAACGCCGCCGCCGGCACCATCGAAATGGGAGGGTTCGACTACCACACCGGCGACCGGGCCACCGGAGAGGCGCGCGACTTCAATGTGGGCAATTGCATCGGCGCCTGTCTGGAGTATGCCGCCCGGGTCGGCAAACCCGTCATGATCTACGTGTTCAGCGACGGCTCGCTCGCGAGCAACGGCATGATCGACGAATCGTCGGGCGGTCGCGGCAAGGGGGTTTGGACCGCGGATAATCAAAATGTCGCGGCGACGTATTTCCTGGTCTACAACCCGGCGGGCAAACCGGTGGCGGCGCAAAGCAACCCCGAACTTAGTTTGCAACTGGGCTACTTCAATGCCGACGGTTCGCAGAACACCACCAGCAGTCCGGCCGGCAATAACGTGCCGAATCTCGCGCAAATGGTGGTGCTGAACTACATGGCCTTGCATGGCAAGAGTGCCATCAGCGCCTGGCCGACGCTCTGGCCGGGCGCCGGCAACACAGGCCCGAATTTGAACAACGGTTTGGGCAGCGGCACCGCGTTGGAGCCCTTGATCGCCTTCCAACCGCTGGCCGGTCTGACGGCGCAAGGCACGGTTTCTTGATCTTGGCCGCGTGCCTGATCGACGCCTGACGAATGTGCACCACGTCCCAATAAACTCGGGACGAACAGTGTGTCGCGTTGACACTGCGGCTTGCATTGTGCGACTTTGCATAAGGCAACTTAAGGCAAACCGGCTGATGCGAAAAAACCTGTTTGCCTGTGGAATTGCCCTGAGTGCCTGGTTCGGCGCGGCCTCTCTGGCGGTTGCGCCGACGCTCGTGGGGAAGCCTGCGCCGGACTTCGTGCTGAAAGCAACGGACGGTATGAATTTACGGCTGTCCGAGTTTCGTGGTCAGGTGGTCTTGATCAATTTCTGGGCGCGTTGGGCCGGCGACTCGCGTGAAGAGATGCCGGCACTCGATCGCATCCATGCCGCTTACGAAGAGGCGGGGCTCGTGGTGCTCGGCGTGTCGGAGGATGAGGATGTGCGGCGTGCGCGCGAATTCGCCGCTGCCATGAAACTGACCTATCCGATCCTGCTCGACACGACACCGGACATCGGGCGGGATTACCTGCTGCAGAAGATCCCGATGACCATCCTGGTGGACAGATCGGGTGTGGTGCGCTACGCGAATGTGGGCTACAAGAGCGGCGATGAACGCATTTATTCAGATCAAATACGCCAACTGCTGCGCGAATAAACATGGGTCCGTTATGACATCGATTTATCGATTGGCTGCGATGTGGGTACGCGGCGGCATCTTGGTGTGCGCCGGCGCGATCGGTGCGGCGACGCCGACCTGGGCGGTGACGCCCGCCACGACCGCGGCACCTG
>CAZZXZ010000037.1:0-25481 GCA_964658135.1 uncultured Acetobacteraceae bacterium | reverse complement strand
TTTCGCAGTTTTTGTCCAAGTATGGGCGCTGGAACTCGCCCAAATATCTCTTCGGGGAAAGCTACGGCACACCTCGCTCGGCAGTGCTCATCGATGAACTCGAGTCGGAACGCTCCATCGACTTCAACGGGGTGATTCTGCTGTCGCAAATACTCAATTTCGATCTGAGTCCCGATCGCCCCACGGCCAATCCCGGCATCGATCTGCCCTACGAAACCGTGTTGCCGACCTACGCCGCCACGGCGTGGTATCACAAAAAGCTGCCGCACGAGTATCCGAGCCTGGAGTCGTTGCTTGCCGAAGTGGAACATTACGCCCTGGGGGATTACGCGCGCGCGCTGGCCGCGGGCTCGGAATTATCGTCCGCCGAACGGACCGCCGTGGCGGAAAAACTGCACGACTACACCGGTCTGCCGGTGGCTTACGTCCTGAAGGCGGATCTGCGAATCGACGGCGGGGAATTTCGCCAAACGCTGCAGGGTGATCAGGAGGCCACCACCGGACGGCTCGATACGCGCTTTTCAGGTCCCGATATCGATCCCTTGAGCCAGCGCGCCGATTACGACCCGCAGTCGACCGCCTTGAGTTCTGCCTACGTGTCCGCCTTCAACGAGTACGCGCGCAAGGATCTGCATTTTGGCGATGGGAAAAACTTCAAACCCAGCATCGCGACCTACCGGACCTGGGACTTTCGCCATCACCTCCCGGGCCAGAGCCAACAGCCCGCGTCGGCGCGCCAAGGCTCCAACGTCATGCCCGATCTGGCCAACGCGATGAAGCTCAATCCGACTTTGAAGATTCAATTGAACGCGGGGTACTTCGATCTGGCGACACCGTTCTATCAGGGCGTCTACGAGATGCATCACCTGCCCATTCCAGCGAGTTTACAGACCAACATCGACTATAAATTCTACGATTCCGGTCACATGGTGTACGCGAAGGATTCATCGTTGAAAATGTTGCACGATAACGTGGCCGCCTTCATTCGTTCGACCAGCAGCCCGCCGAATCAAACCAGCACTGCGACCAAATAAGCATCACGCGTGGCACCCGACTCCACACCGACGCGCACCCGCGCGGAAAAATGGGCGCCGACGCTGTATTTCGTGGTCGGACAAATCGGTTGGTTTGGGTGCGTGCTCAGCGCAGCCCGCGGCGCGGCATGGATGGGCGTTACCTTGGCCTGCGTGCTCATCCTGCTGCACCTGTGGCGCGTCAGGCGCCCGGGCGAGGAGCTGAAGCTCATCGTCAGCGTCATGTTGATCGGCGCCGTCTGGGAGACGGTGGTGGTGTCGGCCGGCTTGTTAGCCTATCCCACGAGTACGTTGATTCACGGCTTACCGCCCCTGTGGCTTCCCGCGGAATGGGCCATGTTCGCGGCGCAATTCAACACTACGTATCAGTGGTTGAAATCGCGGGTGGCGCTTGCCGCGGTATTCGGCGCCATTGCCGGGCCCGTCTCGTTTCATGCGGGGGCCGCGCTCGGTGCGTTGCAATTCGTCAAGCCTTGGCCAGCGGCGGCCGCCTTGGCCGTCGGTTGGGCGGGGCTGTTGCCGCTCGTCACCGTCATGTCCCGACGTTGGGATGGGGTACGACGTCTGCCTTAGGCCCTTCCGCGCCGCCGCGTACGGCCAGGTAAATGACGATGAGTACGTTCGCCAGCAGCACGCCGACGTGGCCCACATTGGGATGGCGCATGATGGCCCGGACTTCGAAGGGCAGCAGGCACGCCGTGGTCGCCACCACCAGCCACCGGGCCCACGCATACCGACGCGATAGGGCCCAGCCCTCGATGATCGTGAGTATGCCGTCCGCCAGAAGCGCCATCGCAACGACGAACACATGATGAGCGGTCGATGCATCGAGAAGACGTTCTGCGAGTGAAATGCTCCACGCTTCGGTTACGTGGTGGCGGATTCCCATCGCTAGGTAGGCTAATTTCCGGGCAGAGCCGGCAAACCCCATCCCGAAGAACGTGGCGCTGATCAACAGCTCCACCGTCGCCTTGGCTAACTTGTAACCGACGATAACCTTGAGGCCCGTCGGAGCCGACGCTTGCATGGCAATATCCTACGGGAATGCCGCGACGCGCGGAACCCAGTCGGCGGCTGCTTTAAAGCAGGATCTCGCTCGGCTCGGCGCTAACGGTCCTCTCCTTGGTCGCGGCAGTCGACCGCTTGGCGAGACGGGCGCAACGGTGGTTAAATGCTGCCCGCTGGCCGGTTTGGCGTGGGCGCTAATGCCCTACCGACCTCATAAAAAAGTATTTTTTCCCGGGGGGATGATTCATGAATAATTCCGACACTTTGCGGCTGAGCATCATGGCCATTTTATCCGTGGCTACCAGTGCGCCCGTACTGGCCCAGTCGACGCCGGACGCCGCGCAGCAGACTCCCGCGCAGGCGCCGGCCGCCTCCGGAGCCACCGAGTCGACCACCTTGGATACCATCGTGGTCACCGGTTCGACGTCGAAACGGACTCTGCTCGACGCCTCGGTCGACGTCACGGTGGCCACGCCGACCCAGATCGAACAAGAAGCTCCGCGGACCACCGCCGATGTGTTGAAGTTGATACCCGGCGTCTTCGTCGAAAGCACCGCCGGCCCGGTTTCCAATAACTATTCCGTTCGCGGCCTGCCGGGCGGCGGCCAAAGCTTCATCTCGCTCCAGGAAGACGGGATGCCGATTCTGTATGGCGGCGGCGGGGCGGATGAGTACTTTCAGAACGACATCACCATCGATCACGTCGAGGCGGTGGCCGGCGGTAGCTCCGGCATCTTGTCGCCCAACGCAGCGGGCGCCAGCATCAATTTCATTTCGAAGGCCATGAATTTCGACGAAACCGAGGGCGTGGGGCGCATCACCGGTGCGACCTACGGCGAGGAACGTGCGGATCTTTATTTGACGGGTCCGCTCAAGGCGCTGGGCGATGGCGTGGCCTTCAGCGTAGGCGGTTACGTGGATTCGAACAAGGGCCAGCGCAGCTCACCGTTCACGTACCAGACCTACCACGTGAAGGGTGCGCTCGAGAAGAAGTTCGACGGCGGGGCTTTCGTCAAAGTCACGTACAAGCGCTGGGACGAGCACGATCCCTATTACGCCGACATGCCCTATCGCTTTGTCGGCGGCAACGTGTCCGGAGTGCCCGGACTCAGCACCCAGTACGGCAACGTCGTCGGTCCCGGTTTTGCCAGCATCGGCGTACCGGATTCCTGCGCGACCGGCAATTGCGTGCGCAACTTCAGTTCCTCGAACGGCATTCACGGTACGGGAAACCAATACCGCATCGACGTGGAGGTGCCCATCGACCATTCGTGGACGGTATTTGCGCGGGCTAGATACCTGCAATCGAACTGGGATTTCAACGGCGTGTTTCCCGGCAGCGGGGCCGGCAACGGCAGCCTGACCAGTGCGGCGAATTACCTCACACCGGGGGTATCACCCATCAACAGCACCTTGACCGCGGGACTCGTCGCGTTTCCCGGGACCACGCAATTCGGGCTGAAAAATCTAAGCAACGGCCAGATCATCAGTGGCTCGAATCTGGCGGCGCTCAACGCCCTGAACGGCAACGGTCTGCTGCAGCAGACCGTACTCAATCAGCAATATGAGTCGACGCGTGACCTGGGCACCGACTTCGGCGCCAGATACGAGTTGTCGGGCGACGGCTGGAGCAATTCGCTCACCGTCGGCGGAATGTATTACCGGGTCATGCTCTACAACGACCAATCCGCCGTGGCCACGCTGTTGAACGGGGTATCGAATAGCTCGGCGATTTACGATCTGGAAGCGCTCAATGCGGCCGGCGCGGTGGTGGGCACCCTGACCAACAATGGCCTGTTGAATTACGGAGATTGGGGATCCGGCATATTCTCCAGCACGCTGAATTCGTTTTCCGAATATTTCAACGACGAATTGGCGGTGCTCGACAACAAGCTGCACGTGGACTTCGGGGTTCGGCACGAAGACGTGCACAACACCTTGTTGACGGGCAACGTCGCGGCAGTTTCGCCCGCGGTGCCCGCGGGTACCGCCGGTCTCTCGCAGACGGTGGGTAGCGCCTTCGACGGCACTTACACGCGCACCGAGTACACCACCATCCCGACGTCGTACACGCTCGGTGCCAACTACACGTTGAGTTCCAATCTGTCGACGTACGCCCGCTATGAAAATGGCAACCAGACCAATGGCGGCAACAATTTGAGTGCGCCGGCCCGGGTGAAATTGTCCGAAGTGGGCGTGCGCTACGGTGGCTATGGGTTTCTCGCCGCCGCGAATTATTTTCATACCCTGTTCGACAAGTCCAGCCAGGGATACGTACAGCCGAACGATCTGGCGGTGCAGGGCAGCTTCCTCGCGAACGTCACGGTGAACGGCGTGGGTCTCGACGTCGATTACCGGCCTACGTTCGATCCGCTGCATGACTTCTCGATCCGCGTCAACGCCACGTATCAGAA
The DNA here is from genome assembly GCA_964658135.1 of uncultured Acetobacteraceae bacterium. GTDB lineage: Bacteria > Pseudomonadota > Gammaproteobacteria > Steroidobacterales > Steroidobacteraceae > Bog-1198. Next base: position 21,025 of record CAZZXZ010000037.1, on the reverse strand, counting down.
GGCGAAACTCTCGGACGTTTTTCTGGGCGACTTCATCAACGGGCAGGCGGTCAACAACACGGCTGCACTGCAATACGACGGCAATGTTTCGCAGCGCACGCCGCAGGTGTTATACGCAATTCAGCCCGCCTATGATTTCCCGCGCCAACTGGGCGCGGTCTATCTGCGCTACGAGTACACCGGCAAGGTCTACCCCGACGCGGGTAACGGCTTTGCACTGCCGGGCTATGGGGTGTTATCCGTGGGCGCCAATGTCAATTTCACGCCCAAGCTTAATCTGAACGTCAACGTCTACAACGTCACCAATGTGCTAGGTTTGACCGAGGGCAATCCTAATTCGGGAGTGACGGAACAGGTGGTGAATGGTTATTTCTATGCGCGTGGCATCGCCGGTACCAATGCCGTGGCGAGTCTGACTTTCAAGTTCTGATGTCTTGAGCGAGCGCCGCATCAGAAAGATCGTCATCGTCGGCGGCGGCACCGCCGGCTGGATGACGGCCGCGGCGTTTGCGCAGACCCTCGATTTGCGTCAATGCCGGATCGCGCTGATCGAGTCCGAGGAAATCGGCAGCATCGGGGTGGGCGAGGCCACCATCCCGACCATTCATTGGTTCAATCGCATCGCGGGACTTTCCGAACCGGAGTTCATGCGGGAAACGAGGGCCACGTTCAAGCTCGGCATCGAATTTCGAGAGTGGACCAAACCCCGGCACAGCTACTTCCATCCGTTCGGTCGCTATGGCCTGCCGAGTGATGGTGTGTCGTTTCAACATCGCTGGCTCAAGGCCAGGCTCGAGGGCCTCGACGACGATGTCGAAGCGTATTCTCTGAACAGCGTGGCCGCGCGGGCCGGCAAGTTCGAATTTCCGGCCACTGAGCCCGCGTCGATATTGTCGACCCTGGGCTACGCCTATCATTTCGATGCCAACCTGTACGCAAAATATCTGCGCTCGAGATCCGAGGCGAAAGGTGTCGTACGCGTCGAAGGCAAGATCCAGAGCATCGATCTGCATCCCGAGACCGGCTTCGTCACGACAATACGCACCGATCGGGGCGACGCCTTAGAGGGCGACCTGTTCATCGACTGCACGGGATTGCGGGCGCTACTGATCGAAGGCGCCTTGAAGACCGGGTTCGAGGACTGGTCGCACTGGCTGCCATGCGACCGGGCGGTTGCCGTGCCCAGCGAGCGGACTGCGACGCCGGTGCCCTATACGCGCGCCACGGCACGCGCAGCCGGCTGGCAGTGGCGCATCCCGCTACAGCATCGAACCGGTAACGGCTACGTGTTCTGTGCCCGATTCATCAGCGATGACGAAGCCACCGCCGTGTTGCTCGATAATCTGGATGGGCCGGCTTTGGCCGAACCCCGGGTGATCGCATTTAAAACAGGGCGTCGCCGTCAGGCATGGAACAAGAACGTGGTGGCCATCGGCCTGTCGGGCGGTTTCCTCGAACCGCTCGAGTCGACCAGCATTCATTTGATACAAAGCGGCATCGCCAAACTGTTGTCGCTGTTTCCGAACCGGGACTGCGATCCGCTCACCACACAGCATTACAATCGCATCGTCGCCGACGAAATCGACGGTATTCGTGACTTCCTGGTGCTGCATTATCATTCGACGCTCGACAAGACGGAGCCTCTCTGGGCGTATTGCCGAGCGATGCAATTGCCGGATGGGCTGCGCCGCAAGGAGGAATTGTTCGCCCGTTCCGGGCGCATCGTGCTTGGCTCCGACGATTTATTCAAAGATGCGAGTTGGTTTGCGGTGCTCACCGGGCAGGGACATCATGCCGCCGATTACAACCCATTGATCGATGTCTTCGGATCCGCGGACAACGCGCTTTATCTTCGGCAAATCAAGGAACGCGTCAAAACGACCGTGAGCCGCATGCCCGACCATGCGGCCGCGCTGCCCTGACGCCGGCGTACCCACCTCGGCGCCGGCCGAGACTAGCTCATCGTCAAGACGATTTTTCCGGCGCCGCCTTTTTCCATCAGGGCCTGTGCCTCGCCTGCGTCACGTAGCGGCATGCGTCGGCTGATGGGCAGTACGAACTTGCCGTCACGGATGTCATCGGCAAACTCGCGAATCTTGGCGGCATCGGGCCGTGCAAACACCCGGGCGACCCTCACGGTGGGATTGGTTGCCGCCGTTCCTTCGGGCAGCACCGACGCAAACCCGAAGCTACCGCCGTTCTTGACCTTGGCAAAGAGCTTGGCGGCGGTTTCACCGCCGACCGTGTCGGCCACGCCATCCACCATGACCAGCCGATCGATGGCCGAATCGTCATCGAGAGCAAGCGTGTCATGGACCCCGAGAGCGCGTGCTTCGGCCAGCTGTCGCGTACGGACACCGGCAATCACATGCACGCCCAGTTTCTTCGCCGCGTGTACCGCTGCACGGCCCACGCTGCCGAGCGCCCCGCTGACGATCAAGGTTTGCCCGCGCCGGGCAGCCACCGCCAGATTGATGAGTTGATCGCCGGTCAACACCACGAGCGGGATAGCCGCGGCGTCGATCAAATCCACCCCGTCGGGCAAGTGGGCGAGGCACGCACCCTCGACCACCACCCGCTCGGCATAGGTGGCCTCGGTCAATGCCAACACCCGATCCCCGGGCTTGAACGTCCGAATGTTGGCACCCACGGCCCTTACCACGCCGCTCACGTCGCGGCCGAGAATCGCCGGCAGGCTCAGAGGAAAATCTTTTTGCCGCGCACCTGAGCGCATCTTCCAATCGATGGGATTGACGCTGGTGGCGGCCGCTTCGATCAAGACGAACTCGGCATGTAACGCAGGTTCGGCCACCGCATCCTCGAATTTGAGGTTTTCCGGCGGGCCATATTCATACAGGCGAACAGCTTTCAAAGTGTCTCCATCGAGCGTGTGGTGATGATTCCTGGGCAGTTTACCGGCACACGGTGTCAGCCGTATGGCGGATTGGCAGTGTTATCTGCGATGGCTTCCTCGCGCGCCTCACCCAGACAGGAGGTAAATTCCGCCCCAAATAAAAAAATCTGTGCGGTGTAGTACAACCACAGCAGCAAGGCGGCAAACGATGCCGCCGCGCCGAACGCGCTGGGTTGGGTCGAATGCGCCAGATAAATGCCAATGGCCCAGCGTCCACAATCAAACAGCACTGCGGTCAACATGCCCCCTTGTGCGGCCACCTTCCAAGGCAACCGTCGCGCCGGCATGTAACGAAAAATCAACGCAAACAGGGAGGCGACGACCAACAGCGAGATCACCACGTCGACGGCGGAAATGATTCCGATCACGACGCCGTCGCCCGCCGCCGCCCGGTGTTGAATATGAGATAAACCGGTCGATATCGTCAGCGATACCAGTAACAGGAACCCCAAGGCCAAGATGAAACCCAGGGACAAAAAACGCGATTGAATCCAGCCCCAGACACCGGTCGGTACGAGCTTGCCGCTGCCCCAGATCTGGTTGAGCGCCGTTTGAAGGGCGCCGAGCACCGTCGTGGCGCCGAGCATGAGCGTGACGACGCTCGTGACTGCCGAGATGATGCCGTGAGTTTGCTGCGAGGACTTGACGGCATCCAACAAAATTTTGGCCGTCGACGGTCCGAACAGCGCACTCAGCTGGCTGCCCACTTCGCCGAACGCGGATGCTTTACCCAGCACCCATCCAGAGAGGGTCAGAAGAATCACCAAAAGCGGGGCAATGGAAAAAGCACAAAAATAAGCCAACGCGGCACCGGTCGTCGACACGTTGTCGGAACTCCAGTGGCGGCCGGCGCATATCAATAATCTGAGTATTCTTCGCGCCCAAGCGAGTTTTTTCATGATTTACAATAGCAGCGCACACCCAGTCCCAGTAGCAGGCAATGTTCGAGACGCATGGTCAAACTGCCTATGCGTTCGTCAGAATATCCCTGCACGGTTTGAGGCCGGAAAGTGTTCACGTCGCGCGGGAGTTCAGTAAACAATGTAGCTCGTTCCAGCGCATATCTGAGTAAGCATGCCAAATCCTCGTTTTCAATCTTCCGTGATACCCAAGTCGACCGCCGTCGCCATCGCCTCCGCCGCCTTCGTCGTGCCTTTGACGCTGAGTCTGTCAAGTACACCGTCGCCCAATCATCCGCGAACCATGGGGTGGTACCTGTCGCTCAAGCAACCCAACTTCAAGCCGCCCGATTGGTCGTTCCCACTGGCTTGGACCGGGATCGAAGCGGGGTTAGCCGTCGCTGCCTACCGTATCTTGCGCGCACCGGCGCAGGCACGTAGTCGCACAGCGATGGCGTTGTGGACGTGGAACGTCTTCACGATCGGTGCGTGGAGCCGAGTGTTCTTCAAACGACGCGAATTAGCGGCCAGCACGTTGGTGGCCGCCAGTTTGGTGGCAACCAGTGCCGCGTTCGTCAAGCAGGCCGAGCCGATCGATCGCACGGCCGCGCGCGCGGCCCTGCCGCTGGTGGCCTGGGCGGCCTTTGCGACGGTTTTGACCGCTACGATTTGGCACCTGAACGCGCGCGACCGATAGACAGTCGACGAGCAATCGCCGCGAGTGCCCGCGCGGCGAAACCCTGCAAGGAATCTTTGCGCGCTAAGTTAAATGCGCGGCTGCCGTTTTGAAAATGCGTGCTCGAGGACTTGACCTACACGCCATGAGCACTTAGTGTAACGCTGTTACTACGGGGTGGCTAAAATAATGGTTGGGGGAGTGGTGAGCGAGCGAACGGTTGTCGATCTGGGGCTGCGACCATCGACACGGTGGATGGCAATGCTCGCGGCAATCGCGCTGGCCTCGGCGGTCATCGTCGGTGTGCAACGCGCCCGAGCGGCAGCGTCCGTCGCCGGAAGCCCGGAAGATTTATCCGGAACCTGGTCGCACGACATGGTTGCCGGTAATTTGCCGGCACGCGCCAAATCCACCGACGATAACTTCACTCTCAAGGACGGCACGGTCATCCCCTTGTTGCCGGCGGCCAAGGAGCTCTACCGGCAACGCGTGGCGGAGGGACAGACCGACCACCCATTTGCCAACACCTCGTCGCGCTGTCTGCCGATCGGCACGCCGGGAAACATGATGGCTGCGCCTTACCCCGTACAAATCGTACAGGGCCAAAAATTTATCGGGATGTTGTTCGAGGAGGGCGGTCAATTTCGTTCCATCTTCATGAACGGGAAGCATCCGGAGGAGATCATTCCCAGCTTCATGGGTCATTCGATCGGCCACTGGGAAGGGAAAACCTTGGTCGTCGACACGGTGGCCATGCGCACGGAGACGACTTTGAATTTCACCGGCCTGCCGCACAGCTCGAGTCTGCACGTCATCGAGCGGATTTCGCGCAGGGCACCCGACAAATTGATCGATCTCATCGAGATCGATGATCCGCTGACTTATGCCAAACCATTTACCTTCACGTCGATCTTCACCAAGACCGATGAAGAAATGATCGAATATATCTGTGAGAACGACACGATCCACGTCACGTCGGACGGTCGTCAAACCTATGATTCTTCCAAATAAGGGGCTGTGATTCATGCTGAAGAGAGCGAGCGTATGAAGTCTTTTTGGGCGACGGCAGTCGGTGTGGGAATGATTGCGGTATTTTCCGGCACGGCATTTGCGCATCATTCACTGGCGATGTTCGACACCAGTAAAGTGATGATGAAAGCCGGCACGTTGCGGGAAGTGCAGTGGACCAATCCACACTCCTATTTCATGCTGACGGAGACGGGCACGGAAGCGGCGCCGAAGGAATGGGCGATCGAAGGGCCGAGCCCCAACGGACTGATCCGTCGCGGTTGGAAGCACAACGACATCAATGCGGGAGATCGGGTGTCCATCACGTTTCATCCGCGCAAGGACGGTTCCGCCGGCGGCATTCTCATGTCGATCCGCCTCGCCAGTGGGCATGAGTTGGTGTTGATGCCGAACACACCGCCGCCCGGTAGTCCGCCGCTCGATTGAGGCGTCGCGGTGGATGGTTGATGAGCGGCAGAATTATAAAAACCGATGAGCTTGAGTTAAAACAAAACGGAGTTGGCCCCATGCAGATTTCAATGTTCCCTCGACTGGTGATCGCCAGCGCGGGCTTCGTGTGCTTGATGACGACCCAGGTAGAGCGCGTGGACGCGGCTGCGGCTGTGGCGCCGGCCGGGGCGGACGCCACGACGGATTCGGCCAATAGCTTGAACGAAATCGTCGTCACCGCCACCAAGCGGGTCGAGAGCATACAGACCGTCCCTTTGAGCGTATCGGTGGTGTCCCAGGACCTGCTGCAGTCGCAGAATTTGGCCGACACCTCCGACTTGAAACGCTTGGTCCCGGATCTGCAATTCGTGCACGGGGTGACGCCCGGGGGCGACTTCTTCGGCATCCGGGGCATCTCGACGTTTGCCACGGGACAGGGCTTGGAGCAATCCGCCGGGGTAGCGTTCGACGGCGTGCCGTTGGGGCGCAACGTGGGGTCGCTGGCCGATCTGGTCGATATTCAACGCGTCGAGGTACTCAAAGGGCCGCAGGGTATGTTGTTCGGCAAGAACGCCTCGGCGGGCCTGCTGAACGTCGTGACCAATGGTGCCGAGCTCGGCAAGACCGAGACGATTCTGCGGGCCTCGTTCGGGTCGCTGAACCTGCGCCAGTATTCGGCCACGGTCAATCTGCCGGTCACTGAGGACTCTGCACTACGCATCAGTGCGTGGAAGTTCGAGCATGATGGTCCGATCCATCTCGTTACCACCGGCCAGGATTTGAACGACAAGAACAGCGAGGGCGCGCGGTTGAAGTACCGCTGGCAGGCGACCGAGGATCTGGATCTGAACTTCACCGGCGAATGGAATAACCACGACGAGAACGGCCAAGGCTATACCCTGCGTTTCTTCGATCCGGCCAACTTTACGGCGAGGAACGGCGGTGCCGCAGTCGAGGCGTATGAGCTTTCCAAAGGCACGGTCCCCTCGGACCACAACCTCGATGTGCGCGGACCCGACATCCCGTATTTCGATAGAGGCCATACCGGGGCTTACACGGGCCAGGCGGACTATTCCATCGGTGACGGGACGCTATCGACCGTCGTGTCCTATCGGACGATTTTCAGCGACGATGAGTACTTGAACGATACCACCGACAGCACATACAACACGTACTTCAAGAACGAAGTCACGGTGAAGTACGATCAGTTGTCGGAGGAGATCCGCTACGCCTCGCCGGTGGCGGAGCGGATACGTTATGTGGTGGGGCTGTTCAATTTCAGAATGAAGCTGCGCTCCGACACGGATTTCGGTCTCGTTCCCGTACCTGGCCTGCCGGTCAACGACAACGCCGAGACGGATTTGACCAACCGCAACTACGCGGGTTTCGGCGAAGCGACGTTCGACATCACTTCGCAGCTGCATCTCATCGCGGGCTTACGGCGTTCGGTCGACACCTTGGACCCCTCCTACGATCGTACGGTGCTGTCGGTGCCCAATTTCATCACCTCGCCGGGCGGTCCATTCGCGCCTCTGACGGCAACTACTTCGACCACCTATCACGACTGGTCCTGGCGCACGGGACTGCAGTATCAGTTCTTGCCGGAAGCGATGGCGTACTTCACGGTATCGCGGGGCTACAAAGGTCCGGGTAGTTCCTACAGCATCGGCAGCTCCGCCGCCCAGCTGGCCGCCACCAACAACGGCATCGTCAAGCCGGAGATCGCGCACAACATGGAGTTGGGTGTGAAGACGCAGTGGTTCGACCGGCGCCTGACCGTCAACGTCGCGCTCTATAATGAGATCTTCGATGATTTCCAGACCTCGGTCTTCGTCCCCTCGCTGAATACTTTTCAGACTCAGAATGCGGGCCAAGCGAAGACCACCGGTGTGGACTTCGACGCCAGTTGGCTGGTCAACCAAAACTTCAGCCTCGTGGCCAACGCCACGTACGACAACGCCCGGTACACCGACTTTCGCAATGCGCAGTGCTATGGCACGACCGGAACGCAGACGGTGGCGGAAGGGTGCATCAATTCGATTCAAAATCTCGACGGCCACCGCTTGGCGAACACGCCGTTGGCGACCACCAATTTGACCGCCCGCTACGACCATCCGCTCAGCGCCGTGTGGAGCGGTTATCTGCTGGGCAATTACAGCTACCGCAGCGGTGTGGTGTTCAGCACCATCGGCGACCCGTTGACCGCCCAAGGCGGCTACGGTCTCGTCAACCTGACGGCGGGTGTGAATACCGCGGACAACCGTTGGGGGATTTCGCTCTACGGCAAGAACGTCCTCAACAAGCATTACGTCGATTACATCAGCTACGACCCGACCGTAACCCGTTACTTCAACGATATCGGCTACGACGATCTGCGTAACTACGGCATCGCATTGACCGCGCGGTTCTAGGAAGCACCGCCGATGCCGAGTTCCAGCGGACATGGGGCTTCATGGGGGTCGTGCATGCAGGCCTTGGGTTGGTGGCTGGGGATGGCGATGGGGTTGTGGCTGGGGGTGGGCACCGCGCGGGCGTATCCGGTATTCGAAGCGGTCACCGGTTTGTCGAGTCCCGAGTCGTTGACCGTGTACCCGGACGATACGAGCCCGCAGCTGTTCTATGTCGTGCCGACCAGTTTCGCCTTTGCGCGCGACGATAAGGGGAAACCTCGGCTCGGCGTTCAATACTGGGGCCTCACCGGCGTGGATCCCGAGGGCGCGGGTGCATCATTTCGCGTCAGCATACAGCCGAGTTTCGATCAGGCAGCGCTCGACCGCGTCGGTGCCGAGCTGAGAAAGCGCAATCCCAAAGCGGTTTACGTCTTTCCGGACTTGGTGGACAGTGGGCTCGACGTCATACTGAACGGCAGTTGGATGCCCGGCAGCCAAGATACCGCCAGTCCAGCGTCCACCACGGGCGGAAAGCAGTCTCCGGTAGGGGGCACCGTCGATTCCACCCAAGCGTTTACGATCGCAGTGTCCAATGCGGGTGCGCGGGTTTTTGAGCGTCCGGCCGCCTCCGCCGACGATGTGATCGCCGCGCGCTACCGCTACCGTTTTCTCGGAGTCGGCAAACGGCTACACGCGGAAGTCACGCTGTATCCGAAACGAATTTACGACTACTTCAAGGCGGACGAAGCGCGTGAGCCCTGGCGTCCCACCATCGGCAACGCTTGGCAATCCTACTGGCAAGCCCTGATCAGGCAGGGTGCCGTGACGCTGCGCGTGCTCGATTCGGGTGACCCCGATGCGGGCGCCTACATGACCGAGGTGCTCAACCTGGTGGCGGCTGACAAGATTGATTCGCAGACTCTGTTCACTCCGGAAGTACGAGCGGATGCACGGGTGAATACGCCTGGAACGGGGTCTTTCGGCTGGGTCTTGGGCGATGGCAGGGCGTGGGCAGCAACGAGTGCGGACACCAAACAAACCTACCTCATCGACACGAAGAAGCTCACCGAGCGCGAAGTGAGCGTCGGACTGACTTTTTCGGCGGCGTGCGAGAAGTATCCGGAAAGATTTTCCGACCTGACCCTCATCGGTCACAAGTGTATCGATAGCGGTAGTTTCGTGAAAGTCGCACAAACCACCAAGGGTTGTCTGGATGCGAAGCTTGCGGATCTTTACGCAAAGAAGGCGGCGGAACTCATTCCGCCGACGGTGTTGGATGCGCTGATTGCGAATGCTTATGAGTCACCCTGCATTGCTCCGCAAGAAGACGGGCGGATGGCCGCCTTCTTGACGAAGATCCACACGGTCGGCGCAATGTCGCCGGAAGCACTTCGCGACGCGACCAATCGCTGCCGGGATACCAGACTGGCAGACGTGAAAAAACACTATGCGACCGGCGACATATCACGCGAGCAGTGGGAGCTGCAGGTACCGCTGGTATTCCAAGTTCCGTGTCGCAACTATGTGAAAGTCGTCGAGATGAAGTAATCAGACCCAGCGAAACCCGGTGGCCGTAGCAGCCGCGGGCCCCATGGGATCGAATACCGGCCACATCTGCCCGGCGCGCCGCGCGGCATCGAGCACCAGCGGCGCAATCTCGGTCAACGCATCGCGTCCCATACGATGAGTCGGTGCGGCGAGGGTGATGGTACCAACGCAAGTCGATCCGTGGTCCAAACTCGCGACAAAAATCGGTGCCCCGACACCTCCCACACCGAGCTCGCTCTCCTCGAATGCCATGGCCCAGCCACGTCGTTTCGCTGCCGCGATTTCCGCGAGCAGGGCGTCGGTGTTCATCACGGTATTGCGCGTAAACGCACTGTGCTCCTGACGCGCCAGCAGGCTGAGCACCTGCGCTTCCGACAACGTCGACAGCCACGCCTTACCGGTTGCCGTGGCGAATAGGCGGACGCTCGGCGTGTAACCCGGGTTGATATGCAGGGTTCTCTGCCGACCCACCGCCGCCAACACCCAGAAGAGGGATTCGCCTTCAACCAGCGCGAGACGCGCCAATTCACCGGTGGCATTCGCCAGCGACTGCAAAATGGCCGTGGACTGTTCAAGAAGGCGGCCGTTGTACAACCTGCGCACGCCGATGTTACTGACGCGATAACTCAAAAATAGCTCGGCCGAGGAGGGGTGCTTGAAGATAAAGCCCGCCGTCTCGAGGGTGTCCGTGATGCGTGCTGCGATCTGTTTGTTGATGTCGAGCCGACGGGCCAGTTCGGACAAGGACATACCGGCATCTTGTTCGGCCAAGATCTCGATGGCCCGCAGCGCGCGGGCGATCGCGAGCACTCCCTGACTTTCCGGTGCCGGTCTTTCCAGCCTGATTTTTCCCACTTCAATCGCAGATCTGTTTTTTTTATTCATCCGATACCGGGCCTAGAGCCGTATGTATTCAACCGCTTTACGCGTACTCCAGTTTATAGCGAATATGTGATCAGCGCGAATCGGCTGATTCGAGCCGCAGTGTAGGGACACCCTAGCGTGGGCGAGCGCCGGTGGAGGGAGAGGGCCGCGCATCGGATGCTGCGCCCTCTCCGTCCCGATCGTTTCCGGTCAGTAGCCGGAGACCTTGTTGTCTATCTTGCCGTCGAACAGAAACGGCAACACCGCAATCTGTTCCTTGCGCACGGCCTCCAATTCGTCGGGATTCAGGCCCAGCGCCTTGATGATGGTCGGCGCGACCTGCTGGTTCAGGACGGCGCTCTTGACGACGCCATGATCGAGCCCGTCCAACGACACCAGCAGGGCGGTATGCACGTCATCCTCGTTAAAGCCGCCATGCTCCGACAGTTTCGTACCGCCGGTAAAGATCACGCCGGTATTCACCTTGAGGACGATATCGGGCGTGCGCGGATCAACGGCAGGGTTGTTGAATTTATTGCGCAACGACCCTTCAGCAAAGATCTCTTGAATACCCAAGGCCTGCTGGTTGGCGGCGGTACTTAGATTTGCCACCACGCTTGGCGTCAGCGAGGGATCGGTGAGCCAGATCAGCGATCCATCGTCCGAGATGTCGAACGCATCCGCCGACCCGATGGTCGCCGTCGGCTGGCCGTGGCCAATCGCGCGACGCTTGGTGACGTCGATAGGCGATTGGCCATGCTTTGCACTGATGATGATCAGCGTGGAATCGAACAGCCGCTCCCGCTTCAATTCCTGCACCATCTCGCCCAGCGACCGGTCAACGAAGTCGATCTGACCGACGAGCGCCTGGCCGGGAGTGCCGAGCACGTCGGTGTAGCCGCCTTTCAGACCAGAGACCGGATCGACCGCCAGTTTCTCACCGACGCTGACGGACTGGAAGTTGGTGCCGAACAGCATCGGCACTCCCACTTTGCGCGATCGATCGTGATTGTAGCCGTCGATTTGATTGATGACGGCTCGGACGTGGATGGAGTCATAGCACTGAACGTCGGCGAAACTGTTGGTCCAGCCATCGTCGGGCGTCGGATCGGCATAGGGAACGGGAGCGCAGCCAGCGAACTGCGGCAACGCAACCGGAATCGAATTGATTTCTGGACCGTAGAAGTCGTCGACTCCGCGGCCGCTCGGACCGTTGGTCCATTCGTAAGAAGGATGTTTGTCGGTCCACGCAGTGAGTCCACCGGCGGCTTTGACCACTTCGAATATGGTGTTCACCCGCAGATACTCGTGCGGCAATATGGTCCGGCAGCCGTTGTTGGGGTCGCGCACCAGATATTTCGGGTTGAGCCCGCCGCCGCCATCGAGACGGGTCAAATCCTTGTCCACTGCCTCGTCCCAGGCGACATTGGTGCCGATTTTTCCGGGACAGCTGCCCCCCGGATTACCGAGGCCGTCCGTCACGGCGGGTGGCGAGAGTACGCGGTTATAGGTGTCGTCGTACCACAAGCCGCTGGTGACCGGCGATCCACCGGTCACCAGGGAGGCGAGACCAGGAAAGGAGTCCGACGGGGAGGAGGTCGAATTATTGGTATAGGTCACCCCATGCCGGCTCAGGTCGGCGAGCGTCGAGTCGGGATGAGCGGCGACGTAGTTGGATAGATCGAGCGCATGCAGGCCGTCCACGCTGATGAGCAGCACATGCTTCACGTGATGTCCCGTTGTGAGCGGTCCCTCGTTCGTCTGCGCACGCGCAACGACACCGCCGAGCAGGCCGACGGCGACGCCAGCAGTCAATAGTTTCGATAGCAAGTCAATGTCCCCTTAGTTTCATTGTGGAAAAGTTCGCGAACTTAAGGACCCCTTGCGTCCGCGCATCGCGTTCAATGCCGAACATAGTTCGTGAATGTGACAATTCAGAGACACCGAGCCGGCATCGACGTCCGACAACCGTGCAGGGCACCGTTACGCTGATTTTACTTTGCAGCGCAAACCATTGATCGGGTTATGGTCGATGTCGCAGCGGCGGCACCCGCGAAGACGCTGAAAGACCCGTCGTTTATTTCTGATCGACCCGTGCCGTCGGTGCTGCCGAGCTCGAGTGATGCCCGATCGTCAGGTGCTGCACGACGGCGTGCGCTTCGACCACATCCTCGATCGCCGGACGGGATGGGTTTCGGGGCCTGCGATCAGCGGGCGCCGCGAGGCGCCTCCACGTGTACATCGTCCAGTTGGGTCCACGCCGGCGCGGTAATGGCGTAAAAATCCAACGCTCCCGTGGAGTCGGCCCGAATGGACCGAATCTGGCTCGGAGGAATCAGCACATAGGAACCCGGCTTGACGCGCTGCCACCGTGTACCCGTCCATACCGCACCGGTACCTGCCAGCACGAAGAACGACTCCTCGCCGACCTTGTTATGGCTCCACGCACTTGCCCGCCCCGGTTCGAGGTGAAAAAGCGCGACGCTGACGCGGTCGGAGCGCGCGCCGTCCGGGGCGTTACGCCCCGACAATTCCTTCAAGATCACACCCGGCGAGACTATGGTCGGAGCAACAGCGCTCGGATGTTGAACGCGCGTGTCCTGTGCATGAAGGGCGAGGGGACACGATGCCAGCACCAGCAGTGACATTGATAATTTCATGGTGATACCAAGGCGAGTGATAAATCCGCTATCCGTTATCGACGATCTCGTCGCCTACATCTGCAGAGTCGCGGTCACGCCGATCGTCCGCGGCCGGACGGTGTAACCTTCCGGCACGGAATTGACCGAGGGATATTGGATGATGTTCTTCCAATTGAGCAGATTCTTGGCATACAGTCCCACGGTCAACTTGTCGTGACTAAAGCCCAGGTTCAGATTGACGATGCCGTAGCCGGGCGAATACAGTTGGTTCAAACCACTGCTGTCGAAATACGCCCGGGCGCGTCCGGTGTAAGAGAAATCGAGGCGCACGAACCCCGCTGTGGAATCGTTGACGGGAGCGTCGTAGTCGAGGCTCGGGGTGATGGAATATTTCGGCACGTTCAGAATCGATTCACCGACGGTGACGATGCCGGAGCCCGGACCCGAAACGGATGATATATAGGCGTGGGTGGTGCCACCATTCAGCGAAAGGGTCAGCGAGGGCAGCACCAGCGCCCGCATTTCAAGCTCACTGCCGTAAATCTGCGCATCTCCCACATTGGTGGTGAAGCCGAAGCCGCAGGTGGGTAGGTTGATCGTCTGCTGAATGTTGGTCCATTTGATGGCGTACGCCGCGGCGTTCACTGAAAATCGGTTGTTGAAATAGCGGCCCTTGCTCCCGAGTTCATAGCTCCAGAGTGAATCTGATTGGTACTGAGTTGGCGCATTGGCCAGGTTTAAAGTGGCGTAGTCGGCATCGCAGGTCCCGCCGGGGATATTGGCTGGATCCGGTCCGGTGGGACCGCCCAGACGAAATCCCTTGGCGACGGTGGCATACAGGTTGCTCGAGTCGGTGAGCGCGTAGTCGAGAGATGCTTTCGGCGTCGTAGCGCTGAAATGCTGCGAGTCGGTGTAGTCGGTTGGCAGGCCATATCCGTAATAGCCGCCGCTGTTGACGTTGTAGGTCGACTTGGCCGATACGTAACGCAGTCCGATCGTGGCTTTCAACTGCGGCATAAGCTGCAGACCGAGTTCACCGAAAGGCGCGATCTGCCGCTCCGTGAGCCACACATGCCCGAAGTAAATCAAATCATTTGCATAGGACACGCCGGGGTTGTAGGTCACACCAACCGGCGATTGCGCGGAGTTGATTCCATAGCCATAGATTTGCTGAAAATCCGCCTGCAATCCGGGGATGTATTCATCGTCGGTGTGTTTCTGGTGTTGAATGGAGAAATACAGGCCGCCGGTCCAGGATGTGGGAATGCCGGCAATCGACGACGACGCGGAACTCAGGCGGATTTCCTGAGAGGTCTGCTCGGTGGTGGTGCGGTAGTACACAGGCGAGGGCAGGAAGGCGAGCACCGTGCTGGTGGCATACGCCTGGGCGGCGGTCGGCGCATACGGCGCGATGAAGTCGTTGGCAAAGATATTCGAGTTGTATAGCGTGCCATCAGTGATGCGATGAAAGTCGCGATCAAAGTAGCTGCTGATCGAGGTCAGTGCGCCCCAATCAAAATCTTTGGTCACCGTGACGCTCGGCAGTGCAAACGTATCGGTGCCGGGTTCTGCCACACGTTTATCCTGGTCGTACACCCCGATAGCCGGATATTGAAGTCCGCTGTCGGCGGCGGCGGTGCGTTGCCAGAGGAACGCCGGTGTGACCGTCAGTCCGTTCGCACCAGCGTACTTCCCGCTGATGCGCAAAACGTCGGTGCGAACATCATTGACATCTTTTCGCGCCAGCAGGCCGGTGTCATCGTTCATTCCAAGCGACAATATCGAGCCGTTCGCTCCCGCCCCGGTGGGGGTCGCCGCGTAATTGGCGACGTAGCCGCTTTCATCGGCGATGTCGACCCCCAGGCGCAGCGCGAACACGCCGTCGATCACGGGCAGGTTCATGACGGCATACTCGTCGTTATTGAACCCGCCATGATGCGTTACAGACAGATCGGTGCTCACCGAGGCGCTGAAGGTGTTGAGGTCAGGCTGCTTGGTGATGAAACGAATGGTGCCGCCCATCGAACTTGCGCCGTACAACGTACCCTGGGGACCGCGCAGCACTTCGATCCGATCCAAATCGAACAGCTTCGGCTGCACGGCGCCGTCGAACAGGTTCTTCGATGTCACCGACACCTCGTCGACATAGATGCCGACCGTCGCCGACCCGGAGGTCGAACTCACACCGCGTATCTCAATATTGTCGAGACCCGGGCCGGCGCCGGCTTGGAAGGAGATTCCGGGCACAGTTCGAGTGATGTCGTCGTAGTCGGCGACATGGTGCTCAATCAATTGGGTCGCGCCGATCGCCGATACGCTGATCGGAATGTCCTTGATGTCCTCGGCACGCTTTTGTGCGGTGACGACGATGTCCGCCAGTTGATCGGGCGATTCAGCCGCATCGCTGGATGTCGCCGGGAGAAACCACACCGTAAAGAGGATACACGCCAGCCCCGCCCCATGAAGCTTGCACGGGCGCGTCATGCCTTGAGCCGACTCGTGGCGGAGCCGGGGATCGATACCGTTGATAAGTGCTTTCATCGACAAGTGAGTGTGCAACTCCTGTGCCGAGGCGGGCATCGTCATAGTAAAAATTAAAAGGCTTTTTTAATAAACGTTTTCGCCGTGCTTTCGGGTCCTGACATTCCGTAGAGGCCGCAGATATGCTCTAACATGGCGCGCAACAGCGCAGTGATGCCCTGGTAGCGGTCGCTCGGCCAACCCGTGCTCATCACCGCGAAGTCGATTTGCTTCGCTGAAGTCTATTCGTCTCTAGACGCGGGGCCAGTGCAGATCAAGCGCTATGTGGCGGTGAGCGGCCCGTGTGAAGCACTCATTGCCTGAGCACGAAATCCGCTAGAGCATGCAGCTCGTCGGAACTCAGATTTGGAAAGGGGGGCATCTGAACTGCACCCCACTTTCCAGAACCCCCGGCGCGAATACTTGCCTCGATCGAAGACGTCGCATGAGGTTCCCCTTTGTATCTGGCCGACACGTCGTGATATGCCGGACCCATCACTTTCTGCTGGACCGCATGGCAACTCAAGCAAGCGTTGTGCGCAAGAAGAGTATTAACGTCGAGTTCCCTGGTGGGCGTGGCTTGGTCAGTTGATGACGACCCCGTTTCCTGCGCACCAGCGGCGTCGGCCGCCGTCACGGTCGAAGCGTCGCCGTACGCGGAGGCAAGGTAGATGCTTAGGACCTTGATCTCAGCGTCGTCGATGGGCGCCCCATAGGCATGTTGCATTTTCACCATCTCGGCATTCCACTGGGCCAGGGTCATCGTTGGCGGCTGAAGATTGACGTAGTCGGCAGAATGGCAGATGGCGCATTTTTGCTCGGCTACGGTGTAGCCGGGCAGGGTGGATTGCTTGAGAACAGCAGTTTCTGCGGGAAGCTTGACGGGTTGCACGGCTGCGTGGGCATCGCTTAGGGGCAGGGAAACTACGAGCAGAGTTAGCGTCAAGCACTTCATGCAGCCATTACCCGCAATGATTCCACGACATTTCTAGCGTAACCAGCTGGGTTCCATGTTGCCGTGGCAGGCTGATACTGGCCGTCCACGGCCGTCGCCCTCACGAGCAGCTCCATGGGTCCGCGAAGGCGGGGAACGATGGGTAGCGACCATTCTCGAAACGAAAACCTGCCCAGGTTTTGGCCCAGGGTAGCTTCTCGCCACAGCCGTCCGCCGTCGTCGGACAGCTCGACTTTTTTGATGCCGGTGCCACCGTCGAAGGCGATCCCTTTCACAAGCACCGGCACGCCCACCTTGAGCACCACGTCGTGCACCAGGTTGGTGATGAAAGATCTGACCTTCAAACGCGAGATAGGGGTCGTTTTGGTCGGTACGGTGCCAGGTGCGACACAAGCGCACTCGTTGTCGGGCAGGCGGTACGCAGTGGTCATGAAAAACGCATCGTGTCCCGTGAACGGCGCATCCAACACCTGGATTTCTGACAAATGCTTCACCCAATAGGTGCCAAAGTAACCCGGAACGATCAGCTTGAGCGGATAGCCATTCAACAGTGGAATATCGGTGCCGTTCATGCTCCACGCGAGCAGCACATCGGGATTCATGGCGACGTCCAGATCCAACGCTTTGATGAAATCGGAAGTGCTCGGCAACACCGGGGTGTCCAAGCCATTAAACGTCACCAGCTTGGCGCCGCCGACAAAGCCTGCCCGGTCGAGGACCGTACGAAGCGGTAAACCCACCCATCGCGCATTACCCATGGAGCCGTTGCCCAGCTGAGCGCCGAAGACGCGCGGCATGGAATAGCCACGGCTGTTGCCGGAGCATTGATTCACCGCGACCACCTCAGCGTGAGTACCCATTTGCTTCAGTTCGGACAGGGACAGCGACAACTCGGTCTTAACCTTTCCGGACACCTTCAAGCGATAGGTGTTCAGATCGACGGCCAGCGGAATATTCGCCAGGTGATAGCGCACGTAGAACGCGTCGTTCGGTGTGATGGCGCCGTGATTGAAAACGTCAAACGGTGTTTCCAGATGCGGCGGCCGGGTGGTGATACGCATCAAAGGCCGCTTCTGCGGATACGCAACCAAATCGCGGGTGCCATTCTCGAAAGGCTGTTTCTCCGTCGCCGACCGCGCGATGGCCGAGGCGCCTACCATGGCGCCGATGACCGCTCCCGCGCCGCAAAGGAAATCCCGCCTTCCGTCACGCATGCCACGCATCAGCCTGTCACCACGGCTGCATGGATCCATCGAAGGGCGGTCTTGCAGCGATGCTCAGGCATTTACGACTCTCCACAACAAACTTCCGACCGATAGGCCCAGGCAGTCATGCCGTCGAGCTACATGCTACGGCATTTCTCAATGGGTCGGAGGCCACGCGCAGAGCGGCTGCCGTCCCTCGGACTATGCATGAACATCTACGATACTGGCTCTGCGCCGCGCATGATCGACGCGCTGTAATTGGGCATATTCTTCCACTAGCCTGATGTGAACCACGTTCAGGGGTGCATCGCTTTGGCGAACCGCCGCAACGCCCTGATCCCCGTTATCGAAGGCTTCGTCGACCGTCAGGTCGACGATGGCGGTGGTTCGCTGCCCGTGACACAGATCGAGTAATGCACGAACGGAACCGACCATGACCGAAGACGAGCATACGTCCGGCCGTTTTAGGGCAATCCGGGGATCGTTGTCGGGGTTGTCGTGAAGCATGTACACCGTGTCAGGATGATCCACACCGAGTCTCACCGCGCCCTGAGTTGCGGCGAGCCACGTCGACTCCTGCACTGCGCAATGGTTGATCGGAATCAGCACCGCGCCGGCGGTGGGCTCACGCTCCATGAGCTTGATGAGAACTTTCCTTATCCCCTCGACAATCGGATCGCCGCTTTCACCGGCAAACACATTCGACTGCCAAAACCGTCGGCTCAAATCCCGCCACGCATCCTGATATCCGTCAACGATCAAGCAACAGGCTTTTGCAGTCGCAGTCAACGACTGAGCTTGGCTGAGCAAGGCATCGGAATAGGGTCCCGACGGCTTGCCCGCCACAAATAGGATCCACGGCAATGGGGGTGCGTTCATGGGCATGCCTCTAAGCCTGGTCGGTGTGACGCGACATTGATCGGTGCACAGTGGTTCAATTCTTCACCTTTTCGTGGGCCGCGGCAACACAGAGGCCGGCCTACGATGCATGAATTTGGCCGCGGGAAATTAATGGGACGTCACCCACGCTTGCTGCCCCGGCAACCGCGGCATTGCGAAGCTCGACTTCAGGCGAACAATCTCATCGCTCGGACTCAGTCCGAAAAAGCGTTTGAACTCACGACTGAACTGCGACGCACTTTCATATCCCACCTCGATGCTCGCTGCCGCCGCCGTTTTCTGGTTTCGCAACATCAGCATGCGTGCTCGATGAAGGCGTACCGACTTGAGGTACTGCATCGGAGAACTCTGGGTGACGGAACGAAAGTGGGTGTGAAACGTAGGAATGCTCATGCCCGCCTCGCGGGCCAGGCGGTCGACCGTGAGACGATCGCCGAACTTGGAGTGGATGCGTCGTACCGCCTTGGCAATCTTTCCGAACTGACCCTGACTGGCGAGCGCTGCGCGCATCGATGCCCCCTGTTCGCCGATGAGCACGCGAAAGTAGATCTCGCGCACGATCGCCGGCCCGAGCAGCACAGCCTCTACCGGTGAACTCATCGCCTCGAGAAATCGCAGGACCGTCTGTGCCAACGCGTCGTCAATCGGTGTCGAGAACATCCCGACTGGCGCGCTCCTCGAATTCTCCATTAGTTCATCAACCTGCAACGCAAGACCCGCGAGAACGGTAAGATCGAGGCTAAAATAAATCGCGAGCAAAGGTTCGTCGGCGCTGGCGTCGGTCTCCATGGTGAACGGAACAGGCACGGACACCGCAAGGTAGTGTTGGGCATCGTAGCGGTAGACCCGGTTTGCCCAGAGGCCGCGCTTACGGCCTTGGCAGACGAAGACTATCCCAGGTTCGTACAGCACGGGGGTCGACGCCAATGGTCGATCAGAGCGAAGAAAACGCACGTCCGGGAGCGCTGTCAGTGTGTAGCCCTCTCGAGGCGCAAGTCGCTTCAAGCGCGCCACCATGCTGGCCTGGCGCCCCTCGCGGGCACCGAGTATGTGCTCGACGGGTGATGGGCGCGATTTGCTCATTCAGCGTACTGTGCATCAATCCTCGCAAAAAATCGCTAGGAATTCGGCTCACCTCATAGCAATAGGCAAGCTGGACGTAGGATTACGACTGGCTCTACAGCATCCTCTACTCCTACAATCGATGAATGCAAAACCACAAGATTTTTTTTATTACGGGCGTCAGCAGTGGCTTCGGCCGTGCCATCGTGAAAGCCGCGCTGAAGGCCGGCCACTGCGTCATCGGCACCGTTCGAACCGACCAGGCGGCAGCGGAATTCGAAACGCAAATTTGCGGAAAGGCGCATGTGAAGCTGCTCGACGTGACGCATTTCGACTCTGTCGCACCACTCGCCGCCATGGTCGAAGCGGAGCTCGGGCCGGTGGACGTCGTGATCAACAACGCAGGGTATGGCCATGAAGGCATCTTGGAGGAATCGTCGCTGGATGAAATACGCCGCCAATTCGACGTCAACGTCTTTGGAGCAGTCGCAGTCATCAAGGCGTTCCTACCGTTCATGCGTCAGCGCCGGCGTGGCCATATCATCAACATCACGTCGATGGGTGGCTACATCACGATGCCAGGTATCAGCTACTACTGTGGCAGCAAGTTCGCCCTCGAAGGTATTTCCGAAACATTGGCAAAAGAGGTGAAAGGCCTCGGCATCGCTGTCACGGCTGTCGCCCCGGGATCTTTCAGAACCGACTGGGCCGGCCGTTCGATGGTCCGCAGCGCGCGTTCCATCAGTGACTACGACACCGTGTTCAACCCGGTCCGGCAATCGCGGATAGAAAAAAGCGGCAAGCAGTTAGGCGATCCGGACAGGGCTGCGGCGGCAATCCTCACTTTGGTGAACATGCCGGAGCCGCCGGAGCATCTGCTGATCGGCAGCGACGCGCTCGGGATGGTACGCGCAAAACTCGACGCCATGCAGGCGAGTCTGACGAGCCACGAAGAGTTGACTCGCTCGACCGATATGGAATGACGTCGCGTT
>CAZZXZ010000036.1:10891-25601 GCA_964658135.1 uncultured Acetobacteraceae bacterium | reverse complement strand
GCCATGCTGGTAGTAGTCGAGTTCCTTGGGAGTATCGATGCGCAGCCGGGCTTCGAACTCGATTTTCTTACCGTCGTCGGCGGTCGCGATGACCTTGACGCTTTTGGCGGCGCCCTGTTTCAGACCGACGATTTCGAAGCGCTCTTTTCCGGTGAGGCCCAATCCTGCCGCCGACTGACCGTCCTTGTATTGCAGGGGCAGCACACCCATGCCGATCAAATTCGAGCGGTGAATCCGTTCGAAGGTCTCGGCAATCACCGCTTTCACACCCAACAGCATGGTGCCTTTGGCCGCCCAGTCGCGCGAGCTGCCGGTGCCGTATTCCTTGCCGGCCAAGATCACCAAGGGAGTGCCTTCCGCCTTGTATTTCACCGACGCATCGAAGATCGACAAGGTTTCGCCGCTCGGAATATGCTGCGTGACGCCGCCTTCGATACCGGGCAACAACAAGTTGCGCAGGCGAATATTGGCGAACGTACCGCGCATCATGACCTCATGGTTGCCGCGCCGGGCACCGTAGGAATTGAAATCGGCCGCCTGCACGCCTTGGGATACCAGATATTTCGCTGCCGGGCTCGACTTGGAGATGTTTCCGGCCGGCGAAATGTGATCCGTGGTCACAGAATCGCCCAGCATGGCCAAGACACGCGCGCCCTTGATGTCGGCCGCGACCGCCGGGGTCATGGTCATACCATCGAAATAGGGCGGATTCTTCACGTAAGTGGATTGCGTGTCCCACTCGTAAATCTTACCGGCGGGAGTTTTGATGCCGCTCCAATGAGCGTCGCCCGTGAACACGTTGGCATAACCTTTCGTGAACATCGCCGAGTCCACCGAGGCGGCGACCGCCTTTGCCACCTCCGAGTTGCTCGGCCAGATGTCTTTGAGATAGACCGGTTTCCCGTCTTTACCCATGCCCAAGGCTTCGGTGGTGATGTCGATGTTGAGATTACCGGCCAGCGCATAGGCAACCACCAAGGGCGGCGATGCCAGGAAATTCATCTTGATCTCGGGGTGCACTCGACCTTCGAAATTGCGGTTGCCCGAGAGCACCGACGCCGCGATGACATCGCCTGCCTTGACGGCATCGGAAATTTCCGGCTTCAAGGGTCCCGAGTTGCCGATGCAGGTGGTACAGCCGTAGCCCACGGTGTAAAAGCCGAGCGCTTCGAGCTCTTTGAGCAGGCCAGCCTTCTGCAGATAATCGGTGACCACCCGCGAACCGGGTGCCAGCGAGGTTTTCACCCAGGGCTTGGATTTCAAGCCGAGCGCATTGGCTTTTTGGGCAAGTAAGCCCGCCGCCACCAGCACCGCCGGATTCGAGGTGTTCGTGCAGCTGGTGATGGCGGCAATCAACACCGCGCCGTCGTGCACGTCGAAGCGGTTGCCGGCGACCGTCGCCGCCGCGCTGCCGGTGGCCGTGGAATTTTTCTGCGTGCGTTCCTCCGCCATTTTCTTCACGCTGCTCTGATAGGCGCCCTTGGCCGAGCGCAGCGGCACGCGATCCTGCGGCCGCTTGGGCCCCGCGAGCGACGGTTCCACCGTCGCCAGATCGAGTTCCACGATGTCGGTGTAATCCGCCGCCGGTGCTCCTTGAATCCGCCACAGTCCTTGCGCCTTGGCGTAAGCCTCGACCAGAGCGATCTGGGCGGCCGGCCGGCCGGTCAATTCGAGATAACGGATGGTTTCCTCGTCGATGGGGAAAATAGCGCAGGTGGATCCGAACTCCGGCGACATATTCGCAATGGTCGCGCGATCCGCCAGCGGCAAACCTTTCAAGCCGTCGCCGAAAAACTCGACGAATTTGTCGACCACGCCTTTTTTCCGCAAACTTTCGGTCACGGTCAGCACGAGATCGGTCGCCGTCGTACCGGGCGGCAAGGCCCCCGTCAGCTTGAAGCCGATGACCTGAGGAATCAACATGGTGACGGGCTGACCGAGCATCGCCGCTTCGGCCTCGATACCGCCGACTCCCCAGCCGAGTACTCCCAAGCCGTTGACCATGGTCGTGTGCGAGTCGGTTCCCACCAGCGTATCCGGATAGGCGACGCCTTTGCTGCTGCCGTCTCCTTCGAAGATCACGCGCGCCAAGCGCTCGATGTTGACCTGGTGCACGATGCCGGTGTTGGGCGGAACCACCTTGAAATTGCTGAACGCCGTCTGGCCCCAGCGTAAGAACATGTAGCGCTCGCCGTTGCGGGCGAATTCAATCTCGTTGTTGTGCTGCAGAGACTCCGCCGTGCCGTATTCATCGACCTGTACCGAGTGATCGATGACCAGTTCGGCGGGCGCCAGCGGGTTCACGCGCAGTGGATCGCCGCCCAATTTGACGATGGCCTCGCGCATGGCGGCCAGGTCGACGATGCACGGCACGCCGGTGAAGTCCTGCATGATGACGCGCGCGGGGGTGAATGCGATCTCATAGTTCGGTTGTGCTTTGGGATCCCACCGGATGAGTGCTTCGATGTCATTCTTGGTGACGTTGATGCCGTCTTCGAAACGGAGCAGATTCTCGAGCAATATCTTCAGCGAAAAGGGCAGGCGGTCGATCTTCTGGTCCTTGAGCGCACCCAAGCTTAAAATTTCGTACTGATGGGTGCCCACATTGAGCGTCGTTCTTGCCTTGAAACTATCCGTCATGAAACCTCCGCTTGGAAAAGAAGAATTATAGGCGATTACGCCGGCTGTAGCGCTGACGAATGCGAGTTCTGCGCCGAAATGACGTGCGCTCCGGCAACGCCATGACGGCGCGCGATGACGCCGCCCCCGAGGCACTCCTCGCCTCGATAAAACACGGCATATTGGCCGGGCGTGACGGCTCGCGCCGCCGTTCGCAACGACACGTGCACCACGGCACCGTCGACCCGGATGTGGCATGGCAAGTCGGTCTGCCGATAGCGTGTTTTTACCGTGCACCCGCCATCCGCCGCGCCGAGCCAGTTGACGTCCTCGACGTCGAATTCGGCGCTCAACAACAGGGGATGTGCCGGATCTTGCACGACGATCAAGGCGTTGCGCGCTTGATTTTTGTCGGCCACGTACCACGGTTTGGCTGCCGTCCCGGCGCGACCGCCGATTCGCAGACCCGCGCGCTGGCCGAGCGTGTAAAAAGCCAGCCCGCGGTGCTCGCCGATGGTCTCGCCCTCGGTGGTCTCGATGGGGCCGGTCGGCTGGCGCAGGTAGCGGCTCAGAAATTCCTCGAAGGGCCGTTCGCCGATGAAGCAAATCCCGGTGCTATCCGGCTTGTCGAACACCGCCAAGCCCGCGGCATGCGCTCGCCGACGGACTTCGTGCTTTTGCAAGTCGCCGATGGGAAACAGCGTCCTCTTCAGCGCATCCGGTGCCACCTGGTTCAAAAAGTAGGTCTGATCTTTCGTGCGGTCGCACCCCTTCAGAAGCTGAACCCCGGCCGAAGTACGCTGAATCCTCGCGTAGTGACCCGTGGCGATCCACGATGCCCCCAAACGATGCATGTAATTGAGGCAAACTCCGAATTTGATCTCACGATTGCACAACACATCGGGGTTCGGGGTGCGGCCGGCAGCATATTCGCGCAGAAAATGCGCGAACACCCGCTCACGATACTGCGCGGCGAAACTAACCCGATGCAACGGAATGCCCAACGTCGCGCACACACGCCGCGCGTCTTGAAAGTCGGCGGCGGCGGTGCAGTACGAGTCATCGTCCCAATTGGACATAAACAGACCCTGAACCGCAAATCCGGCCTCCAGCAGCACCAGCGCCGACACGGCAGAGTCGACGCCGCCGGACATGCCGACGATCACGGTGCCGGCGGATTGGGGGTCTGGTAACGACTGCATGCGCCATTATAACGGCGCAGGCCCTCTACATCAGCATTTGACGCATTTGAGATTCTTGCATGCTCGTCTGCCAAACCGAGTCGAAAAAGGTCAGGTATTTACGCACGACGGCGGGGTCGTTCATGTCAGAGATGCCATCCCAACGATCCGCCTGAAGCCGATAGACCAAGGCTTTGTCGTCGGCGATGATGAACGCCCCTGCTCCGGCCGCATACTCGGCACTCATCGAGCGCAAGTCGATGCAGCTGGTCAAGCGGCGGGCCAGCGCGAGAAAACGATTATTGTCGACCATGGCACGGGAGGGATCGGCGAGCAACACGCGAACCTTGGCGTAAGATCGCGCCAACACCAAGCGCTTGATGGCCTCGAGAAACGGCTCTTCCCCGTAGATCAGCGGTTCTAAATCCTGGGTGAAAATCGACAGCAGACGCTGAGCGGATTTGGCAACTTTCAGGCTCGACTCGCGTACTTCCGGCATCGTCGTCAAAATGGTGCGCGTGCCCGATCCCAAGCCAGGGTCGCCTTTGGGCGCAACGGCCATCTCTGCAATCGGTGCGTTCCCTTCGTCCGTCTTACCCGTCATATATGTTGCCTCGAGCACCGCGTAGATTGCCAAGGAATAGTACCTTTGCCAACCCTAGCGCTGTGCCAACTGCGTCACGCTTCGCGCCATGTCTGCCGCATTGCCAAGGTAACCCCCGGGCGTCAGAGCAAGCAAGCGTTCTTTCTCGCCGAGGGGTAGCTCGAGCGACGCGATAAACGCTTGCATCGACGCCTGATTCATCGGTGTACCGCGGGAAAAGTTCTTCAAGCGATCGTACGCATCGGGGATTCCATGAGCGCGCATTACGGTTTGCACTGCTTCAGCCAGCACCTCCCACGCTTGGTCTAAATCGCGCGAGAGGCGCAGCGTGTCGACCTCGACCTTGCTCAACCCCACGTTGAGCGATTGAAAGGCAAGCTCCGCGTGGCCCAGCGCGACCCCCAAATTGCGCAACACGGTCGAATCCGTCAGATCGCGTTGCAGCCGCGACAGCGGTAGTTTGTCGGCGAAGTGACCGAGCAGCGCATTGGCGAGCCCGAGGTTGCCCTCGGCATTTTCAAAATCGATGGGGTTGACCTTGTGCGGCATGGTCGAGGAGCCGACTTCACCGGCAATCACGCGCTGCTTGAAATAGCCCAACGAAATATAGCTCCACATGTCGCGCGCGAAATCCAAGAGCACCGTGTCGGCCCGCATCACGGCGTGACAGTATTCGGCGATCCAATCGTGCGGTTCGATCTGCGTCGTGTAGGGGTTGCAAGCCAGGTCCAACGATTCGACGAACGCCACGCTCATGGCGCGCCAATCGATGCTCGGCAAGGCGGCGACGTGAGCATTGAAATTGCCGACCGCTCCGTTCATTTTGCCCAAAATGACCAGGCGAGCGAGTGTCCCCCGTTGACCTCGCAAGCGCGCGGCGACATTGGCAAGTTCCTTGCCCACGGTGGTCGGCGTGGCGGTCTGACCGTGCGTGCGGGCCAGCATGCCGACCCCGGCATGCTCGACGGCCAGAGCGTCCAGACGAGCGATCAGCCCGTCGAGCGACGGCAACAAAACCGTCGCCCGCGCCGCCTTCAGCATGAGCGCATAGGCGAGATTGTTGATGTCCTCCGACGTGGCCGCAAAGTGTACCCATTCGAGCTGGGCGGGCTCAACGCCCAGCTTGCCGAGTTCTGCGCGCAGCCAATATTCAACCGCCTTCACATCGTGATTGGTGCGCGCCTCGATTGCCTTGATGGCGGCTACATCGGTGCTGGCGGGATCCGTTGCCAGCCGTTCGAGCCACCGGCGCGCAGCGTGCGGCAGCCCGGCGAGCTGCGCGGTCGCCGGTCCATCGGCCAGCGCCAGAAACCACGCGCATTCCACGCGAACCCGTTCGCGCATGAGGCCCGCTTCACTGAATAAATAACGCACCGCGGCCAGTTTTCCGGCGTAACGTCCGTCAAGCGGCGAAAGCGCCTCGATCGCAGTGGCTGGCATCGGAGGAATATGAGACTCGATGTTACGATATCAGAGATATTACCGGAAACAACGATGCCCACCGTTACCTATTGCGTCGAGCGCTGATGGCGGATCCGCTCTACAGCAAGTCGCACATTCGCGAAGCTCTCGAAGCGCGGGCCGCTGCGCCGGACGATGAGATGGTGTGGCTCGCGGGAGCACCGCCGACCGTGCTCGAGCGGGTGCGCGCGGCTCGGCCTGCTGCGGCGGTGGCGGCGGCGGTATTGGTGCCGCTGGTCGACCGCGCCGAGGGTATGACGGTCTTGCTGACGCAGCGCGCTGCGACGCTCAAGGATCACGCCGGGCAGATCAGCTTTCCGGGCGGCCGTACCGAGCCCGACGACATCGACTCGTGGCACGCCGCGTTGCGCGAAGCGCACGAGGAGATCGGGCTGTCGCGGCGTTTCGTCCACTTCGCCGGCTACTTGCCGGATCATTGGGTGGGTACCGGCTTTCGTGTGACGCCGGTGGTCGCCTTCGTCGATCCGAGTTACGGTTTGAGGATCGCTGCCGCCGAGGTGCACGATGTGTTCGAGGTGCCTCTGACATTCATCCTGGATGCCGCGAATCATAAGATTCGGCGGCGCGAGTACGAGGGCATCTCGTGGGATGCGTTCGACATTCCGTATGGCGAGCGGAACATCTGGGGAGCAACGGCCAGCATGCTGTTGACGTTTCGGCGTCTGTTGCAGGCGCGACAATGAGCGCGCCGCTGCGCGAATTGTTGGCGATCATGGCGCGGCTGCGTGGTGCCGACGGTTGTCCGTGGGACCGCATCCAGACGTTCGCGAGCATTGCCCCCCACACCATCGAAGAGTCCTACGAGGTTGCCGACGCGATCGAGCGGGCCGACATGCCGCACCTCAAGGACGAACTAGGCGACCTGCTCTTTCAAGTGGTGTTTCATGCACAAATGGCGCAGGAAGCGGGATTTTTCGATTTCGACGCCGTGGCGACCGCCATCTGCGACAAGCTTACCCGCCGTCACCCGCACGTATTCGGAGCGGCGCAATCCGTGCCCTTGAGCGCCGATCGGCAAAGCGTGGTGTGGGAAGACATCAAGGCCGGCGAGCGCGCCGCCGCGCGCCCGCACGGATCGGCGCGAATCGGCGCGCTCGACGGTGTGCCGCTCGCCCTGCCGGCGTTGATGCGCGCCGACAAACTCAGCAAGCGTGCCGCGCGCGTGGGGTTCGACTTCGAGCGCGTCGAACAAACCGCCGACAAGGTGGCCGAGGAACTTGCGGAAGTTCGCGAGGCGGCGCGGGCGCCTTACGGCGACGGCGCGCAGGGAGCCTCGCCGCAGGTCGTCGAAGAGATCGGTGATCTGCTGTTTGCTGCGGCCAACCTCGCGCGCAAGCTCGATGTCGATGCGGAAGCCGCCTTGCGCGCCGCCAATGCGAAATTCGAACGGCGCTTTCAGAGCATGGAACGACTCGCTGCCGAGCGGGGTCAGCGGTTCGACGCGTTGGATCTGGCGGCGCAAGAGGCGTTGTGGCAAGACGTGAAGCGTGGCGAGTGAGGCGGTAAGTCGTGCGCGCGGGGTCGCTCGGCTAGTATTCAAGCACGATCCAAAGCTGCCCATCGCGGCGCGGCGCGAGGAGATCTGCGCAGCTCTGGCGGCGCACCAAGTCATCATCGTCGCCGGCGATACCGGTTCGGGCAAGAGCACCCAGCTGCCGCAGTTTTGCCTCGAATTGGGTTTCGGGATCGACGGCTTGATCGCGCATACGCAGCCCCGCCGGCTAGCGGCCCGCGCCCTGGCGGCGCGCATCGCCGAGGAATTATCGCAAACCGTTGGCGCGACCGTCGGCTTTCGAGTCAGATTCGCGGATCAAGTGTCCGCGGCCACACGCTTGGTGCTGATGACCGACGGGCTGCTGCTGGCCGAGCTGACCTCGGATCCCTGGCTGCGTCGCTACGACACCATCATCGTCGACGAAGCGCACGAGCGAACGCTCAACATCGATCTGCTGTTCGGCGTGCTGCGCCGCCTGCTGCCGCGGCGGCCCGATTTGAAGTTGATCGTCACGTCGGCGACGCTCGACGTCGCCCGGGTGGCGCAGTTTTTCGGCAACGCGCCCATCATCACGGTGAGCGGCCGGAGCCATCCGATCGAAGTCCGCTATGCCGCGCAAGCCGCCGCCGCAGAGGATCCGGATCTGCCCACCGCCGTGCTCGAGGCCTATCGCGATATCGTGGCCCACCCGGGGGACACCTCGAACGGCGACGTGTTGGTTTTTCTGCCCGGAGAGCGCGAGATACGGGACGTCGGTGATGTTCTGCAGCGCGAGTTGCAGTCGGATGTCGATGTGCTGGCACTGTATTCACGCTTGGCGTGGGATCAGCAGCGCAAAATCTTCGAGCGCAGTGCGCGGCGGCGCATCGTGCTCGCAACCAACGTGGCGGAGACTTCGATCACCGTGCCGGGCATCCGCGCCGTCATCGACTCAGGGCTCGCCCGGGTGAGTCGTTACAGTCCGCGCAACCGCCTGCAACGATTACCCATCGAGGCGGTATCGCGCGCCAGTGCCGAGCAACGCAAGGGGCGCTGCGGACGGCTCGGGCCGGGGGTCTGCGTGCGGTTGTATTCGGAAGCCGATTTCGACGCGCGCGCGGAATTTACCGAGCCGGAAGTGCTGCGCACCAATCTCGCCGCGCTGTTGCTGAGGCTGGCCGCCGATGGACTCGGCGATGCGGAAAGTTTTCCCTTCTTGGATCCCCCGGATTCGCGTGCACTGGGCGATGGTTATCGCCTGTTGCAGGAGCTCGAGGCGCTGGATGCCGAGCGACGCATCACGCGGCGCGGCCGCGCCATGGCGCGATTGCCACTCGATCCGCGGCTGGCTCGCGCATTGCTCGAGAGTCAGCGCTTCCATGCGGAAGCCGAAATCCTCGCGATCGTCGCGGGCCTCAGCGTTCCGGATGCGCGCCTGGCCCATTCGGACGGCGCCGCCGAAGATCCGGCGACCGCGGCCTTCGAGGACAGCAAATCGGAGTTCTCGGCGTTGGTCAAGCTGTGGCGGGCCTACCGGCGGACCCGCGAAGGACCGCGGCGCGAATTGCGGCGCTGGTGCAAAGAGCGCGGCCTCTCGGTGTTGCGCCTCTCGGAATGGGAGGATGTGTACGCTCAAGTCGCCGAGCGCGCACGCGAACTCGGTATCGTCGCGCAAACCAAACCGGCGAGCTACACCGGAATGCATCGCGCGCTGTTGGCCGGATTTTGCACCATGGTGGGAACCCGCACGGAGGAGGGCGCTTACCTCGGCACGCGCGGCGTGCACTTTCACATTTTTCCGGGTTCGCCGCTGAAACGGCGCCGGCCGCGTTGGGTCATGGCGGCCAACATCGTCGAGACCTCGCGCGTCTACGCGCGTCGAGTCGCGGAGATCGAGCCCATGTGGATCGAAGCGGCCGCGCAACACATGCTGAAGCGGGAGTATTTGGAACCCGATTGGGATGAAGGCCGCGCCGAAGTGGTGGCACGCGAACGCATCAGTTATCTCGGTTTGACCTTGAGTGCGAACCGCATCGTCAACTACGGCCCGCTGGCGCCCGAGGAGTCGCGCTTGATCTTTGCGCGGGAAGCCTTGGTGTACCAGCGCCTGCAGCCGCGGCCCGCCTGGGTACGACACAACGACGCGGCCATTGGCGAGGCGCAGCGCCTGGAGGAGCGATTGCGGACCCGCGATCTCGTACGCACGAACGAGTCCTTCGTGGATTTCTACGACAAACGTTTACCGCGCCAGGTGTCGAGTGCCGCGACCTTGGACTACTTCACACGCCATCTAACCGACGCCAAGCGGTCCGCGCTCGAGTTGACGCCGGAGGATATCTTCGCACGAGCGCCGGACCCACAGGCTCTCGCGCAGTTCCCCGAACGGGTGGCGATCACGGCGCTCGACATCGCGATTGAATACCGATTTGCGCCCGGCGAGAGCCGCGATGGGGCGACGCTCGCGGTGCCGTTGCTGGCCCTGCCGTCGCTGACGCGTGCAGAAGTGGATTCGGCCGTTCCCGGGCTGGCGGCGCCGCGCATCGAGGCGCTGCTGCGGTCGCTGCCGAAAGACGCACGCCGCAGTCTGATTCCGATCGCGGCGACCGCGGCGGATTTCATGCGACACATGGGTGCGCCGTCCACCGATCTGCAAAGACTGGGCGCCTACTTGACAGAAGTCCGCGGTATTCCTGCCGCGATGATTCGCTTCGACCCGACGGCCGTCCCGGCGCATCTGTCGGCGCAGCTCGCGGTCGTCGACAACGGCCGGGAGTTGGCGCAGGACGGCGACCTCAGTGTGCTGCGCCGCCGTTGCGCGTCGAGCGCACGACAGGAGTTGGAGCGACGCGCCCGCATGATGCATCCCGCGTCGTGGCGGCGCTTCGAGCTGGCAGACATTCCGCAGGTCGCCCTGCTCGACGTATCTCAGGGTGTGGTGAGCGTCTATCCGACATTGATGCAGCGCGCCGGCTTACTGGAAATCGGCTTCGAGTGGACTCGAGCCGAAGCCGATCGGCAGTGGCGCGAGTCGGCGGTTCGTCTCGCACGCGTCATGTTGGAGCGGCATAGCAAGGACCTCGCCAAGACGATCCTGTCCGACACGCCGTTGATACTGGCGGCCACGCCGTATCTGAGCGGTGAGGCCTTGGTCGACGTTCTGCTGCAGTGGGTGTTTCGCCGTGCCTGTTTTCAAGATGTCGATGCGCCGCGCCAGCGGGCGCCCTTCGAGCAAGCCGTGGACCGCGGTCGCGAGGCGTTGTATGCGGCGTTGGCCGAGCTTGCGTCCACCATGCTCGGTTGGTTCACGGAGGCTCGCGCGGTACGTCGTTCGGTCGAGGATCTGCGCGTGCGCTCGCGCGGCGCACAGGGCGAGGAAACCCAGCAGCATCTGCGGCGGCTGCTCGGTCGCGAAGCGCTCGGCGCAACGCCCGCGGATGGGCTGCGCCAGCTGTCCCGCTATCTAAAAGCCGAAGGGCGTCGTTGGCAACGGTTGTTGGCCCGTGGCATCGAGCCGGCCTCCGTTCTGCAGCAACTCAACGAGTGGGAGTCACGCCTGCGATCCTTGCACGGCCGGCTCGCCGCCGAATTACGCTGGATTCCCGAGCTCGACGAATTGCAATTCTGGATCGAGGAATACCGGGTGTCTTTGTATGCTCAAGAACTGAAGACCCTGGGCCCGGTGTCCGCCGCACGTCTGGCAGCGCGCGCCGCGCAAATCGACGCCTGGCTCACACGATGAGACGCCTGGGCTCGCACCGTGCAACGCTGGGGCTCACACGTTGAACTGGATGCCCTGCGCCAGCGGCAGTTGCGAACTCCAATTGATGGTCGTGGTCTGGCGCCGCATGTAGGCTTTCCAGGAATCCGAGCCCGCTTCGCGACCACCGCCGGTATCCTTTTCGCCGCCGAAGGCACCCCCGATCTCGGCACCCGACGTGCCGACGTTCACGTTCGCAATCCCGCAGTCGCTGCCGTCCGCCGAGAGAAACTGTTCGGCCACCTGCAATCGATCGGTAAACACGGCGGACGATAGTCCATACGGCACGGCATTCTGCAGCGCAACCGCAGCCTCGAGCGACTCGTAGCTGACGAGATACAAAATCGGCGCGAAAGTTTCGGTGGCGACGATGGGCATGTCGGCGCTGGCGCGCACGATCGCCGGCTGGACGAAATGCCCGGCGCGTTCCAATGCCTGGCCGCCGCACAACAGCGTGCCTCCCTGCGACGTCGCCGCGACGATGGCCGCCGTGTAGCGCGCAACGGCGCCCGCATCGATCAATGGACCCATCAACGTGTCGGCATCCAACGGATCGCCGATGCGGACCTGACCATAGGCCGCCACCAGCCGCCTTTCTAGCTCGGCCGCGCGCGACGCGTGGACCAAGACGCGCCGGGTCGAGGTGCAGCGTTGCCCGGCCGTGCCGACGGCACCAAACACGATGGCGGGAACCGCCAGATCGAGGTTCGCGCTGGCATCGACGATGATGGCATTGTTACCACCCAGTTCCAGCAAGCTCTTGCCGAGGCGCTGCGCAACCCGCACGCCGATCTGCCGTCCGACGTGAGTCGATCCGGTGAAAGAAATCAAGGCGACTCTGCGGTCGTCCACGAAATGCGTCGCCAAGTCGGTGCCGGCATCGATGAACAGTTGAAAGATCGCGGGAACCGCGTGGCGTTCGAGGACTCGAGAGCAGATCATTTGCACGGCCACCGCGCACAGCGCGGTCTTCGGTGACGGCTTCCAAATCACGGCATTGCCCGCGATCGCCGCCAGGCACGCATTCCAGGCCCACACTGCCACCGGAAAGTTGAAGGCCGAGATCACGCCGACCACGCCGAGCGGGTGCCATTGTTCGTACATGCGATGTTGCACGCGTTCCGAATGCATGGTGTTGCCATAGAGCATGCGTGACTGGCCCACCGCGAAATCCGCGATGTCGATCATTTCTTGTACTTCGCCGTCGCCTTCCGCTTTGATCTTGCCGCTCTCCAATGACACCAAACTGCCCAGCGCATCCTTGTGCAAGCGCAATTCCTCGCCCAGCAAACGGACGATCTCGCCGCGCTTGGGCGCCGGCACCCGACGCCACGCCTTGGCGGCCGCCGCCGCCGCCGTGACGACGTTTTCGTAGTCGCGTGCAGTTGCCCCTCGAGTCTGAGCGAGCCGCCGGCCGGTGCTCGGATTCATGGAATCGATCAGGGTTCCTCCCGCGTCCTCGCTCCAGCCCAGTGCGCCGCACCAGGTGCCCGAATTAAGGGCTTTTACGCGCAAGGCCGCCAGTGTTTCTTCGATGTTGTGCATAGCGGGGACGACCCGGATATTGGTAGGGGCCGCATTTTGACGTAGCATCGCCGGCATGTCCAAGAGCCTTGTACTGACCCCGTGGCATCCCGCCAGTTGGCACGGGTTGCCCGTGACTCAACAGCCGACCTACGCTGACCCGGTTGCTTTGGAGCGGGCGGTCGCCGCGCTGAGCCGCCTGCCGCCCTTGGTCGTCTCCTGGGAGGTCGAGGCGTTGCGCGACAAGCTGGCGAAGGCCCAGCGCGGCGAGCAATTTTTGCTGCAGGGCGGCGATTGTGCCGAAAGCTTCGCGGATTGCGAGTCCGACAGTATCGCCAGGCGCTTGAAGATTCTGCTGCAGATGAGCCTGGTTTTGCTGCAAGGGTTGAAGAAACCGGTCATTCGTGTGGGTCGCTTTGCCGGGCAGTATGCCAAGCCGCGTTCCGCCGACACCGAGACCAAGGACGGCGTTACGTTGCCGTGCTATCGCGGCGACAACGTCAATCGGCCGGGGTTTACTGCGGCCGAACGCGAGCCGGATCCGGAACTGCTGCTGCGTGGCTACGAGCGCGCGTCTCTTACGTTGAATTTCGTAAGAGCGCTCATCGATGGCGGATTTGCCGATCTGCACCACCCCGAATACTGGGATTTGAGCTTTTTGCGTCATGCGCCCTTGCGGGATGCTTATCAGAAGATCGTCGATTCGATCGGCGAATCCTTGGATTTCTTCGAGTCGATGAGCGGGCAGCGGGTGCACGCGGTAACCCGCGGCGATTTTTACAGCAGCCATGAGGGGTTGCACCTGTTGTCGGAACAGTCGCAGACGCGCTACATCGCGCGACAGAAGAAGTGGTACAACCTGTCGACCCACATGCCGTGGATCGGCATGCGCACGGCGCAGATCGGCGGCGCGCACATCGAATATTTCCGCGGCATCGGCAATCCCATCGGTGTCAAAGTGGGTGCTGCCATGAACGCCGAATGGCTGCAGCAACTCGTGCAGATCTTGAACCCGCAAAATCAGCCTGGACGTTTGACGTTCATTCATCGTTTCGGTGTCAAGGACGTCGAGCAGCGGCTGCCGGAGATGATCGATGCGGTGCGCGCGACAGGCTCGCAGGTGCTGTGGGTTTGCGACCCCATGCACGGCAATACCGAAACCACGGCCGGCGGGGTCAAAACGCGCCGCTTCGACAACATTTTGAACGAAGTACAAGCGGCCTTCCGTATC
The DNA here is from genome assembly GCA_964658135.1 of uncultured Acetobacteraceae bacterium. Taxonomy (GTDB): domain Bacteria; phylum Pseudomonadota; class Gammaproteobacteria; order Steroidobacterales; family Steroidobacteraceae; genus Bog-1198. Next base: position 11,729 of record CAZZXZ010000036.1, on the reverse strand, counting down.
CATGAAGAGTGTGGATCGATGTTGGGAGGCGTCCACATCGAGCTTACCGGGGACGACGTCACCGAATGTATCGGCGGCGCGCGGGGTTTGGCCGAAGCCGATCTCGCCCGGGCCTATAAATCGCCGGTGGATCCACGCTTGAACGCCGAACAGGCGCTAGAACTTGCGATGCTCATCGCGCGGCATGCAGGAACCGCTAGGCGGATTACTAGGGTCGATGGAGTGACCTCATAAATCACGTCAAATAGCTTGAAATAGTAGGTTTTTCAAGTACTTGCCGAGAATATCAAGATTTTTGTTGGGACTGTGCCAGCGGTTTTGTAAAAACCGGGTTGCCAGAGTTCGGCTAGGTGATATTCTGCTCCGGAAGCCTTTTTTCCCTGTCATCTTTTGGCCTTGCCGTGCAGTGTATATGTCTCAGGCGCGGGTCAGACATCACCGACTGCGAAGTTTGTGCGGGACGGAAGGGCGGAGACCACTGAGGTGGCAAGGTTTGGGTTGCGCTCGGGTTAGTCCAAATTCCAGGCGCGCTCCATGGCGGGCTACGCAGAGTTTTCTGCGTAGCCCGTTTTTTAATGGCGCGCTCGCCACTGCGCGATCGGTTTGATATCGCACGACGCGCTCCACTCATGAATCAAATTTTCGATTCCCAATGTCGGCGTTGCCCACGCCTGGCGACGTTCTTGGATTCGATTCACGCGCTGCATCCCGATTACTACTGTAAACCCGTGCCGCCGTTTGGCGCGGCAAGTGCGCGTTTGCTCATCGTCGGCCTGGCGCCCGGGATGCATGGCGCGAATCGCAGCGGGCGTCCTTTCACGGGCGATTTTGCGGGCAT
>CAZZXZ010000036.1:1226-10791 GCA_964658135.1 uncultured Acetobacteraceae bacterium | reverse complement strand
GGTGCCTACCAAACGGTTTCGCTTCGCTCACGGGGCACAGCATGTCTTGAGCGATGGGCGGGTGGTGCTCGATTCTTATCACTGCAGTCGCTACAACACGCAGACCCGGCGTCTGACGACCGCAATGTTCGAGGCCATCGTCGATAATGCCCGTGCCCTGGCGCAGCTATCTCCGGCATCGTGAACGTCGTCGCGCTGCCTTTCGATGCGAAGTCGTTCGTCGACAGCCTGCCCGTCCGCCCGGGCGTCTACCGAATGTTGGATGGGCAGGGCGAGATTCTATACGTCGGTAAGGCGAGAAATCTCAAGAGCCGCGTGGGTTCGTATTTTCAGCCCAGTAATGTGCAGCCAAAGGTGCAGGCCTTGGTCGCCAGAACCGCGCACATGGAAGTCACGATCACCAATTCGGATACCGAGGCTCTACTCCTCGAATTCAATCTCATCAAAAAGCACCGGCCGCGCTTCAACGTGGTGCTGCGGGACGATAAGAGCTTTCCCTTCGTGCACCTGAAGACGGATCATGAATTCCCCCGCTTGAGTTTTTACCGCGGTTCCCGCAAGGAACCTGGCCGCTTCTTCGGCCCCTACCCGTCGGCTGGAGCGGTGCGCGACACACTGCAGCAGCTGCAGAAGTTGTTCCGGCTGCGTAATTGCGAAGACACGTATTTTGCGAATCGATCGCGGCCCTGTCTGCAATATCAAATCCAACGCTGCACGGCGCCTTGCGTGGGCCTCATCACCAAGGAAAGCTATGCGCGTGATGCCGGCGCGGCGATCAAGGTGTTGGAGGGCCGCGACGATGAGGTGCAACAGGAACTCGCCAGGCGCATGGAAACTGCCGCGGAACAGCTTCATTTCGAGGAGGCTGCGCGGTTGCGCGATCAGCTCGCAAATCTCAAGTTCATTCAAGCCCAGCAAATAGTCACCGCCGGCACCGATCACGATGCGGACGTGATCGCAGTCTGCGCCATCAACGGCGAATATTGCGTGGCGTTGATGTTCGTGCGCGGCGGCCGCAGCCTGGGCAGCACGACTTTTTTCCCGAAGGCACCGTTCGCCGATCTACCCGAAGTGCTGGCACAATTCGTGGGTCAGTACTACCTCGAGCGCGAGGCGCCGCCTGAAATCCTGGTGGAGCACGATTTCGACGACATGGAGCTATTGGAAGCCACTCTGACCGAACGCTCGGGGCACCGGGTGAGGATCACTTCATCGGTTCGCGGCATCCGCGCTCGGTGGTTGGAGATGATGCGCAATAATGCCGACCAAGCACTCAAGATGCGCGGTTTGGCGCGCGCCAGCATCGAGTCCAGTCTCGACGAGTTGCGCGAGGCATTCGATCTGGAGGAGGCGCCCAGCCGCCTCGAGTGTTTCGATATCAGTCACACCGGCGGCACCGACACGGTCGCCTCGTGCGTGGTGTTCGGCGTGGAAGGCCCGTTGAAGAACGATTACCGGCGATTCAACATCGCCGGCATCCAGCCGGGCGACGATTATGCGGCCATGTACCAAGCGCTGACCCGCCGCTATAAACGCGTTCGGGACGGCGAGATTGCCAAGCCGGATGTACTGTTGATCGACGGCGGCAAGGGACAGTTGGCCGAAGCCGGTAAAGTGCTCGACGAACTCGGGCTGCAGGGCATCACGCTGATCGGGGTTGCCAAAGGGGCCGACCGGCGTCCGGGCCAGGAACAACTGTTCTTGTTGGGCCAGGACACGCCTACTATACTGCCGCCGGAATCCCGTGCTTTGCACTTGATTCAGCGTGTGCGCGACGAGGCGCATCGCTTCGCCGTGGCCGGCCACCGGCGCAAGCGGGCGAAACGGCACAACCAGTCGATTCTAGAGACCATTCCGGGCCTGGGCCCCGTCAAACGACGCGAACTGCTGAAGCAATTTGGCGGTTTGCAAGGAATATTGCGTGCCGGCATCGATGATTTCGTGCAGATCCGCGGGCTCGGAAGAGAGCTGGCTCAGGTAATTTATGAGCATCTTCACCCCGGGCAATGATGGCCAACGGCCTGCGGCACCGCCGCCGGTCGTCTCCAATTGGAACGTGGCGAACGCCCTGACGTGGCTGCGGATTCTAATGATCCCCGGGGTTCTTTTCATTTTCTATCTGGTGCCGTATCCGTGGGGGGATCCGGCGACTTGTGCCGCGTTCGCGCTGGCCGGCATCACGGATACGCTGGACGGATACTACGCGCGAAAACTGGGGCAAACCTCCCGGCTGGGCGCCTTTTTGGACCCCGTTGCCGACAAATTGATCGTTGCCGCCGCACTCATTTTGATCGTCAGCCGCGATCCGCGGTGGTTCATGTCGATTGCCGCGATCGTCATCATCGGCCGCGAGATCGCGATTTCCGCACTGCGCGAATGGATGGCCGAAATCGGCGCGCGCGGAAAGATCAAGGTGTCGCTGCTGGGTAAGTACAAGACCATCATGCAAATCGTGGGTTTGTCGTTCCTGCTGTTTCGCGAGAGTCTTTTCGGGATTCCGGTTTACACGCTCGGGATCGCATTGACCGCCGTGGCCGTGGTGCTCACGCTCTGGTCGATGGTTGCGTATCTGATGCTGGCCTGGCCCGAATTGCGGGGCAGCGCCAGTCTTTGACGGGCGCCCCGATACCCGTTTGGGCTCAGGCATCAACCGAGGCGGCGGCCGGGCCCAGATCGGTCTGCGGTGCCTTGCGGTAACTGCGCCAGAAGCGCAGGGACCAGGCCACGAAGTACCCGGTGCTGGCGCCCGACACGTAAACGTCCCAGGCCAGCAGTGCCGCACGGTTCGTTGGTTGCATGGCCGCGGCGGCCTGCAGCACGTAGTGCGCACCGAATATCACCAATACCCGCGCCAGGGGCAGCACGCTGCCCGGCAGTCGCACCAACCGTCGCTGTCGATCCACGACCAGCGGCATTCCGCCCGCCGAACCGAGGGCGCCGCCGAGCAATGCGCCCACGAGCCAGCGAGTCAAAATCGCGGCGAAATCCCCCTCCCTGCTAAACAGCCCGACGAGACCCCAGATCACAAAGATCGTCGGAGCGATCCACATTCTGACCAGCGGTCGTACCGAGGGACGCAGGCGTTGTGCGCCGATCCATACCAGGTAGGCCAGCAGCGCAAACACCCACAGAGGCGTGTGCGACACCGCATTGCGGACGAAGACGTTCATGGCATCATCATTGCCGGGAATGATCACCAACTCAAGGGTGCGAGATTGCGCCGGGTCTGCCGTGGAACGCGCTCGAATGTCGCTGCTCCTTGACTCCACGCAAACCGGCCCTACAATTGCGCGTCTGCTCAGGCGCGTGGGTGCCCAGCCGCGGGAATAGCTCAGTTGGTAGAGCGCAACCTTGCCAAGGTTGAGGTCGCGAGTTCGAGTCTCGTTTCCCGCTCCATGATTCGACCCTTCTTATATCGGTCTCGGTGCTTTAGACCTCGTCAAGCTGTCGGGCGGCGTTGCAACGCTGAGCGACGAAGTGACGATGCGGGTAAGGATGGTGAAATCGTGCCGTTCATCCCGCCTATTCAAACCTCAGGAAATGCCCATCCGGATCCTGGATGAAGCGAGACGTTTTGTCTTGCGATGCGGAATCGATGGCAAACACCAGCTGGGTGGCAGCAATATCGTTGGCTGCAAGGGCGTCGTGGATCGGCCGAGCGGCAGTGTGGTAATGAAGCAGTTCTACGTGCGGCGTCGATTGATGAGGCGCGAGACCGATCACGTCGACTTTTGGCGCGAGAACGCCGTCCAAGCGCTCCTGCGCGGCGCCTTGGTTGAGCGTCTCACTCGATTGACGCAAGCCGAGCGATTCGTAAAACCGCACGCTCCGCTGCGCATCGGCCACGCTGAGCGCGGAGTGGTCGATGCCCTGATGATTGTCGCCGCTGGTAGCCGTCCGCCAATGCGGCGGAACCTTGCCGACGCCGAATTGCAGAAACTCCAGGGGATGCCCGTCAGGGTCGCGAAACTTAAAGGCGGTGACTCCGCCAGCGCTATCCGGCAGCTTTTGCGGGCCGTTGGCGGAGATCGCGGACCAGCCGTCGGTTTGCATCAGGCGCTGCATTGCGCTGTGCATGTCTGTGACGACAATGCAGAGATGTTGGAAGCGGGTATCGTACGGGGACAGCTGGGGAGGGTAGGGTCTTCCTAGCTCGGCGTGTTGCATGAGTTCGATGGTCGCGTCGCCCAAACGCAGCAGTGCATATTTGGCCTTACCCCGAGTGCTCGTTCGTGCACCGAAAGCCTGTTCGTAAAATTGCATGAGGCGCCGCGCATTGGGCGTGTTCAAGCCGAAACGTAGCAGCGCATGGGCGTGCGGCGGGTTATCGGTCATGACGATGCGACATCTTGGGTGTCATTGAGTACATGAATCCTATCGCTTTCCTCCATCACGCGGCGACCTGACCGCATACTGTGACCAGCCAGTGCCGGCCGGTTCCAAGGAGTGCACATGTCTTCACCCAGGGTTCGCCGTCGGCGCGTGAGTCATGAGGCGCAGGAGCGCGACGTATGAGTCAATCCTTGCTGCCGGGCCGTATTTTACGCCGAGCGGGAGCGCCGCAAGCCGTCGCGCGTTTTGACGGCGTGCAGATTGATGATGCGCGCCTAGCTGAAGTGCTGTCGCCCGCCGCGCGGCTATCCATATTGTACGAAGGGACGGTGCATGGCGAGGGGCCGGTGTGGCAGCCGGCGCACGATCGGCTCGTGTGGTCCGACGTGTCGAACCGGCGGGTGCTCGGTTGGCACCCCGACGGCCGGGTGGAAGTCGTGATCGATGAGACCTACTTCGTCAACGGTAATGCACTGGACGCAGCGGGGAACCTCATTCACTGCGAGCATGGCCGGCGCTGTGTCAGCCGTTCTCGCGTAGGTGCCGACACGGCGGTGCCCGAGCCCATCGTCACGCACTATCGGGGCAAGCGGCTCAATTCGCCGAACGATCTAGTCGTCGCGCCCGACGGGGCCATCTGGTTCACCGATCCAACTTTTGGGATATTGATGCCGAGCCAGGGCAGCCTGGTCGACCCGGAACTCGATCATCGCAGCGTCTATCGCTACGATTCGGGCGAGTTACTCCGCATGGCGGATTTCGAGCAGCCGAACGGGATCGCATTCTCACCCGACGGTCGCATCCTCTACGTGTCGGACACTTCGCGCGCGCTCGCCGACATTCCAGGACCCGAGACCGGCACCAAGCACGAAATCATCGCATTCGATGTGACAGCCACGGGTGCGCTCCACAACCGGCGGTTTTTCTGCCATACCGACCACGGCTGTCCGGACGGATTTCTCGTCGACGCGCGTGGATGGATCTGGGCGACAGCGGGCGACGGAATCCATATCTGGACGCCGGAACGGGAGCGGCTCGGCTTCATACCCACCCCGGCGGTTGCCGCCAATTGCGCACTGGGCGGCCGCCACGGCAACAGGCTGTTCATCGCGGCTACCCAGTATCTGCTGGCCATCGATCTGATCGGTTGATGCTGCCGTCGATTGACTCGCGGATCGGTCATCGAATGTGGCACGGCACGCGCTGGGAATCGACATGGAGTTGGACGGTCATGAGGCAGCACGGTTCATCACCAAGGGTGCCCGAGCGATGTCCCTTGCGGCCGTCATCTGCCTTACAGGCCTGGTCCTCGCCCAAGGAGAACTCGCCGGGTCCTTGCTCGATGCGCGTGCCGTCCATGCTCTCGATGAACCAGCGCCCGGACAGCACCACGATCCATTGCGGCGCCGGATTCTCGTGCCACTCGCCCACCCAACCGACGGGTTGCACCGTGAACACCACGGTCGCTTCACCGCGCTGCAATTGATCGTTCCACTGCGGATCCGCCGGCCCGACGCCTTTGAGTTCGTAATTCGTCAGGGCGCAATGCGCCTGGCGGCTCACCCCATCGCGATCGACGTAGAGATGCCAATAGGGCACGGAAGGTTTGGAACCGGGATTACTCATGGATGGTCTCCGTACGGATGACTGGAAGAGAGTGGAGATGCCAGGAAAGGACTCAAACCCGACCCGTCGGTGCCGACCACGATCAGCAGGAAGCCCGCCCCAAGCGACAGATTCTTCAGGAAATCCCAGAACAGGCTGCGGCCTTTACCGCCGGCGTCCGACAAGAAATCGCCCTGCGCCCAAAAGCGTTTGTACAGCACGGCGGTCACCGCGCAATACCCTGCAAGGATGAATGCTGCCGCCCGGTCGGCGATACCGGTCACGACACCAAGTGAGCAAACAATCTCGATGGCCAGGCCGCACAGCAGTACGGCCGCCGCGAGAGCGTGGGGTTTGAACACCTCCCGGACCTGGCCCAACGCATCTTTGAAGCCCAGAATCTTGTCGAGCGCGCTGAAGGGTAAAAACAAGACGATCAATCCCAGGCGCACCACCAGTGCGGCAATCGATGCGCCGTTCACCAACGTGCCTGGATGATGTCGGCGACGCGCAGTGCATTGGCAATGATCGTGAGCGTCGGATTGACCGCCCCGATGGACGGAAAGAAGCTGGCGTCGGTAATGTACAGATTGTCGATTTCGTGGGCACGACAGTCCAGGTTCAGCACCGATGTGGCCGGATTCGTACCGAAGCGGCACGTGCCGGCTTGATGGGCTGTGCCCGACAGAGGAATGTCCTTGCCGAGATACAGCGAGCGCTCGAGCAGCACCGCGGGCCAGCCAATCCGATGCAGGATCTCCTTCAATTTACGCTTGAGTTGCGTCAGCGCTTCGGGGTTCGTCGGGACGAGATCGAGGTGAACCTCACCATTCTTGTAATAGACCCGGTTGTCCGGATGCGGCAGATCCTCGGCCTGCAGCCAGAAGTCCATCGAATGGCGCGCAATTTCGTCGAACGGCATGTCGGGCAACCATTCGAGCCACGTCGTTAGCGCCTCGCCCTTGATCTGGTCCGAGTGGCTGGTGGCGCACATTTGGATCAGTCCGAGCGGAAAGTTCCAGTCGTCCGCGCCGAAATAATAGTCGCTCAAAGCAAGGGTCTTCTGAAAAACGGTGTCGTTGACGTGGTGCATCACGGCCATGACGATGCTCATCTCATGACGCATGTAGTTGCGCCCAACCTGATCTGAGCCATTGGCCAGGCCATTGGGATGTCTTTCGCTGGCCGAGCGCAACAGGAGAAGCGCCGAGGAGAGCGCACCGCATGCGACGACGACGGTGTCCGCAGTGTACGTTTCCGCGCGACCGTCACGTGTCACACGGACCGCGTTGATGTGCCTGCCACTGTCATCGGTGTCCAATCGTGAAACGTATGCACCGGTCAGCAGCGTAACGTTGGCGTGCTGGGCGAGCATCGGATCGATGCACATGACCTGGGCGTCGGCTTTGCCGTTGAGAAGGCAGGGGAACCCGTCGAAGAAGCTGCAGCGCATGCAGATGCTGGTGGGGGTGGCGAAACCGTCGGCTTTTTGATCGAGCTTGATGCCAAGGGGCAGGTGGAAGGGCTTGAGCCCGATGCCGGCCAGTTTGTCGGATAACTCTGCCACCTTGGGCTCGTGTTGGACGGCGGTGAAGGGGTAAGGTTTGGCGGTCGGCGGCTCCATGGGATCCTCTCCCCGAGTGCCATGGACGTGGAACAGGGCTTCCGCGTCATCGTAATAGGTTTCAAAGGCCGCGTATTTGAGCGGCCATGCAGGGGACACGCCGCCGGCATGGATCAGTTCTTCAAAATCCCGCTCCCTCAGCCGAAACAGCGCAGCGCCATAGACCTTGGAGTTACCGCCCACGTAATAATGAAGGGCGGGGTGGAAGGTGTCGCCCTTGGCGTTGGTCCAGGTCTCGACCGCTTGATACTTCGCATCGACGAAAACTGCCTTCGAACTCCAGTTGGCCTCTTCGCGCGGTAGATAGTCGCCACGCTCGAGAATCAGAATTCGCTTCCCGCTTGGCGCGAGCCGCTGGGCGAGCGAGGCGCCACCCGGACCGCTCCCGATCACGATGAGATCGTAATGCTCCGTCATCGAATCCATGCGCTCCATCCGTTTCGTGGCAGGGGCGTCGAGTTTACGCTCCGGCCGCCACTCGGCGTAATCGGAAAACCGGTAAAGACAGCCTGTCGAGACCTCCAAGCACACCGCCATGGACAGCCGGCCGGACGCGCACGTTTAAAATGTAGGCACTGCATCTCCCGCGATCATTCAGGACCGGTATCATTGGTCAACGATTTGGTCGAATAACGTGCGTTGGCTGAGACGAAACGGCAAACCCGTCTTTCAGTCATGGTTGCTGAGGAAAATCAGACATGCCGACTCCATCTTCTAACCAACAGCTCCTTCTGATTGGGGCGTCCCGCGGCCTCGGTTTCGCATTGGCTGAAGAGCACCTCAAGCGTGTTTGGCCGGTTGTAGCTACCGAGCGTAACAGCCGCACCAAGGCTGAAAGATCTTCTAGAAATGTCCGACGGCCAACTTGAAATTGAGACCGTCGACATCGTCCATCCCGCCGGGCTGGGTAAGAACGGATATGGGTGGTGCCCAGGCACGTTTGAGCGTCGAAGAGAGCATACCGAACTTCACGAATACCATGCACGCGCAAGCTGGAAAAAGCGGGCTCCAATATCTGAATTACCTCGGCCACACGGTTCCCTGGTGAGTGTGAACGTACGCATCGTCGCGCTTGATGAGCATGGCAAACGCACTTGAGGACAGGTCGCGTCGCATCGCTCTATCGCCATCCCGTGAAGGGATTCACCCCGGAACGCCTTGCCTCAGTGGAGTTGGTCGAGGACGGCTATTTCCCCTGCGATCGGCTCTACGCGGTGGAAAACGGCCCCTCGGGGTTCGATCCCGCCGCACCGGCGTTTGTGTCCAAAAAACGATTCACCGTCCTGGCGCAAATCCCTCGGCTGGCGTTGGCGCGCACGGTCTACGACGCGACGACCAGCGTGTTAACGGTGCAGGCGGCAGGAAGCGTGTCGTTCGCCGGCGATCTTAGCAGCGAGGACGGTAAGGCGTCGTTTGCCGCATGGCTCACAAACTTCTTGGATCCGGATGTGCGGCGTGGTCCGCTGAAAGTATTGACAGCGCCGCCGCACCGATTTACCGATCATCCACAAGGATTCATTTCGGTCGTGAATCTTGACAGCGTCCGTGATCTGGAAATCAGGCTGGGTCGACCGGTCGATCCCTTGCGCTTCCGTGCGAACGTCTACGTGGAAGGTTGGCCGGCGTGGTCCGAACTCGCCCTGGCGCCGGGTGCTCAAGTGCGCCTCGGAGCCGCGACGGCGGAACTCGTCAAGACCATAACGCGTTGTGTCGCCACCCATGTCGATCCCGCCACCGGCAAGCGGGACATGAACATAGTAGCCGCTCTGCGCGACCTATACGGCCATCTACATTGCGGCGTCTATATGAAGGTCACCGCAGGCGGACGCATACAGGAAGGCGAGCCTGCGGAGTTTCAAACCTAATCTACCAGCGGGAAACGTCTACCGGACACGGGCGCAACAAATGATCAAGATGGTGAACAGCAAGTCAACCGGCATGGCGGCGGCGATTCCGCTTAGCATCGTTGTGGTGGTGGGAGCGCTGCTGTCGCTTCGTTCGCAC
>CAZZXZ010000036.1:0-1126 GCA_964658135.1 uncultured Acetobacteraceae bacterium | reverse complement strand
AAACAAAGGATGGATGGCATTCGGTCGGTCACTCAAAAAATCAAACAATCGGAAGAACGATTGCTGGCAGAGCGTTTGGACGAAGTTCGTCACGACGAACAGCGCATTATTTTGATTATCATCGTGACGACATTGGTATCGACTGCTTTTCGCTTCGGGATCGCAGCGTGGCGACAGCGCGCGCATGTGGGTGACGCACCGACCACCCGCGCAATCAATTAGATGCCGGCGTACCACGAATAGCCGTTCTGTATGAGACCCGTCATGCCCATATCGTCGAACTCGTTCGTCACGACGATACGGCGTAGGTACTTGATGCTCTTGTAGCCCAACTGCGTTTCGACGCGCAACCGCAAAGGCGCCCCGTGGGAAATCGGCAGATCGCGACCGTTCATGCCATAGGCCAGGATGGTCTGCGGATGCAACGCATCCAGCATGTCGAGGCCGTCAGGATTCTCGTCGAACGGATAAAAGTTCACGAAACGTGCGTTCGGCAGGATGCCGGCAGCCGCAAGCACTCGACGCAGCGGGACACCCGTCCATTCGGCGATCGAGGACCAACCTTCTTCACAGGTGTGCTTGGTGATCTGCGTACGCGACGCAAACCGCTTGAGGGCCGCGAGAGTGTACATACCGGGACGAGCTACCAGACCTTCAACCGACAGCGCCCAGTCCGCGAATCCAGTAAGGCGCATGCGATCGTACGTCGGTCCCAATTCCGCGTCATAAGCCGGTTGCAGCGAGTCGGCGGGATCGGTCGTGCCGATGGCGGGCATCGAGGAAATATCGTGCCGCTCGTATTCGCGCGCGAGGGATTGGGCGGGCAATAGCAATCGATGGGCCTGGTAGGTCAACAAGTCGCCCATTCGCAGGACGTTCCCATAGGTCGGCGGCAGCTCCTTAGAGCAACCCGCGAGCGCCAGCCCGCCCAAGGAGGCAAGCCCCGTGATGAGCGCGCGCCGGCTGACGTGGCGAGGCGGTTTTTTCATGTTCGGATTCCCAAGATCATCGCGCGCATCTGACGTTTGAAGCCCGTCGTGATGACCATCGACACATGCACCAGCACGAACAGAATCAACAAGACGAACATTCCAAAATGTATGGTACGCGCGGATTGCGATCCGCC